>JANPIW010000774.1:0-4127 GCA_031425215.1 Verrucomicrobiaceae bacterium
GCCTGCGCGCGCTCGGCGGCGGTGGCCTCTTTGGTGTCACGCCTTTGCGGGTTCACGATGTCCGCCACTTTGCTCTTCCAGGTTTTCTTCGTCCCGGCTGAGCCACTCTTGAAGACACGATCCATCGCCACCGGATTGTCATTTTGATCCGTGACAAAGATGACATCGGCCTCGGTGTCGAAGTTCGAGTACATCGGGAAGTTTGAGAACGGGAACTGCTCTTTAATGACGAACAGCGCAATGACCAGCACGGTCATCGCCCGGAATGGAGTCTTCTCCCACACGCGGCGGAGGAAGGTGAATAGCTTGTCTTTCATGCGCGCGCATGGAACGCCGACGATTCGTCGGCAATCCATATTAGTGCTTCAGAAACTCATCCAGCGCCGCCTTGGTGATGCGGAACTGCGCGCCGATCTTCTTCGCCTTGAGATCGCCTGACTCGATGCTCGCGATCACATCCGCCTCGGTCACGCCGAGAGTATGCGCGACCTGCGCAGGCGTGAGGATGTCGCCATTCGGCGGTGCTACAGCCGCACCGGGAAGCGCGGGCGGTGTGCCAGTGCCGGGTGCGCCCGGATTGAACGCGCCTTGCGCCATCATTTGCTGCGCCATGCCGAAACCCATCGCCATCTCCGCTGCCATGCCCCCTGCGCCGCCGCCGCCCTTTGCCATGCCTTCGGCCATCTGGAATTTCACATAGTCGTTGAGATTGCCGACGGCACTCATGCTGGAGCGTTTGTCGATCGCCGCCTCGACCTCGGGCGGCACGGATGCGTTTTCCAAAACGAAGCTGGCGATTTCGATGCCGTACTTCTGAGTGACGATGGGATTGATCACCGGCAACAGCGCATCACCGAGGTCGGAGTAGCGCGTGGCGAGGTCGAGCACGGGGATCTTCGCCGTGGCGAGCGCGTCGCTGAACACGCTGAAGATGCGGGAGCGCATGGTCTCGGCAAACTCGTCGAGACGGAAATGATGATCGCTGCCGGCGACTTCTTTGAGAAAGAGGCGCGGCTCGACGATGCGGAAATCGAAGGTGCCGAAAGCGCGCACGCGCACGATGCCGAAGTCAGCGTCGCGCATCATGATGGGATTGCTGGTGCCCCATTTGTTGCCGGTGAAGAGGCGCGTGTTGACGAAATACACGTCGGCTTTGAAGGGCGAGTTGAAGCCGTACTTCCAGCCCTTGAGCGTGGAGAGGATGGGGATGTTGTCCGTCTGCAAGGTATGCTTGCCGGGGCCGAATGTGTCGCCGAACTGGCCGAGATCGACGAACTGCACCGTCTGCGATTCGCGCACGATGAGCTGCGCGCCGTTCTTGATTTCCTTGTCCTCGTCCGGGAAACGCCAGGAGAGCGTGTCGCGCGAGTCGTCCGTCCATTCGATGATTTCGAGGAACTGTCCTTTAAGGTAGTCGATGAGGCCCATGGTGGTGTGTGGTGTGGATGTTGTGGAGCGTCCGGATCTGCGGACGCGCAGGCGCGGATCGTAGCGTGAGTTTTTCAAAGCGCGAGCGCTCTCTTGACTCCCGCGCATCCGCGCCCACCCGTGCTGCCATGGCCTGGCGCATTCATGATTCAGTGATCCGTGGAGAGATCGACAACCGCACCCGAGGGCGGGTGAAAGGTAAACTCTGGCTGCATGACATGGCGGAGCCGGTGGAGCTGGATTTGCAGGGAAACGCGCATCCTGACATGGCGGGATGCAGGCTGGAGTTCACCAATCCTGCGAAGACCTCTCCGATGCGAAAGGATGCCACGATGACATCGCCACAGCGCGGATCAGCCGGCGACATCACAGCCTCGCGCAAAGTGCGTGTGCCTGATCTGCCGTTCGAGGAATGGTGGGAGCTGAAGCGCGCCGGAAAGCCCGCGCCTGAGCATTGGGGGAACAGCCTGTACATCGAGTGGTTCAGCGACCGCAATGGCCGCGTGGTTGTGGAGCTGGCGGATTGCGTGGTGAAGGTGTCCGAGCAGGAATGGCAGATGACGGAGAAAGACGAGAAACAGCGCGCGGAGGATGCCTCGCAGGGCTTTGCGGATTTCATGGGCAAACTGACCGAGGCAGTGGAGCAGGCGAAGGCAAAAGTGCCCGATCATGAGAAAGAGTGGGATGAGTTTGATCACGAGAATTTTTTGCGCGAGAGCGAGGCGCGCACGGACAAGTATGGGGAGCTTCTGGAAAAGTACGGCCACGGACCCGAGGCGGAGAAGATCATCGCGAAAGAAATGGGCTGGACCTGGCTGACGGATGCGCTGGAGGCGAAGGAGCGCGGGGAGGAAATCGAAGAAGTTGAGGAGGAGTGGGATGCGCCTGATCTCGATGAGATGGAGGAGCCGGAACTCGATCCGCTGACGGAGGGCATTGACTGGGTGCGCGATGAGAGCGGACATCCGCATCACCCGCTCCAGGCGCGATCCATGGAGGCGGGGCTGAAGCTGTGGAAGGCAGTGGATGCGCTCGGCATTGAGGATGACGACGAGGACGTGGCGGAGATGACGTTCAAGTTCCATCAAGTCTCCGCGAAACTCGCCGGCGCGCTCAACTCGCTCTGCTACGGACGCGGAAGCAAAGACGAGGCGACGGCGATCGTGGCGCGGCTCAAACGCGCGCTCAATCACCTGCACGAATGCCAGGCGGCGATGGCAAAGGTGGCGGAGAAGAAACTCGTGCCCGCTGCGGTGATGACGGAGGCGGGCACGGAGCTGTTTGCCATTCGCGAGGAAATTCTCCGGCTCATGCCGGAGTTTCGCTCGGTGTGAGAAGAGATTTACGCTGACGTAATTGCATGAGCCGCGTGTTGCATCCGTAGCATCTCAATCATGCCTGAGGAAACTCCCACTTCCCTGCCACCATCCGCTTCGCGCGCAGGCTCGAGGCCATCGAGCATGTGGCAGCCGCCGTCCGTCGAGGAGATGCAGGCGATGCTGCCGCAGTATCAGTTTGTGTCCCTGGTGGGCCACGGCGGGATGGGCGCCGTTTACAAGGCGATGCAGGTGTCGCTCGATCGCGCGGTGGCGGTCAAGGTTCTGCCGGGTCATCTGCTGGACGACACGGATGTGAACTTTACCGAGCGCTTCCGCAACGAGGCGCGCACGATGGGGAGAATGAACCACCCGGCCATCGTGAACGTGTACGACTTTGGAGAGACGCAGACAGGGCTGTTGTATTTCGTGATGGAGTTCATCGACGGCACGGATGTGTCGAAGATGATCATCGAGCGCGGCAAGCTGCCGCCAGAGTACGCGCTTGCGATCACGGCGCACGTTTGCGACGCGCTGCAATACGCGCACAAGCACGGCATCATCCACCGCGACATCAAGCCGGCGAACGTGCTCATCAACATGGAGGGCCAGGTGAAGGTTGCGGACTTTGGCCTCGCCAAAGCGAGTGACCCAAATCAAAGCGGCATCACCAAGACAAACATGGCGATGGGCACGCCAGATTTCGTCGCGCCCGAGGCGCTCATCGAGGGCATTCCGCTCGATGGCCGCGCGGACTTGTATGCCGTCGGCGTGATGCTTTACCAAATGCTCACGGGTAACATTCCGCGGGGCATGTTTGTGATGCCGGGCAGAATGGTGGGCGTGGATCAGCGCTATGACGCGATCATTACCAGAGCGATGCAGACGGACCGCGAGCATCGCTACCAGACTGCGGCGGAAATTCGTCGCGACCTTGATGTGATCCTGACCGTGCCGATGGTGAAAGCCTCCGAGACGAAGCCTGGGCACCAGGCCGCCCATGCTCCGGTTGGATCGCAGAGTCGGGCACCCAGGCAAGAAGCCGCAATCGCGGAGAATTCCGGTCAGAAAAACAAAGCCGGAAAATCAAATACCCTTTTGGGTCCGTTCATCGGCATCGCGGCCACCATCGTCATCGCTGCCGCGCTGGTGTTCATGTTCAAAGGTGGGAAAAAGCCCACGCCAACAGGGGACGCGCCGCCAACAGCCAGCCAGCGAATGCCGGACTCTCCCCCTCCCGCAGCGCCAAAACCCGAGCCTGTCACTCCTCCCGTCGAGACACCACCGCCCGAACCGGAGAAAGTGGCGCAAACACCTGCCGCCCCGCCCGCGCCAGCACCAGCCGCCGCTGCACCAGCCGCCGCTGCACCGGCTGCCGCGTCG
>JANPIW010000775.1:0-19395 GCA_031425215.1 Verrucomicrobiaceae bacterium
GGCTTCGCTCTCGGCGAGCTGGAGCAGCGCGGGGGCGCTGGCCTTCAAGTCGGTGAGCGCACGCTCGGCGCGGCGGCCTTCGACGAATGCTTTCGTGCCGAGCGTGCTGCCGATGAGCAGCACGGCGGCAGCACCGATGGACGCGGCCTTGTGGCGCTTCACGAAGAGCGTGAGCTGCTTCCACGCGCCCGCGTTCTCCGCGCTGGTGGCGAAGCCGTTTTGATACGCGGTGAGGTCGGCCTGCATGGCGGCGATGTTTTGGTAGCGTTGCCACGGCTCGGTGGCGAGAGCCTTGCGTACGACGGCTTTCAAGGAGTCGGGCACACGCGCGCCGGTGAGGTGGCGCAGGTTGAGCGCGTCGAGCGCCTTCGGGTTTGTGAAGATGCCCCGCTGAATGCGCGCGAGCACCTCATCCACGTTTTTGCCGGTGAACGGTGGCTGGAGGGTGAGCAGGTTATACAAGATGCACCCGAGCGCGAAGATGTCGCTGCGACCATCAAGGGTGATGGGATCGCCGTTGATCTGCTCGGGCGACATAAACTGCGGGGTGCCCATGATGAAGCCCTCGAGCGTGGCGAAGGTGTCCGACTGCTCGGCGCGGGCGCTGCTAACGGCACGCCCCACCTGGGTAGGGCGCTGTGTCCCCACAGCGCCGTCGTGCGGACGATGAGAGCTTCGGTCATGCGAGCTGGCATTCGAACCGTTTGCGGCCTCACGCGGCGGGCTGAGGACAGCCCGCCCTACCATCAGCTTCGCCAATCCCCAATCCATCACGAGCACCTCGCCGAAGTCGCCGAGCATGATGTTCGCGGGCTTGAGGTCACGATGGATGACGCCGTGGCTGTGCGCGAAGGCGAGGGCATCGCACACTTTTTGAAACACGGTGAGCAGCACGGGCAGCGTGTAGCGGGCGAGCGCATTGGCCTTCCCCGTGCTGAGCGCCTCGATCACGTCGTGGAGGTTGGTGCCCTTCACGAGCTTCATCGTGTAGTAAGGCTGGCCGTGATCGTCGAGCGCGAGGTCGTGGACGGGGACGATGTTCGGATGCTCGAGCTGGCCGGTGATCTGCGCCTCCTCGATGAACCTCATGCGGCTGGCGGCATCCGCGCCGCTGAGCATGATCTTCATGGCGACCTCGCGCCGGATGGACGGCTGCCGCGCGCCCATCACCGCGCCCATGCCACCCTGCGCGATGTGGCGCTCGATCTGGTAGCGCGCGGTGCTGCCGATCTCGGCCGGCAGGTCCGACGTGGTGGTGGATACAACCGTGACGGCTGGGCGCGGAGCTGGGATGGTGACGTCCATGTCAGCGGCGACGGACGGTTTGTCCTCCACCACGCGCTGCTGCACGAGAAGATCAGCGGCACCGAGCGTGATGGTTTGATTGGGCCTCACGGAGGTCGGCTGGCTGATGCGGACGCCGTCAATGAAGGTGCCATTGGTGCTGCCGAGATCCTCCAGCAGCATCGCGCCATCACTCGCAATCGTGAGCCGCGCGTGATGACGCGAGACGGAATCATCGACCACGCGCACCGCGCAATCGTCGTCCTGCCCGAGTGTGTGGGCGCCGGGAGCCAGCACCATTTTTCCTTCGGGCAACAGGTCCACGCTCGCGGATATCTCGGTCAAGATCATGTCGGTAGGATGATGAGCGCGGACAGGCGGTGGAAGCAAGCGTGAAGGCGCTGGTGGATGAGTCTCAGAGCCCCTTCAAAACCTCCAGCGCCTTCGCCTCGAAAATCTTCTGCCACTCAGGGGCCACGAGCGTGTCGCAGTCTTCCTGCGCGTAGCCGGTGTTGTTACGCTGCTCGACCGTGGGCGTGTAGTAGATGTAGCCGTTCGTGTAACCGGCGACGAAGGCGTGCGGATCTGCGGCGGCCTTCTTGATGTTGAGGCCGATCTGCACGGTGAGTTCTCCGGGAAAAGTCACTAGTTTGAAGTCGCCGATGCGCAGACCGCAGACTTCGACATCGAGCGTTGGTTTGGCGGCGGCCTTGGTTTCAGCGAGATGCTTCCTCAGCAGCGCAAGGTTCGTGTTCAGTCGCGTGAGTTGCTCCATCATCTGAATATTAGAGAGATAATTCTCAACCAGCGCGCGATTGTCCTCGTCGAGTTGCGCGATGGCCCTCCCATCATGCAGATAACCCTGCGCGTAATGCGATGGGAAATCCGGCGAGAGCTTTTGTTGCAACAACAGCGGCAGGAAGGTCTTGAAGTTGATGTTCGTCGGCTTGAGCGCGACGAGCAACTTCGTTCGCTCCGCCTCGATCGCCGCCATGCGCCGCTCGTAGTCAGCCGCGCGCGGCAGGGAGATCACCTCGCGCGTCACCTTGAGCGCGCCGTCCGCCTTCGTCTCGATCTTCCGCGCCGCGCCCAGCACGTTCGCGCCCAGCATCGTTCCCAGCGGCTCCGCGTCAGCAGGACGGTTCACTTCTTTGTAGCGCACAGGATTGATGTCACCACCGCAGCCTTGGATGAAGAAGGCTGTCGCACCGGTGGCTTCCTCGATCACCTTGGAGGCGAAACCCGGATAGTCAGCCGAGTTTCCTTTGCTGGGCGGATTCATGATCGGATGACACGCGAAGTTGTAGATCACCGCCAGCGTCGTCCCATCCTCGCGATCCAAACGCAACAAGCCCACCTGCGGATCAATCGGCCCGACCGCCGCCACATCCTCGTCACGCGGCATCGAGTATGCGCGGCGCATGTCCACCTCGCTGCCGTCCTTCATCTTGATGCGGCGGTTTTCACTGATGCGCGACTCAGAGCCGCTGCCCGCGCCCGCCTTCACCACCACCAAATTCTGTGCCGCCTCCTTCACCACCTGCACGACCAGTTGCGCCGTGTCCCCTCGCACCACGCCATGACAATGACTCGCATTCACCACCACGTTCGATGGCGGAATGCCCGCCTCTTTTTGCAAGACAGCGCGCACGGTCGCAAGAAAACCGTTTCCAATGCGCCCGATCTCGCCAATCGCCACCGCATCCACCGTGATGAGCACCGCCGTCGTCTCGCCGCTCTTCAAAACAAGCGCCTTGGCATAGCACGGATCATTCACCGGCCCGGCAGCATGATCCGTGATCTCGATCTTCGCGGCACCAGCGAGCATTTCTGCGCGCGCGCTGATGCTCAGGCTCGGAATGATAATGAGGAGGAGAAGTAATTTCATGTCGGCAACATGGATCAAAACGCTGTGAAGGAGCCACTTTCCGTCGTTCCATGACATCGACCGATGAAAACCTCCAAACCCACGACCCGCCGCCGCTTTCTGTTTTCCACCAGCGCCGCCGCGTTGCTGCCGCGCTTCGGGGTGCGTGCGGACATGCGGCCCGCAGGCCAGATGGGATACGTTGTCGGCGAGCCAGCAGTGGAAGACATCGGCGCGAGAATACTCGCGCAGGGTGGCAACGCGGTGGACGCGCTGGTGGCGACGGCGCTCGCCGGAGCTGTCACACAGCCGCATCAGACCGGCATCGGCGGCTATGGAGCGCATGGTGTGTTTGCGATGGATGGCGGAAAGCGCATCGCTGCCATCGACGCAAACTCCACGGCTCCGGCGGCCTTCACAGCGGACATTTTCAAGCCGGACGCGAACGGCAAAGCGCCCGGCGGCAAGAACGATCAAGGCTGGCTCGCGGCAGGAGTGCCTGGAGTCATCGCTGGTCTCAAACTCGCGCTCGATGAGTTTGGCACGATGCCGTTCAGCGAGGTGTTGCAACCCGCGATCAAACTCACTCGTGATGGCGTGCCTGTGACGAAGGCGCTGGCCGGAATCCTTGCGCGCACCGCCGCCTTCAAACACGATCCCGGTTCCGCCAAGCTCTATCTGCCAGGCGGCACCCCGCCGAAAGCGGGCGAGCTTTGGAAGAATCCCGAACTCGCCGAGGTGCTCGCCACACTCGCGAATGCGAACTCGATCGAGCCGTTTTATCGTGGCGACATCGCGCAGCAGATCACGGAGGGCTTTGCGAAGAACGGCGGACTCGTCACCGCGCAGGACATGGCGACGTATCGCGCCCGCGTGGTCGAGCCGCTCACATTCGAGTGGGACGCGCACACCATCCACACCGCGCCGCTGACCTGCGGCGGCTTCACCGTGCTGCAGATCCTCGCCATCTTGAAGGCGATGAAATGGGACGAGATGCCCGTCGGCATCCCGCACATCCACGCGCGCATCGAAGCCATGCGCCTCGCATGGAGGGACCGGCTCACGCTGCTGGGCGATCCCGAGTTTGCATCCGTGCCGCAAACCAAACTGCTGTCCGCAGACTATGCCGCGGAGTGCGCTGATAAAATTCTCGCCGAGGTGAAAGCAGGCCGCATTCTCGACCACGGACTGGAGACGAAGGCGCAAGGCGGCACGCTGAACTTCAGCGCCTGCGACAAGCATGGCAACATCGCCGCGCTCACTCTAACGCATGGCAACAGCTTCGGCGCGCAAGTCACCGTCGAGGGCCTCGGCCTCACACTCGGCCACGGCATGTCGCGCTTTGATCCGCGTCCCGATCACCCAAACTCACCCGGCCCCGGCAAACGTCCGCTGCACAACATGGTGCCCGTCGTCATCACGCAGAACGGCAAAACCCTCTGCGCCATCGGCGGACGCGGTGGCCGGAAGATTCCGAACGCGATGCTGGAGTTCATGACACACTTCGTCGTGCGCAAACGCACTTTTGCCGCGTCTCTCGCCGCACCGCGCTTTCACACCGAGGGCGCAAAAGTCATCGAGCATCAAAAGCACTGGCCCAAGGAGACGACAGACGCTTTGTCAAAACTCGGCTACACCATGAAGGAAGGCGGCAGCGCCACGCTCAGCGGCGTGGCGTTTGAAGAGGGCCAGTGGCGCGCAGGGATGCCGTGATCCGCCACCTCTGCTAGTCGCAACCACACTCGTAATCATCATGAAAACAACCGCCACACTGTTCCTGCTTTTCTCATCCCTTGCCGCCGCCGCTGATCCGGTGCGCGTCGAGATCACGCGCGACAACTGGGTCTCGTCCTATCCTTCAGAGACGGAGGGGAACAACGGCGCTTCACCGAAATTGAAGTTCAAAGGCATCCAGGAGTTTGCATTGATCGACATCGACGCCGCCGCGCTGAAGGGCAAACGCGTGACGCGCGCTCGGCTGCATTTGCATGGGCTGGGCGAGGAGACGCTCGGACGCATGACCGTCTCCACGCTCGCGGATGAGTGGGTGGAGGGCGATGCCACGGGCTACAAGAAAACGCCGGGCGCGAGCTGCTTCGCGTGGTCGCGGCTCGGGGAGCGGCGCTGGGGCGGCGACCAGCCGGACATCACCGGCGTCATCAATGGAGCGGGCGGCTCGATCTGGGGTTTCGCTGACGCGACGGCGCGCGATGCGGAGGGCTGGCAGACTATCGCGGTCGATCCCGCCGTCGTGCAGTCGCGCATCGACGGACGCGCCTCGGGCTTCTGCGTGATGGACGATGTCGGCAGCGAGTACACGCGCGAGGGCAGCAAGTTCACTTACCGTCCCTTTCTGAATCGCTACGCGTCGAGCATCAACGACAAGCGCAGCACGAAACCTTATTTTATGCTCTGGCTCGAAGACGGAGGCCCCCGCGAAACACCAGCGCCAGCTCCCAGTAAGCCGGCTGTGAAAGCAGCGATGCTGCTTGCGCCTGCGCCCGAGATGAAAACGTCCGTGCCGCCCGCCGGGTGGCGCGATGAATTTGGCGAGCCTTTGTCCTCGCTGGAGTTTTTCGCGGCAAAGGGCGAGACGATCAGCTTCAGCGTCGCAGGCGGCGCGAAGGTCGAGATTGCTGGCGTGAAGGCGCGCACCTTTGCGATGCCGCTGGTCGAGGGCCGTGAGGATCCGCTCGTGCCCTCGGGATTTCAAGGAGCGCCAGCAGTGCCCGATGGCGGCGCGACATGCGTGGAGATCCATGTGCCGCGCGATGCCGCGCGCGGTCGCGTCGAAGGAAAAATCATCACTAGCTCGCAGACGTTTCCATTCGCGCTCACGGTCTGGGATTTCACGCTGCCGGATCATCTGTCCTTCATTCCGCAGATGAATTGTTACAGCCTGCCCGGGCATGAGATGAGCTACTATCGTCTCGCGCACGAGCACCGTGCCGCGCTGAACTGTCTTCCGTATCATTGGAATGGACGCATCGACGACGGCCCGAAAATCCTGGCCGACGGCTCCTGGGACTGGAGCGCGTGGGATACGAAGTACGCGACGCTCTTTGACGGCAGCGCTTTCGCCGATCTGCCTCGCGGTCGCGTGCCGGTGGAGGCATTTTATCTCACGCTCAATGAAAACTGGCCAATGCCGCACGACGCGCATTTCAAAGGCGGCTACTGGATCGAGCACGCCTACGATGACGCTTACTGGCCGCAGTTTCGCGAGGCGGCGGCGCGCATCGCGCGGCATCTCGCGGAGAAAGGCTGGTCGGAGACGATGTTTGAGTTTTACCTCAACAACAAAGTCTCCGGCAAGAGCGGCGGCTGGGAAAAAAGCACCGCTGCGTGGATTCTCGACGAGCCGTCGAACACGCAGGACTTCTGGGCGCTGCGGCGCTACGGGCAGGAATTCTGGCAGGGCGTCGCCGCGCATCCCGGCGCGCGGCTCGTGTATCGCGCCGACATCTCGCGCCCGCAGTGGCAGCGCGACCTGCTCGACGGCGTGACGAATGTCGATGTCATCAGCGGCGCGTTGCGCGTGTACCACGAGCGCGTCCGCGAGCGCGCGCGACGGCACGGCACGATGATCTACATGTACGGCAGCGCGAATGCCCTCGGCACACCGAACGTCGCCAACGCAGCCTGGTGCGTGGAAGCCTGGGCGCTCGGCGCGGACGGCGTGGTGCCGTGGCAGACCATTGGCAATGAGAAGTCCTGGCAGAAACCGGACGAGCTTTCTCTTTTCTACCCGACGACGGCGGGGCCTGTGCCAAGCCTGCGCCTGAAGACCTTCCGCGCCGGCCAGCAGCTCGTCGAATATCTCACGCAGTTCACCGCGCTCTCCGGCGAGACGCGAGAGGGCGTCGCCGCCGCCGTGCTGGCCGAGCCTGGGCTACGCGCTCGCACCATCAAAGCGAACGACGACGACGCGGGCAAATCCTCGTTTGATGCCACGACGCACCGCTCCCTCACCGCCCTCCGCGCGCGCCTCGGCCACTGGCTCGACGCAAAAGCTCCGCCACCCCGCGAGCGCTGGCATGATCCGCGTCCCCGGCCCCACGATGCGGCGTCCGTTCGCCACATCGAGGTGTTAAAGGAGTGAGCGTCACAATAAGGAAAGGGCAAACGCGGTTTTCGCACGGGATTGCCAACGTGCCCGCCGATGCGCCTCACGCGGCCTCAGACTGCGGCCTTTCCTCGTGCGGCCAGCAAGCCGTGTTTCGGCGCGAAGATGAAGGCGAGCGTGAAGATGAGCGACTGCGCCAGCACGATGCAGGCGCCGGTGGAGCCGTTGAGGAAGAAGCTGACGTACACTCCGCTGACGCTGGCGAGCACGGATGATGTGACGGCGATGAGCAACATGCGATCAAAACGGTCCGTGAGAAGATGCGCGATGCAGCCGGGTGTGACGAGCATGGCGACGACGAGAATGATGCCGACTGCTTGCAACGAGGCGACGATGGTGCCGGCGAGCAGCGAGAGCAGCAGGTAGTACAAGAAGCCCGTGTTCAGTCCGATGGCGCGCGCGTGAGCGGCGTCGAAGCAAAATAGCAGCAGGTCTTTGCGCAGGATGAGCACGATGGTCAGCGTGACGACGGCGGCGACCACGGACTGGATCATGTCTGCGCGCTCGATGCCGAGGATGTTGCCGAACAGGATGTGATTGAGATGCGCGTCGGTCTCCACTTTCGTGAACATCACGAGGCCGAGTGCGAAGAGTCCGGTGAATACAATGCCCATCACGGTGTCCTCTTTTATTCGGCTGTTGGTCTTGATCCAGCCGATGGAGATGGCGCAGAAAAGACCGGCGACAAATGCTCCCAGCGCGATGGGCAGACCGACGATGTGAGCGCCGACGACGCCGGGCAGCACCGCGTGGGAGATGGCATCACCCATGAGCGACCAGCCTTTGAGCACGAGAAAACACGACAGCACCGCGCACACCGCGCCGACGAGCGCGCCGACGAACAAGGCGTCGGTCATGAAGCTGTGGCGGAATGGTTCGAGCAGGCTCATGGCAGCGCGGCGGCGCGACGCTGGCGGCGCGCTGCGAGAAGGCCGTGTTTCGGCGCGAGGCCGAGCGCGACGAGGAACACGAGTGTTTGAAGCACGACGACGCAGCCGCCGGTGGAGCCATTAAGAAAGTAGCTGGCATACGCGCCAAGCACGCCGCACAGTGCCCCGGTCGTGGTGGCGATGCCGATCATTCTTCCGAAGCGATCCGTGAGCAGGTAAGCCGTGGCGCCCGGCGTGACGAGCATGGCGACGACGAGGCACGCGCCCACGGTTTGCAACGCGGCGACAGCTGTGGCGGAGAGCAGCGCAAAAAGCAGGAAGTGGAGAAATCGCGTGTTGAGGCCGATGCTGCGCGCGTGCTTCTCATCGAAGCAGTAAAGCAGAAGGTCGCGCCACTTAACGCTGAGCACCGCGATGGAGACAGCAGAGATGATGATCACCTGCATGATGTCGGGATCGGAGATGGCGAGGATGTTGCCGAAGATGATGGTGCGCAGGTTGAGATTGCTCGGGAAGAGCGTGAGCAGCAGCAGCCCGAGGGCGAACCAAGTCGTGAACACCACGCCGATGACCGCGTCCTCGCGCAATCGCGTGCGGCTCCGCACCCAGCCCATGCTCAGCGCCGCAAGAATGCCCGCGACAAATGCGCCGACGGAAAACGGAAGCCCCAAAATGGACGCGATCGAAACGCCGGGGACGACTGCATGAGACAAGGCATCACCCATGAGCGACCATCCCTTGAGCGTGATGAAGCACGATAAAAAAGCGCAGACCGCGCCAATGAGGCCGCTAACCCAGATGGCCTTCACCATGTAGTCGTATTGAAATGGGACGAACAGCTCGCTCATTCCCCAACCTCCTTCGCGCGTTCCTTCACGATCTCCTCGCGGCCCTGCCGCTCGGTGTATTCGAGATGGCCGTCCTTTCCAAAGACAAGCGGGCGCTCGTCGTCGGTAAGCAGCTTCACAGTGCGCCCGTCGTGATCCTGGATGGTGGACTGGTCGAAATGGAAATGGCGCAGGACCCCTCCGAATGCGCGCGCGAGATTGTCCTCGGTGAAGACCTGCTCCGTTTTGCCAAAGGCGAGCACGGTGCGGTTCACGAGCACGACTTGATCGCAAAACTCGGGCACGCTGCCGAGATTGTGTGTGGAGACGAGCATGATGTGGCCTTCGCTTCGCAACGCGCGCAGCAGTTCGATGATCGCGCTCTCCGTCTGCACATCCACGCCGGTGAACGGCTCGTCGAGCAGCATGATCCGGCCCTTTTGCGCCAACGCGCGAGCGAGGAAGACGCGCTTCTTCTGCCCGCCGCTCAGCTCGCCGATCTGACGCTCCCTGAACTCCGTCATGCCCACGCGGTCGAGACACTCGAGCGCGACGCGCTTGTCCTCGGCGCGCGGGATGCGCATGAAATTCATGTGTCCGTAGCGGCCCATCATCACCACATCCCACACGCTCACGGGGAAGCTCCAGTCCACCTCCTCGCTCTGCGGCACATAGGCGACGAGCTTTTGTTTGCGCGCGGCATCCACGCTGAGGCCAGCGATGCGCACCGTGCCTTTCGCGGGTCGGAGAAAGCCCATGATGGATTTGAACAGCGTGCTTTTGCCGCTGCCGTTCACACCCACCAGCGCGCATATGGAGCCAGCGCCGAGAAAGAAGGAAGCGTCGCGCAGCGCGATGAGGCCGTTGTTGTAGGCCACTGTCACGTCGGCGACATCAATGGAGAGCGGCTGCATGTCAGGGTTGTGTGAATGCCTTCACAATGGTGTCGGCATTGAATTGCAGCAGCTTCAAAAATGTGGGCGCGGGGCCGTCATCATTCGTGAGCGAGTCCACATAAAGCACGCCGCCGTAGCGCGCGCCGGTTTCCTTGGCCACTTGCAGCATGGCTTTGTCGCTGATCGTGCTCTCGGAGAAAACCACGGGAATTTTGTTGGCGCGGACGGTGTCCACCACTTTGCGCACCTGCTGCGGCGTGCCTTCCTGGTCGGCATTCACGGGCCAGAGATAAAGTTCCTTCATGCCGTAATTGCGGATCAGATACGAAAACGCGCCTTCGCAGCTCACGAGCCAGCGCTGCTCCGCCGGGATTTTTTCCAGCGCCTCGCGCACAGGCGCGTCCACGGCGCGCAGCTTCTCCGTGTAGGCGGCGGCGTTCGCGATGTAGATCGCTTCATTCGCGGGATCGAGCTTCACCAGAGCTTTGCGGATGTTCTCCACATAGATGATTGCATTCGCGGGCGACATCCAGGAATGCGGGTTGGGTTTGCCCTTGTAAGGCCCTTCGCCGATGCCCATCGGCTCGATGCCCTCGGTGAGCACCACACCAGGCACGTCCTTCACTTGATGGAGAAATTTTTCAAACCAGCGCTCCAAGCCGAGACCATTCCACAGCACGAGGTCGGCGTGCTGCGCTTTGACCAGATCGAGAGGCGTCGGCTCGTAGTCGTGAATCTCCGCGCCGGGCTTGGTGATGCTCTCCACGATGGCCGCTGTGCCGGCGACATTCTGCGCGATGTCCTGGATGATGGTGAAGGTGGTGAGGATGCGCTTCGGGCCGCCCTTGGGTTTCTCAGTGGATGGGCCGCATGAGATTAATGAGAGACAAGCTAAAAGGAGAGTGAGATGGTTTTTCATGGTGTGATTTAGAAGCGGATGCTCATGCCGGTGAAGACACCGAAATTCTCGGCTGCATCATTGAGACCGACGCGGACACCCGCATCAAAGATCAGATTGTCGGTGACGGCGAGGGTGAGGCCCGCGTCGAAGAGCGCCTGATAATTCGTCTGTGTGCCGGCGATGCCGACCAGCTCGATGTACATTCCGAGTTTGTCAGTGAGTCCGAAACCGAGCGTGGCGGAGTGCAGCCACTCAAGATCGTGCCTGCCTTCATCCTCGTCATGCACGATGTCCATCTCGGCCATGAGGCCAAGGTAGAGGCGGTCGGAGAGATTGATGCCCAGTGGCACGATGAGGCCGCCTTCCCACTCGCCGTTGCTCATCTCGGTGCCGGTGGGGATTTTCACGTACGGCATCAGCGCGAGTGCGGTCGTGCCGCCGTCGTTGCCCCAGAGGTTTTGCTTGAGGCGCAGCGTGACATCGCTGAAACCGGAGCGCGTCTCGTCGGAACGCTCGCGTGTCCAGGTGTCGAAGACGAGCTGCAAATCCGTGTTGCGCGACAAGCCCGCCTTAAAATTTACCAGACCGAACGCCCAGGTCTCATCGCCCGCGTCGCGGCTGTAGTCGAGGAAGCTCGTCTCGAGCTGGAACATTCCTGCGGGCACCGTGATGGGCGACTCTGTCGTGTCGGGGCGGTCTGTGCTCATTTCGCGCGGCTCGTCGGCGGCGCGCAATGCAGTGGCGACGAGCAGGAGCTGGAAAAGGATTCGGACAGTCTTCATGGCAAAGTTAGGCTGGGCTAAGATTGCCAGCCCGGCCAAAAACGCAACCGCTGATTTTAGCCCAGGCTAACTTTCTTTGCCTGGCAGGAAGTTTCTCTTTTCGTGACTGGCGCGCGCTGCTAGCATCAGGCGATGCCAGCCAAGCGCCGCGAACCCACCGCCCATACCGACTCCCCGGCCATCGAGGATTATCTGGAGCAGATTCACAACCTGATCGAGCAGAAGGGCTACGCGCGCGCGGCGGACATCGCGGCCAATCTGGGCATCTCGCAGGCGAGCGTGACGAACATGATCCAGCGTCTTGATGCGGAGGGTTACCTCGTGTACGAGCGCTACCGCGGCGTGACGCTCACGGACACGGGCCGCGAGATCGGCCGCGAGATCGCGCGGCGGCATGACGTGCTCACGCGCCTGTTATCGGGCTTCGGCCTCGATGCCGCCACGGTTCATCGCGATGTTGAGGGCATGGAGCATCACATGAGCAAGCAGACGCTGGCGGTGCTCACGCTCATCATGGAGGAGCTGGAGGGGAACGCGGAGCTGATGCGCAAGCTGAAGCGCAGGCTCAAGTAGCCGCGGCATCTCCCTCTGTGAATGGCCACCTCCGCGTCGTGCGCGCCCAGGCGAGGTACATCACCACGCCGAGCGCCATGCTCGCGAGGGCGTAGAGGGCGAATTCAGCGGAGGTGACGAAGAGAAACGACCAGCCCGCCGCGGCCACGATGAGCGGGAGCGGATACAGCCACACTTTGTAAGGGCGCGACATTTCGGGCTTCAGTTTCCGCAGCAGCACGAGCGCGCCGATCTGGCCGATGAATTGCACGATCATCCGCATCACCAGCAGCGCCAGGATGACATCGCCGAGCGGAAGAAAGCTGCACGCGGCTGACAGCGCCACGAGCAGCAGCAGCGCGCGATGCGGGAATTGCTTCGCCGGATGCAGGCGCGCGAACCACGAGAAGAACGTCCCGTCTTTTGCCGCTGCGTAAAGCACACGCGAGTAGCCGAGCAGCAGCGCGAAGACGCAGGCCACCGCCGTCCAGAGCAGCATGACGGTGAAAAACTTCGCCACCGGCGCACCCCATGCGTGCTCGATGGCGACGGAGGCCACATACTTCGCGGCGGCTGGCTCGTTCGCAGGATCGAGCGGCGTGAACTCGCGCCACGGCACGATGCCGATGATGGAGAGATTGATGCCGATGTAGATCGCGGCGACGAGCAGGAGGCTCCAGATCACTGAGCGCGGGATGGTGTTGCCGGGATCACGCACCTCGTCGCCGACGTAGCAGATGTCGTAGTAGCCGAGGTAATCGTAGATGCCGATGCGCGCGCCCGAGGCCAGGCCCCAGATGAAGCCCCAATTGAAATCAAACGCGCCCGGTGGGAAATCAAAGGCGCGCGTGGCGTCGAACTTCATCAGCCCGGTGAAGATCACCATGCCCACAGTGAAGAGCACGCCGATCCAGACAAAGACCGCGAGCTTCGCGATGGAGCCGATGCGACGGTACAGCAGCAGCGTGACCACGATCGACACTCCGAGCACGACTGCGATGCCCTTTGCATGCCATAGCCCGCCCTGCGCCACGCCGGGCCAGAGGTAGTCCAGGTATTGCGCAAAGCCGATGATGCCCGAGCCGATCTCCATCGGCCCGCTGATGATGAGCTGCCAGATGAAGAGGAAGGACATGAGCCGCCCCCACTTCTCCGGGCCGTAGCCCTCTCGCAGCCACTTATAAGTACCGCCGCTCGCTGGCATCGCCGCGCCAAGCTCGCTCCACACCAGCGCGTCCGGCAGCGTGATGAGCAGCGCCGCTGCCCAGCCGAGCATCGACTGCGGCCCGCCCAGCGTGGCCATCAGCGCGGGCAGCGTGATGAACGGCCCCACGCCGATCATGTTCGACATGTTCAGCGCCGTGGCCGACCACGGCCCCACGCGGCGCTCGAGATGATGATCAGGAAGGATGGGCTGGGACATGCGGATTGGCGGGAAAAATCCATCGCACGGCAGTTCGTCAACCGCTGAATGAGGCGCGATGCAAACAAGACAGTTTCACCTTTGCGCACCGATCGCATTTAGCGCGAAGCTTTCCGCCGCCGGCAGAGTTTCATTAGCCGCGAAAAACTCATCCGCATTCGTCATCCACCTCTCCCGATGCCCGCTCTCAGCTTCCGCGCCAAGCTCATCCTCTCCATTTTCCCCGTCATCGTCGGCGTCACCGTCGCCGTGCTCATGATCGCCGAGAAAAAAAACAGCGACGCGCAGCAGGAAATATTCGAGGAGCAGTTCGAGGGCGAGATCAAATTCCTCATCAACAACCGCCAGCAGCGCTCCGAGACCACCGGCGCCGATTTGCAAAAGCTCGCTGCCACACCGCAGCTCATCTCCGCTCTCGCCCAGGATGAGCAAAAGGACGCATGGTCACTCATCCTGCCCGAGTTCGAGAAGATCGCCACCGACGCCATCGCCAGAAACATGCGTGTGCCCGGAGGAGGCGCGCCATCATCCAAGGGCCTCGAAGGTCCCGGCCAGCGTCTCATGGAACGGGCGCGCGCCACCGCACCGGAGATCAAATTCGACCGCCTCCCGCCCACCTCAAAGCCCTTCATGGGCGTCGTCGGTCACGATGGGGATTTTCTCAAATCCCAGCGCGCCAAGATCGGCGGCAAAATCGAATCCGAACTTCAAACCGATCTCCGCCTCCGCTCCGGCAAGCTCCGCTGGCTCCAGGACCGCAAGCTCGCCGACATTCTCCGCGATCAGGAGATCGGCTACATCCTCGTCGAGCCGCCCGATGGCAAGACCGCCCAGGTCCGCGAGATTTTCATCACCCCGGTGCGCGAGAGCGGCGACACCAAAAAATTCCTCGGCGCCCTCATCTTCGGCCTCCCCATGCTCTCTCGCGATGAGCAGTTCTTCTTTGATCAAAGCAAATACACCGACACCACCCGCCTCATGAGCGGCGTCTGGGTAGAGGACACCCTCGTCTCCACCACCGTCCCCGAGGATCAGCGCGAAGCCCTCGCCAAGATCATTGGCCGCGAGATCGAAAATTCCGCGAAACCCTCCCGCGAACTCACCGCCACCATCGGCGGCATCCGCCACCGCATCATCTACCGCGTCCTCAATCCCGGCTCCCCCTTCCCCACCGCAGCCCAGGTCACCCTTTTCTCCCTCGCCGCCATCGACCGCCAGATCTCCGAGCTGCGTGAAAGCGTGGTCGGCCTCGGCCTCGGCGCGCTGCTCATCGCCCTGCTCCTCGTCATTCTGCTCTCGCGCAATTTTTCAGGCCCCATTCACCAGCTCGTACGCGGCACCACCGAGATCGAGCGCGGGAATTTCGACTTCCGCGTCCCCGTCAAATCGCGCGACGAGATCGGCCGCCTCGCGCAATCCTTCAACCAGATGGCCGCCGGCCTCGCGCTCCAGGAAAAATACCGCAGCGTCCTCGATGCCGTTGCCGATCCCGGCGTCGCGCGCGAGCTGATCGAAAACAGCTCCGCCCTCGGCGGCGAGACGCGCGAGGTCACCATGCTCTTCTGCGACATCCGAGGCTTCACCGCCATCACCGAGAGCATGGCTCCCGCCGACGTCATCGAAATGCTCAACGAGCACATGACCGCGCTCACCGACGTCGCTTACAAACACGGCGGCATCGTCGATAAATTCGTGGGCGATCTCATCATGGTCCTCTTCGGCGCCCCGCGCAGCACCGGAGCCGATGCCGCCAACGCCGTGCGCTGCGCCATCGAGATGCTCTCCACCCGCCGAGCCATGAATGAGACCAGCGCCCATCCGCTCGAAATCGGCATCGGCATCGCCACCGGCCCCGTCGTCGTCGGCTGCATGGGCAGCGCGCAGCGGCTCGATTACACCGTCCTCGGCGCCCGCGTGAACCTCGCCTCCCGCCTCTGCTCCAACGCCCCGCCCGGCAGCATCCTCATTGACGAGCAAACCCACGCCCAGACCGCCGGCATCGCCGCCACCCAGCCGCTCCCGCCCGTCACGATGAAGGGGTTTTCAACGCCAGCGCCCTGCCACCGCATCCTCAGCGTGGACTAAGGCCGGAATTGCCTAGGAAACGCCTAAATCACTGATTTTCAGTCATTTTCCGCTCATCTCCTGCCGCAGGAGATCAATCTCCTGCCGCATTCCGGCGTTCTCCTGCCGCAGGGGATCAATCTCCAGCCGCATTCCGGCGTTCTCCTGCCGCAGGAGATCAATCTCCTGCGGCATTCCGGCGTTCTCCTGCCGCAAAACACCACTCTCTCGCCGCAGGAGATTCATCTCCACAGCCGCAAAAAGCTTCACCTGAAGCCCGCTGCGCGCCCCTCACTTCTTCGTAAAGTACCCCTCGCTGTCCACGATCGTGCCGTCTTCCATCACGATGGTGAAGCGGCCGCCGTTTTGCGTTGCAAGTTCATTCAACTCCGTGGCGGCATCGGGCACCATCATCGCAGTGGTGTAAATGCGCGCCATCTTGTCTGGGCCGAATCTTCCGTTGTATTTGGTCACCACATCAACCCAGCCCTCGGCGTCGGTCTTGTTGCCGTCGGTCATAAAAAATATGATATCGGGCTTTGGCTGCCCATGCAGCGCCATAAGCAGCCCGCTGCCCCAGTTCGTGCCGCCAGGATTGTCTGAGTCGTTAATGATTTGTCGGCTGCCCAACAGCGTCAACATGTCTGCAATCTTGTACTGATAGGATGGAATTTTCCCACTGGTTTTGTCCGGCGTGATCTCCCAGCGGTACTTTTCAAATGCCTTGAGATCGCGTGTGTTTAGTCCGTCGTGCGGCCAGGCGAAGTCGGAAAAATAAATCACCTGATACTTCGTGCCCACCGGCATGCGGCTCAGGCTCTTCACCAGCTCCTGTTTCATCAACTCAAAGCGCGTGATCACTTTCCCATCGCGCATCGGCCCAGGCGCGGACATCGAGGCCGAGACATCGCACACATAGACGACATGCTTCCCCGTCGCCGTGTTGCCCAGGAAGGTCAGCTTCGCGCCCGAGCCAACGCCCATGCCGAAGCCATTGCCCCGCCCGCCCGTGCCCAAACCCTTGCCGCCCATCTGCTTGCCCATGTTGCTCATGTCCGGCATCGAGAACATGTCCGGCGGCGCCTCGGGCAGCGTGATGGCCGCAAACTGGCTCGTGCTCACCACCTTCTTCATCGGCATCCGCGTGATCGATTTGATCCGCTTGCGCTGCACCGCGTGCTGCACCTCCGCCGCCGCGTCCTGCATCGATTTGGTCGAGCCGCCCGGAAGGAAGTCGATGGCCTTTTCCTGCGTGGCCTGCACGACGATGAACGCGGCGATCAGCAGCAAAACAAAATGCACCGCCACGCTCACCATCAAACCGCGTCCGCCGATCTTTTCATAAAGCGCGTGCAGCCGCCGCTTGCGCACGCTCTCTTCATCCTTCGGCAGCTCCAGCTCCGGATGCGCCGGCACGTCAGGTTTGAAATGTTTCCCGTCAGCCTCTTTATCCTCCTCGTCCTCAGCTTTGGCATTGTCCTTTTCGACCTTTGAGTCCTTCTCGTCCTTCCTGTCCTTCTCCTCCGCTGAACTCAATGGCACTGAAGCCTCCGCCTTCTCCTCCACCTTCGGCAAAACCGGCGGCTGCTTTTCAGGCACCTCAGCCACGGAGTGAGGGCTTCCAGCCCTCGCTTGCTTCTCGTCCACTTCTCCAAAAGCCTCCGCGACCCATCTCGGCGCCGCCTTCTTTGGAACCGCAGGCGCTTCACGCAGCGGCTCCCGAACCCGTTCTTCACGCACAGGCGGCGGTGGCGGTGGCGGCTCCTCAGCTCGTGGCTCAGGCTTCTTGCTGTAGGCTTCCCAGAGCTTCTGCTTTTCCTCCCGCGTCATCGTCTTGCGCGGCGCAGGCGCCTCCTCCACACGCGGTGTCTCCGCAGGTGGCTTCCCGCTTTTGCCGCTCAGCCGCTCCCAGAGCTTCTGTTTTTCCTCTCGGGACGAGCGCGCGTCCACCGTCGGCAGGTGGCTGAAATCATCGTTGTCCTCGTCTTGTGGCATGGCGCGTGGGATGCGTGAAGATCAAACGACTCAGACGAGATCGGACATGGTGCCGCGCGTCACGCCGAGCTGCGATTGCGCCTTCAGCGCGCGCCATATTTCGTCTCCGCTCCGCCGCCCCGCAAGAAGTTCCTGATAAAGCGCAATGGTCCGCGCCGCCTCATCGCGCCCCTCCTCCAGCAGCTCCACGCGGAAGCAGCGCAGCCCCGCCGCGCGCAGCTCATCCACAAATCGCGCACCCGTCTGCGGCACCGCGTTGAACAAAGTATTGCGGCACCCCACGTCAGCCTTCAGCGGATGCTCCATGCCCACGCGATCCCGCAGATGCACCCGATGCTTCTCACAAGGTCGCCCGCAATTCGTCGCATCCGTCCCCTCGCTCAAGAACGCCGCGAACGCGCAATGCTCCATGTGAAACATCGGCATGTGCTGGTGCAGCGTGATCTCAAACCACGACGCCGGCGCCGCGCGCAGCATGTCCAGCACCTGCTCAAGATTCAGATCATAACTCACCGTCACGCGCTCCAGCCCCGCGCCGATGAGCAACTCCGCCGTAAGCGGGTTCGCGACATTAAGCGAAAAATCACCCGTCATCGGAATCCCCGCGTCCGCAAAAAACGAGATCGCGCCCAGATTCCGAATCAGCACCCCATGCGGCTCCGCGCGCGCGATCAGTTTGAAAAAACCCGCCTCTCCCGCCTTCTGAATGCGCGGCGTGGCCAGATAAATCTCAGCGCCACCGCGCTCCCGAACCCGCCGAACCAGCTCCGCATAAACACGAATGTCCTCAAAGTCCGCATAGATGCGCTCAATGCCCGCATCCAACGCCGCCTCGATCTGCTCATGCGTGCGACAGAGCGCAAACACATGGAACGCCGACGACTCGTCGGCCACCACGCTCTTCGGCATCAGCTCTCTATAACTCCCAACACTCCCCGTCGCATGATGGGCCGACGGCTCGTCGGCATTCCATGCCGTCACCATCTCCCGCCTCATCCGGTTCAGCTCGCTCACCGGCAGCATCACTGCGCCTCGCACATCAAACTGAACATCACCCAGTTCAAACGGAGTCCCGCCCAGCCTGCCAAGCTGCTCACGCACCGTCTCAACCGTCAGCGGTCGTTTCATCGCAGCCTGCAAAACCATCGCCGACTCCACGACCACCTCGCCGCATTTCACTCGCAGCGGCTCACCCACCCCGCCGCTCACCGCCACATCGAGCCGCTGACGCTTCCGCAACGGAATCTCCCCCTCAAACGTCTGCCGCAGCCGACGGTCCAGCGCCGGGTCACTCGTTTTATAAATTCGCGTGCCAATGGCGATGTCATCAAACCGGATCTTCCCATGCTGAAATTCCAGCCTTCCACCCGCGACTGAATACAAGCGCCCGCCCTGCTCGTGATCCGTGTCCGCCGGATTCTCAAACACCACGCCATCACCCGGCTTAAGCGCCACACGTATCTCATCCAGCTCCACATGCTCCTGCGCCACACGGCTCACGCATCCCACAAACGGCCCGCGCTTCCCCCCGCTCCGCGCAGGCACCAGCCGCTGATGATTCACCCCATGCATCCACCCGCTGAAAAGCCCGCGCGAAAAAGTCATCTCCAGCGCATAGCGGTCTTCCTCGGTCACGCCTCGCGCTTCCGCGCTTTTCGCGAGCGCCGCATCAATCGCCCGCCGGTACACACCCGTCACCGCCGCCACATACTCCGGCGTTTTCAGCCTGCCCTCGATCTTGAAACTCCGAATCCCCAGCTCGATCAAACGCGGAATCTCATCCACCGC
>JANPIW010000776.1:0-8307 GCA_031425215.1 Verrucomicrobiaceae bacterium
GACGCCATGCCCATGCGCTTTCAACCTCTACCCGATGGCGAGCCGATGCTCGACACGAAGCAGTTCCTCCACCGCCTCCAGAGCGACCCGGGGTTCGTCGCGAAGATGCGGTCGCACTATGAGGCGGCGCTGGCGCTGCCGGAGAACGAGGACACAGCGGAGATGCAGAAGGCAGCCCGCACCGCGTTGCGCACCTTGAAGCACCAGCAAGGGCTGTGGCACGGCGTGCGGTTGCTGACCGAGGCGCGGACCATGATGACGGAGGCCATGATCGCCCGCGATGGCAGTGTGGTGGACCGTCTCGGCGTGCTGGTGGACGAGGCGCGGGATCACTTTCTCGATGTGCTGGAGCCTGAGCGCACCAAGGCGATGACGCGCATCGCTGAACTGAGGGAGATGATCCAGAAGGCGCGGCTCAAAGGGTGAGGGGCGGCTGCAAGGACGGGATGTGATGCGGCTGCCAGCCGCATCTACGGGCGCACTTTGCGCCACACGGAGGCGAGCACGGCGATGGCGAGGCAGAGCGCGGAGAACCAGTCGCCCCAGCGGGCGTAGAGGGTGAGGGGTGGGTTGTTTTGCACAGGCACGGTGGCGCGGAGGACGCCCTCGATGAAGGTGGATTTGCTGACGGGGTCTTCGAGGCGGGAGGTGACGCGGCCTGTGGGGTCGATGACGCAAGTGACCCCAGTGTTGCAGGCGCGCACCATGGGACGGCGCAGCTCGATGGAGCGGAAGATGGAGTTGGCGGTGTGGATCTCGGTCTCGGCGCTCTGGATGAACCAGCCGTCATTGGTGATGTTGACGATGAGCTGAGGGCCGGGACGCACGAACCGGCGGGCGACGCGGCCGATGGTGTCCTCGAAACAAATGAGGGGGATGATGCCGATGTCGGGCCGCTCGAGGCGCAGCGGGTCGAAGGATGTGCCGGGGGAGAAATTCCCTGGGAGCACTCCGGCGAGGAGGCTGAAGGGGAAGGTGTCGCGGTAAGGGAGGAACTCGCCGAAGGGGACGAGGTGCGCCTTGTGGTAGAGCTGATGATTGGCAAACGTGCCGCGCATGAGCACGGCGCTGTTGTGCCACGGGCCGTCGGGCACCTGCACATCGGTGCCGGCCATCAGGGAGAAATCGCCGAGGGCGAGGATGCTATTGAAGTACTGCTCGTGCTCCTGCGCGGCGAAGAGCGGCATGGGCACCGCGCTCTCCGGCCACACGACGAGATCCACGGGCTGCACGCCCTCGCGCGCCTCGGCGTGCTCACGCGTCAGGTCGGCGGAGCGCTGATACTGACGCGTCGCAGCCTCGCCATCGAAGTCCCAGCTAAACTTCTCCGCCTGCGGCACATTGCGCTGCACGAGGGCGACGGAGACGGGTGTGCTGTCGGTGACTTTGGTCACAGCACTGATCCTGCTGTATCCGTAAATGAGCTGGGCCGTCATGCAGACGATGGCCGCCAATGCATCCCAACCGATGTGCCGCGTGCGCATGAACCGCGTCGTGATGTGGAAGACGCTGACCGAGATGAACACGGGCAGGAACGAGACGCCGCTGACACCCACGATGTCCGCGATCTGGATGAGGGGCAGGTTCCGATGCAGCGCCACGCCCAGCCCATCCCACCCGAAGCCGCTGAAGATGACAATCCCGCGCAACCACTCGCAAGCAGGCCAGGCGATGGCGCACAGCAGCGCGGATCGGACGGATGCCAGCGAGGAGTCATCCCGCGCCCGCCCGACGCGCACGGCGAACGAGGCCCAGAGTCCGAAGAAGCACGCGCACATGCCCGCCAGACCAACAACCGCGCCGAAGCCCATCAACTCCTGCGACCACCCGGCCCACGAGGCATCGGTCGCATAAGCCGGGGGCAGCACGCGCGAGGAGTTGCGCAGCCACCAGAGATTCGGGATGAAGAACGCAAGGCCCGCGATGAAGCCGAGGAGAAAGGGACGCGGCTTCTTCCCGTCCGCGCGCTTTGTCCAGAGCACTCCGAGAAGCGGCAGCATCCAAAGCCACACGGCGATCTCGAAATCCCAGCGCGGATACGCCAGCATGAGGATGAGGCCGCTAAGGATGGAGAAGGCAAAACTCATTGATGAATCGAGATCGGAAACTCACAACTCGGCCCTCCAGCCTTCAGGATCGCGTTTCTCGTGGACGATCCTCACGATGAGAACCTCCGTGGTTCGGACGCGATAGAGCACAATGTATGGAAACACATCCAACAACCATCTTCTTGTGCGGACTGATAGCGGACGTCCCATGGATGGGTTCCTCGCGATGTCGCAGCAGCATTCTTCCAGGGCGATGGCGAAGCGCATTCCCAATCCCTTCTTCTTCGTCGCGTAGTAACGTGCGATTTCCCGCACATCATCTTGAGCGCTTTGGGTGAGGCGATAGGTCATTGCGCCAGTTCTTGGCGCAGTCGCGCGAAAAACGCCGGTCCGTCTGCCGTCGTCATTTCGCCTCGATCAACAGCGTCAATGATAGCCTCGCATTCGGAGGCGAGATCATGCTCGCGCGGGGCATGGTACAATTGCTCCAGGATATCTGCGGCCAGCGCGGTCTGCTCCTCCATCGGAAGGGCGCGCACTTCTTTCTTGATGGCTTCGAGTGTCATGGTGGGATGCTATCAGGATTTGAGCCGCTTTTCAATATCCCGCTCGATCCAGCCCCACATGTATTGGAGGCCGCCGATGACTTTGGTCTTGGCATCGCGCAGCTCTTTGGC
The DNA here is from genome assembly GCA_031425215.1 of Verrucomicrobiaceae bacterium. Classification (GTDB taxonomy): domain Bacteria; phylum Verrucomicrobiota; class Verrucomicrobiia; order Verrucomicrobiales; family Verrucomicrobiaceae; genus JANPIW01. Next base: position 2,726 of record JANPIW010000776.1, read on the forward strand.
GGAGAACTTCTTCCCGGCGGGCGGGAGGTTGCGGCCGAACATGTAGTACTTGATCTTCGGCTCCGTGCCGCTGGGGCGCACGGCAAAGCTGCGGCCATCGGCGAGGTCGATGAAGAGCATCTTCTCCTTGGGAAGAATGTCACCTTCCTCGTCCTTGATCACGTCTTTGCGGAAATCGCGCACGGCCACCACATTGGAGCCATCCACGACCGTGGGCGGGCTGGCGGCGTAGCTGTCGGCGAGCTTGGAGATCGCTGTGGCACCGCTCGCGCCTTCAAAGACCTTGCTCTTGTTCACCTCAAGGAAGAAACCGATCTCGGAGTAAATCTCGTCGAGGAGGAGGGACACATTCATGGCGCGCGATGCAGCGTAAGCGGCGAGTTCGGCGAACATGACGACGGCGCCGTTGCCATCTTTGTCGCGGCTAAAATCGGTGCCCATGTAGCCGTAGCTTTCCTCATCGCCGAGCACCATGAATTTGCTGTGCTTGAGCTTGGCGGTGCGCGCGTCAGCCTCGGACATGTCGCGGTATTTGGCGCGAATGGCCTTGGGGAGCGCGTCCTCGTACTTCTGCAGCTTGGAGCTGATCCATTTGAAGCCGGTGAGCGTGTTGACGACGCCGATGCCGAAGTGTTTCGCGATGGCATCCTGCATGGGCGAGGTGACGAAGGTCTTGAGCAGCACGGCGTTGGCTTTGTTCTTCTCGTTGAGAATGCCCAGCTCGAACATGGTCTTGATGCGATACCAGGCGATGAGCGAGCCGGTCTGATTGCCGGTGAGCAGGGTCATCTTGCCGCGCTCGTCGCGCACGCCCACACCCATGCGGTCGCAGTCGGGATCCGTGCCAATGATGATGTCGGACATTTTTTCATTCGCGAGATCGACAGCCATCTTCAAGGCGGAGGCGTTCTCGGGGTTCGGCGATTCGACCGTGGGAAAGAAGCCGCTGAACACATCCTGCTCCTTCACGGTGATGAAATTGAAGCGCAGCTTTTTGAGGATGGTGGGCACGAGCACGCCGCCCGCGCCGTGCAGCGCGGTGTACACAATCTTGAGCTTCTTCGCGTGCAGGTCTTCGAGCAGGTCGGGCTGGAGCATGAGCGTCTCGACGCGCTCCAGATAAATCTTGTCCATCTCCTTGCCGAGCTTGAGGAGCTTGCCCTGCTGCGCCTTGGGCAGCGGCTTGTAGTCCTCTCCCTTGATGGCGTTCACCTCGGCGATGATGCCGGTGGCGTGTGGCTCGACGATGCCGGCGCCATCGGAGAAGTTGACCTTGTAGCCGTTGTCGTGCGCGGGGTTGTGCGATGCGGTGATCATCACGCCGGCGTCGGCGCGCAGGGTGCGCACGGCAAAGGACATCTCGGGCGTGGCGCGCGGGCCGTCGAAGAGCTGCACATCCATGCCGTGCTCCATGGCGATCTTTGCGCAAAACTTCGCGAACTCGGAGGAGAAATGCCGCGTGTCATGCGCGAAGACGATGCTGGGGCGGCCGGTGATCTTTTTCTTCTTCCGCCACGCGAGGATGTACGCCACCAGCCCGCGAGTGGCGCGGCTGAGGTTGAAGAAATTCATCGCATTGGTGCCGACGCATGGATGCGTCGGGCGTTCTTTCTTTCCCGCGCCAGCGCGCTCCGCTTTCGTGATGATCTTGCCGAGAGTACGTCCGCGCAGACCGCCTGTGCCAAACTTGAGCTTCTGGAAAAAGCGGTCGTTCAGCTCTTCCCACTGCGCGCCTCGGGCCAGCTCCGCCACGGTGGCGCGGTAGAGCGGATTGGTGCTCGCTGCGAGGAGGGACTGGATGTTCTCCAGAGCGGCGGGGAGCAGGAGCTTGGAATCGACGGCGGTTTGCAGGTTGGCTTCGAGTGACATGGGCGCGAACACTAGCGGGGTGTGCAAGATGTGCAAACTCGGAGCGTAGGGCCGGCTCACACCGCGTCGATCACGGCACGCGCGGCGCGGTCCCCAGAGAGGAGGGCGCCGTTGATGGAGACGTCCTCGCAGTAGTCGCCACAACGGTAGAGGCCGGGAGAGATGATGGAATCCAGCGCTGCATCGCCGACGTGGAGCTGGCGGGCCTCGGGCTGGGCGTTGCGGATCTGGTAGGTGCGCAGGTGCCGCCAGTGCTGCACGCCGGGGCCGAACCACGCGCCGAGCTGCTCGCGCGCGACGGATTCCAGCGAGGTGCTGGAAGGCGCGCCGAGAATGGAGCAGGCGATGAGTTTCTGTCCGGGCGGCGCGTAGTCAGGCGAGACATTAGTGACGATGCAGACGTGGTTCACCGGGCCGCGTCCGTCGCCATCGAGGCAGAGGATCGGCGTGGAGGGCAGCGGCTGATCCGTGCTGAAATAGAGGCAGGTCACAGGACGCGACGCGGGCACGCGCGACGGCCCGGAGTGCGGCAGGAGACGCGCGGCCATCTCCTCGCTGGTGGCCACGATGATGTGATCCGCCTTCATGATCTCGCCGCTGTCGAGCGCGACCGAGCCGGGCGCGACGCTCATCACGGAGGTGTTGAAGCGGAAGCTGCCGGTGGGAAGACGCTCAGCAAGTTGGTCAGGAATGGCTTGAATTCCCTTCGCAGGCAGCGCGCACCCGCCACGATCAAACATGGCGAAGAGAAAGGCGAACATGCGCGAGGAGGTGCGCAGCTCTTTCTCGCAGAAGATGCCGCCAAAAAACGGGCGGAAGAAGCGGTCGATGAACGCGGTGCTGAATCCGTAGTCGAGCAGAAAGTCCTCGGTCGTCTGCTCGCGCATCTGACGAGGCACTTCTTTGAGGCCGAAGACCTCTTGGCGCAGCAGCAGGGAGAACCACTTGTCCCGCCAGGGCACCAGTTCGTCCTTGAGATGATTAAACGCGTGTACCGGATGATGCAGCGGATCAGCCAGGCGGCGGAATTTCCGCGCGAAGAACACATCCGCGCCACGGTAAAAAGGTCGCAGGTCGAGCGCGTCGTAGTCGAGAATCTTCCGCGCCATCGGATACGCGGGAAGAAAAACATGGAAGCCGCGGTCGAGCTTGAATCCGTCCACGTCATCCGTGCGCACACGACCGCCCACACCGCCGGACGACTCCAGAATCGTGGCGCGCAGTCCTGCCTGGGCCAGCTTGCGCGCGCAAGCCAGACCGGACAATCCTGCGCCGACGATGATGATCTCGGGAGCCGCGGCACTCATTTCCGCAGGAAGAAAGAGGCGACAGGCGTGCAATGCAAGCGCGCGGAGCAATGCGACGAGAAAAAAGCAACGAGCGCTGAAACAGGCGCGGCATCAGCGCGGCATCAGCGCGGTCCAGGATGGCGGCCTTCATCAATTCATTCGACCCGTGCCGAGAATGTTGAAGACAGCTCGGCAAAGCAATTCCTCAAATTGCCGTTTGAAAAGCCGCCGCCTCGTGGCTGATTCGTCGCCCCCAACCCAACCCACCATGAAACAAACCCTACTGACTCTCGCCATCGCCGCGCTCACGCTCACCGGTCTGCCAGGTCAGGCCCAAGACTCCAAACCCGTGAAAATCACATTCGACACCAGCAAAGGATCCTTCGAACTCGAACTCGACCCCGCCAAAGCCCCGATCACCGTCGCCAACTTCGTCAGCTATGTAAAGAAGGGCCACTACGACGGCACCATCTTCCACCGCGTCATCCCCGGCTTCATGGTGCAAGGCGGCGGCTTCACCGCTGACATGAAGCAGAAAGCCACCGACGCGCCGATCAAAAACGAGGCGCAGAACGGTCTCAAAAACCTGCGCGGCGCCATCTGCATGGCCCGCACCGGCATTGTGGACAGCGCCACGAGCCAGTTCTTCATCAACGTGAAGGACAACGACTTCCTCAACTTCACCAGCCCCGACCAGCGCGGCTACGGTTACGCCGTGTTCGGCAAAGTGAGCAAGGGCATGGACGTCGTAGATGCCATCGTCAGCGCGCCGACGGCGACCAAAGGCCAGCACGAAAACGTCCCCGTCGAGGCCATCACAATCAAGAGCGCCAAGATCGCCGAGTAACGCCGCCCATCTCCAATTCAACCAGCCAGCCGTCGTGAAAACGCGGCTGGCTTTTTTGTTGCTCACTCCTTCGCGCCGGAGCACTCTCCGCGCACAATGAAGGCTGGCATTCTGATCCCCGTTCTGATTGGCGCGATGCTGATGCTTTCGTCGCCAGCGTCCGCGCTGAACGCCGTGTGGAATTCTGCGAGCGATATACCAGTGACGGCGGACAGCTACACGACGACTGATGAGCCGGTGAGCTTCACACTGAACTTCGCGCCTGCGGTTGGCACTGATCTGATGGTGATCCTGAACACCGGACCGATCGTCAACTACGGCAACTTCAACAACCTGGCACAAGGGCAGAGGGTTGTGTTGTATCACGCCGGGCTGCTCTACCATTTCGTGGCGAATTACTTCGGCGGCAGCGGCAATGATCTGGTCCTGTTCTGGAAGTGGAACACCGTTTACGCGACGGGCCGAAACGGCGGCGGACAAATCGGTGATGGAACGATCATCGGACGGCAGGCACCGGTCTCGATCGCGGCTGTGAGCGCTCTGACTTACAGGAAGGTGATCAGTATCACTGCTGGTGCTGAGCACAGTCTGGCGCTTTGCTCTGATGGCTCCCTTGCTGCATGGGGATCCAATGTCACGGGAGAGGTGGGCGAAACGTGGCCGGCATCGCAAGCGGCGATTTCCACAGTCTGGCACTCTCGACGTCGGGATCGGCTCTTGCATGGGGAGAGAACAGTCAAGGTCAGTTGGGCACCAGCAACACATCTGACAGGCCGACTGCGCAAACCGTAAACAACTTCAACTCGACCTCGGCTCTCTTCGGCAAAACCGTGACCACCATCGCTGCGGGAGCCAATCACAGCCTCGCACTCTGCACTGACGGCACACTTGCAAGCTGGGGAGACAACATCTCAGGCCAGATCGGTGACAACACTTCAACAGACAGGCTCATTCCTGTCGCGGTAAACTATGCGGCAGGCATCTCTGCGCTTTCTGGCAAAACCGTGACCAGCATCTCGGCGGGCGACAGGCATTCCGTCGCGACATGTTCCGACGGCAGCGCGGCTGCATGGGGAAATAATGCTGTGGGCCAGCTCGGCGACAACACGCAAACAAACAGAAGCGTGCCCGTCGCAGTGGACACCACCAACCTCGGACCCAGCGAGCGTTTTATACGCATCGCCTCTGGCGTCAGCGCGGGGCACACTCTCGCCATCGTCGCCGGCCCTCGGCTCACGCCGCTGGAGAGCTGGCGGCAGGCGTGGTTCAACAGCACTGCAAATGGCGGCAGCGCGGCTGACATGTTTGATTTCGACAAAGACGGGCTGGTGAATCTGATCGAGCACGCCTTTGGCCTCGATCCCACGCGCGGCAGTTCCGCGCAACTTCCACAAGGGCAGCGAGTGGGTGATGATTTCGTCATCGGCTTCACTCGGCCAGAAGGCGCAAGCAGTGTAACCTACGGCGCGGAGTGGAGCACGACGCTCTCCGGCAATCCTGCGGACTGGACGGCGATCACCGACTCAGACCCCGCGCTCAACGGGTTCACCTTCAGCGCACCCGCCAGCGGCGCGACC
>JANPIW010000777.1:0-1763 GCA_031425215.1 Verrucomicrobiaceae bacterium
ATCCACCAACCATCATGACTTCCAACCCTATTCTAGTGGGCCTCAATCTCACCACTGCGGTCACGTTGCTGTCTGCGGTGATGATTGCCGGCAATGAAACCGTCAGTTCAGCAAACGCGCAATCATCCGCCGCATCTCAGAGTGCGCGACCTGTCGAGAGCAAGGCTGCCCGGGCACTCAGCCGCGCTGAATTGGTGCCGCTCGAAGCCATCGCCCGGCGTATCCAATCCATGATGTCCGTGGCCACATTCACACCCACCCGGGTTTGGCCGCACGGCGTGCGCGATCAGCAGGCTCGGCTCGGCATCTTCCTGAGTAGTGAACGGCCCCTATTCAATGATCCCACGCCTGCCATGGTGCAGGCCAAGGAGGCATGGGTGGTCTTTGGCCTCGTCGCTGCCGTGAAGTATTCGGAAGGCAGTCAGGTGGGACATGTCGCCTTTACCGACAGCAGCGGAGAGACGGGCGAACGCTGGTACTATGACATCAGCATGGCTGAGGCGCGGGAGATTCACGAGCTGCTGGTACGCGGCATCCTGCGGCCTGAAAATGCGTTCAAGCTCATTGAGGCCGCGTGGCAGAAAATCACTCCGCAGCACGAATACGCCGTGAATTGAAAATGGACTTGCTCACTTTCACCCAGGCGAAGAGAATTACCTATCGTTTGAACAACGTCGTCAATCCGCCGTTGCTCAATCGCGTGTGGTTCGACGACATCGTTGTCTCCACGGAAAACATCGGCCCCATTTCAAAGCCATGAAGCAGCTGCTTTTCATCCTCGCCACCAGTGCTTTGGGACAAACAGCCATCACCTTTCCGAAAGACGGCGGAGTGCTCAATGTGCGTGAGTTTGGCGCCAAGGCCGATGATGCTGCCGATGATACCGACGCCATACAGAAAGCTCTGAACGCGTATCCGAACGGGAACCGCATTATCTATCTGCCTGCTGGCACCTGGATCGTCTCGGACACGCTACGCTGGCCGAAGGGCCAGGGCGGAAATGGCGAAAAGCGCACCATTTTGCAGGGCGCGGGCATGATGTTAACGAAAATCGTCCTTCCGGTCGCCACGCCTGGTTTTGCGCACAAGCCGAAAGCCGTGCTCTGGACCGGTGAAAAACCTGCGCAACGCTTTCGCAACGCGGTGCGGGATCTGACCATCGAGATCGCTGAAGGCAACTCGCAGGCCATTGGCATGCAGTTTAACGCCAGCAATCAGGGCACGATTCGCAACGTGACGCTCCGTGCCGCGAAGGACTCCGGCCACATCGGTCTCGACATGGGCTTCACCGATGAGATCGGACCGCTGTTGGTGCGGAGCCTCATCGTCGAGGGTTTTGAGACCGGCATCGTTACCAAGTGGCCGGTGAACTCGAATACCTTCGAGCACATCACGCTGCTAGGTCAGCGAAGGCTCGGCTGGCACAACTATCACCAAATGATCTTCGTGCGCGACCTCACGAGCGAGAACGCTGTAACGACCCTCTACAACGAGAAAGATTCCTGGGGCACCGTTACGCTGGTGGATTCCAAAATCACCGGCAGTGGCATTGAGGCTCCCGGCATTCACAACCAACGCCAGATGTATCTGCGTGATGTGGAAATCACCGGCCATGCAGTTGCCATCAATCATGCCGACAAAGGCCGCGACAAAGGCGATGTGAAGGACGCGGTGCGCATCGCTGAGGATACCTCACACACGAATGTGGTCTCGCCATTTCGCTTTGAGGGCGAAAAGACCATCGCCGAGGCGGGCAGGGTCAC
>JANPIW010000778.1:0-8016 GCA_031425215.1 Verrucomicrobiaceae bacterium
TGATGAGCGAGTGCAGCGTGACATAGACGCGCCTGCCATCGCCAGGCAGCGTGACGTTTTGCGAGAGATTGGCGCCGTTCACTGATGCGTGCAGGTCATAGCCATCAGGCTGGCTGCCTGGCGATGGCAGGCGCGTCTATGTCACGCTGCACTCGCTCATCAGCGGCGCGTGGAAATCCAACTCCTATTTCTTCAACGCGCCCACCACGCCGCCGCCCGTCGCGGCAAGAGTCACCAGCCCCGTCGCAGGCACGACGCTGGCAGACACCTCGCTCGCACTCACATGGGATGCCGGCACCAACGTCACCAGCTACGCGCTCTGGGTCGGCAGCAAGCCATCGGGCTGGGACCTTTACGCTGCCTCCGAGGGCACCAACCGCTCACGTACGATCACCGTGCCTGCGGACGGGCGGCCGCTCTATGTGACGCTGCACTCGCTCTCCAAAGGCGCGTGGCTGCAAACCACGGAGATTTTCAATGCCGCGACCACCGCCGGTGGAAATCTAAAAGCGCGCATGATCACACCCGCCAACGGCAGCGCGCTGGCCGGCGCGGAAACCACATTCACCTGGGACACAGGCGTGGGCGCAACGGCTTATGTGCTCTGGGTCGGCAGCGCCCCTGGCGGATACGATTCGCTTTCTACAGCGACCAGCACCGATCTCACTCGCACCGTTACGCTGCCCACCGACGGACGCAAAATACACGTCACGCTCTGGAGCAAGATCGGCGCGGCGTGGCAGGCGAATCATTACCTCTACACCGCCGCGAAGATCGACCCCGTGAAGTCCGCGATGATCTCCCCTGCGGCAGGCAGCACATTCAGCAGCGCCAATGTCACCTTCACCTGGGATGCCGGCATCAAGGTGGCGCAGAACGCGCTCTGGATCGGCCGCAGACCCGGCGGCTGGGACCTGCACTCCAGCATCGTCTCCAGCGGCCTCACCCAAACAGTGACCAACCTGCCCACCGACGGCAGCCCCGTGTATGTCACGCTGCACTCGCTCATCAACGGCGTGTGGCAGCGCAACGAATACATCTGCAACGCCGCGCTCGTGCAGTGAGGAAGTGCGAAAGCCCGTCGCCCCCCGCCCGAGTCTCCGCCACGCACTCATTGGTCATTGGTCATTTCAACAGCGCCTCCACCGGAGCAGGAAGCGGCGCAAGAATGTAGCCTGACTCTCCGAGGCAGGCACCGGTGCTCGCCTCGGAGAGTTGCGCTACTTTAACAGCGCCTCCACCACATCGCCTTCAACTGGCTCGAGCAGCAGCGCGTAGAGAGAGGGGTGCCAAGGATCGAGGCTCACTTCGATTTTGTTCGTCCGGCCAAGGCGTTTTCCAGTGCGCAAATCAACGACCTCCGCTGCCTCATCCCACTCAGCAGTGAAGGTGACGGGCTTCTCCAACTCCGCGTTGCCACCTGCTTGTTTCAAATCCTCGCTCATGCGCCACTCGATGTTGCGCTCGAATGCCAGCAACCGCGCTCTGCCGAGCTTGTAGCGGTGCGTTTGCACGCGGGCGGAGGGATCGACACGAACAGCGGGGCAGATCCGAGCACGGGCAAAACGCAGGGCGAGTTGCCGCCCCCCACCGTTCACCAGGAGCGTGTCCGGCTTGAGCCGGACGGCTGGGCACTCGCGCAGAAATAGAAACTGCCTTTGAAATCACCGACGTTCGGAGGCGTGGTGGCGTAAAAGTGAGTAGTGGATGGCGATGGGTTGTTTGCAGACATGAGGAAACCGGTGGGGGGAAGCAGTGGAATTACACTAAAAAAAGCTGACAAAGGGGTTCATTGTTGCCATGATGGACAAGTCATGATTCCCAACACCCGCTCTCATGCCATGAGTTCTGTCCGAGCATTGTCCGGTTTGGCAACGACCTTGGGATGCGGGCGACACGACTCATCGTCCAGCAGGAGATCATTTTGAAGCTGATGATCCAACTCTTAATCTGCGTCCCCTTATGTCACCCCGTTCTCTTCCATTAACCTTTGCTGCGTTATTTGCGTCATTTGCAGATGCCGCCGTGGTGAAATCACTGCCTCACAATGGTCTCGCTTGGTTCTTGCACGACTCTCCGGCAAGGCTCGTCCGTTACGATTTGAATGCCCGTCAGTGGCTTCAGGAAATTGCGCTCCCGACGGCGAGAGGAACCGCAACCACCTGCCTCGTGGATGGAGACGGCATCTACGTCGCTTACGGCGTGTCGGTGTACCGCTATGACCTTTCCGGGCAGTCAGAGACGCACCTCGTCACGGCCCCTCAAACTGTCCAGGCGCTTCATTCCGATGGGTCTTTGCTCTTTGTTAATCACTCCACCAGTTCTTACGCGAAGTTTATCAGCCTGAGCAAGACAACGAACACCCAAATTGCGACTTTTGAGCAATACATTTATAGCACACATGGCTCCGCCATCGCGCCTTCTCAAAACAAGATATTTGGGCGCAGTCAGGGCACCAGCCCTTCCGACATTGCTTTTGTATCCTACACGGATGCCGGCGCCTTTTCTGCTGGAGGAGACAGTCCGTACCACGGTGACTACCCGTCCGCCACAAAAACGTGGGTTTTTCCGAATGAAGCCAGAGTGTTAGATGATTCGGGAACCACTTACAGCACCGGCAATCTTACTTATACTGGCAGCTTTGGTGGCACCATATCCGACTTGGCCTTCTTGGGGACGGATGTTCCCGTCGTTCTTCGCAGCAACGAGATCATCGCCTACACATCGACACTCCTTCCGACGGGCAGCAAGGTTCTGTCCTACACGCCGATTCGCATTTTCATCAATGCGACAGACGTGCTCACCTTCACGGTGGATGGTGCGGAAACCTCTGGATTGAAGGCTCGCGCGGAGGCATTGGCGCAACTCTCCCCTCCCATTCCAGGGCTGCCTGTCGATCCGGCAGGCTTGGCTTACACGCCAGATCTGGTGTTTCAGGACGTGAACGGGATTGTTTGCCTCTTTCACAAAAACTCCCAGAGCATCTTCCGCTGGAATCCCGCCACCCAGCAGTATCTTCAAACGATTCCGCTCGTCGGCATTCCGTCTTACGCGGCCTACTCGCCTGCGCTCCATCGCGTCTATCTGGCTTATCCTTCGGGTCTCATCCGCGCCATCGCGCTGGATGATCCCGCGCTGGCTGAGACGCCGTTTTACGCGCTGCCCAGTGCTCCTAACGGGCTCTCGACGGCGGGCCAGTATCTGTTTGCCGTGGATGGCTCGGGAGCCTGGAACACGCACTACTCCATCAACTCAGCTGGCGCTTTGGTGGATGCCGTGGACTGGAACTATTACTCCGCCTCGTTTGTATGGAGCGAGATCAATCAGAAAATGTATTTTTTCAGGGATGACACCTCTCCGAACGACATCCTGTGGGAGGAGATCAACGCCAACGGAATCGCCTATGCGGGCGAGGCCCAGGGGGGCATTCGTAACAAAATGGATTCGCCTTACCATGGTGAGGACTCATTTGTCCATCCCATTCGCGTTTCGCCCGATGGTTCAGTTGTCATCACCGGCACGGGCTTTTTGTATAACGCTCAGACTCTGGTGCGCGGGGCCAATGTGCTGCCCAACGCCATTGCCGATGCATCATGGCTCAGCGGCGGGTTGCGCACCGTTCGCACGATCACAGGCGTCACGCAGTATCAGCAGTGGACTGGTCCCACTTATGCGGCGGGCCTGGTCAAGCAATACCCCGGTGCCGCGCATCGCTTGCTGACCCATGGCACCAGTCAGCTCGTCGGCATCTCGACCGCCACGGATGGCAGGCCGTCGTTTTATGTTCTCGACTCCAATTTCGAGATTGTCGCCCCGCCTTCATTGGCAAAGCCGGGCAATTTGATTGCGCCGTCAATCAGCACTACCCAGGTGATGATCGCCTGGGCGGATGTCTCCGGTGAAACAAGCTATACGGTGGAGCGCAAGACGGGTGTCGGCGGGACTTGGGCGGCGATCGGCACCACCACAGTCAGCGTCTCCGCCTTCACGGACACGGGCGTAGTGGTCGGCAATCAATACTACTATCGTGTCTATGCTAGCAACGGGGCGCTCGCGTCCCTGGCATCGAATGATCTCGCGGTCTCGGTAACGCCGCCGGCGGTGCCATCGCCGGTCACTGCCGCCGCTGATTCGTCTTCAGCGATCACGCTGACTTGGCCGAATGTAGCCTCGGAGACTGGCTACAAGATTGAGCGCGCGTCCAGTATCTCCGGTCCTTGGACACAGATCGCCACCCCGGCGGCAAACGTCGTGAGTTTTCAAAGCACCGGTCTTACCCAGAGCACGACTTACTTTTACCGGATCCGGTCAACGAACAGCATCGGTGACTCAGCCTACAGCGAGGTAGTGAGCGCCACCACTTTGCTCGCGCCACCGTCTGTTCCGAGCGTATTCGTGTCATCCAGCCTGTATTATCAAGTGGCGCTATCGTGGACCAACGTTGGTTTTGAGACCGGATATGTTCTGGAGAGGTCTCCCACGAGTTCTGGAACGTGGGCCGTCCTGGCCACCCTGCCTGCCGACACCACGAGTTATACGGACACCACAGTGACCTCCAGCACGCTCTTCTATTACCGCGTCAAAGCCTTCAACGCTGCGGGAGAGTCCTTGTATTCCACCACCAGTACGACTACTCCCGCACCTTCGCCGCCGGCTGCGCCGGCTGGTGTCGTCCTGCGCGTGATTTCCGGCACACAGCTCCGCATCAGTTGGAACAACGTGCTGGATGAAACTGGCTATCTCGTCGAGCGGCGCACCGACGATCCTCTCTCCTGGCAGCAGGTGGGATCCGTCGGGGCGAATCTGCTTATGTTCGATGACACCGCTGTGCAGGCTGGCCTGCAATATTGGTATCGGATCAGATCGTTCAATGCCGTCGGCACCTCTGCCGCCTCCGCCGAGGTCACCGGCATAGCAGTGGACCTTGCCATCATCGCGCAAGATGATTTCGATCCTGGAGCAGATGCCGCCGTGTGGTCGTCCATCAGCAGCGGAGTGGCGACGAATGGCGGGGCTGGATTCCTCGGGAGCAACGCCCTTTGGTTTGGGGCCTCGGGCACCCGGTCCACCACCACTGTGCCGCTCAACATCATCCAGGTTGGCTACATCGAGTTCAAAATCCGCGCTGGCAATCAAACCGTTGACGGCACCACCTACTGGAACAATTGCGAAAGCGGCGAGACCGTTGTCTTGGAATACAGCGTTGATGGAACGACGTGGACTTCATTGCAGTCCCTTAACACCGTCTATCCGAGCCACTCCAACTGGACATCATACTTTCTTCCAGTGCCTACTGCTGCTGTGTCCCCCGCAACACGCTTCCGCTGGCGGCAGCTAACTCACAGCGGCGGTACGAACGACACCTGGGCGCTGGAGGACGTCAACGTTCACTCCGGGCTGCCGCCGCTTCCTTTGCCGCCGCCATTCATCATCACCAGTCCGAATTCCGCCACCACCATCGCCATCTACTGGGCGGCGTCCTCGGGCGCGGCTGGCTATCAGGTCGAGCGAACGGCGGACGGAAGTGTGTGGACCCACATCGCATCCGTGGCCGCCTCGCAAACCTTTCACACCGACGCAGGATTGATGCCGGCCACCTGGTATCAATACCGCATCCGTGCGACCAACATCAGCGGCGTGTCGCAGCCTGGCTCCACCTCTCTCGTGGCCACCCTAAGCCGGATCGGGGAATGGAGGCTGGCCAATTTTGGCACCACCTCGTCGAGCGGTTCTTCAGCCAGCGACTTTGAGGGTACGGACGGCATTAAGAACCTTGCCAAATACGCCTATAACATGAACCAAGGCGATGGACTCATGTATGTGGAGCAGGGCAGTGGTGGCAAGGGGCTGCCCGTAACCCGCATCGATCCGGTGACCCGCCGTCTCAGGGTCGAGTTCATCAGACGCAAGTCATCCAGCCTGCCCGGCATTAGTTACTCTGTTGAGTTTTGCAGCAGCCTGGATGCCTTTGCGCCTCATGGGGCGGCTGTGCAGGTCATCTCGATCAATGATTTGTTTGAGCGCGTTGTGTGGGAGGACAATCTCAGTCTCGACGATGTGCCCACTCGCTTTGCTCGGGTCAAGGTGGTCGAGAACCTATAACTGCCGATCACCGGCAAGACAGGCGTTTGGGCACCATCGACGATGGAAGCGTGCAAATAATGAATCGATTTCGACTTCGCGTTGGTGCTAATGCGCTTGGTTGCCATTCACGCCCACCCCATCCATTCCTTCACCACCGCAAGATCACGCTTGAACGCAACCAGGCTCTCCTTCACGAACGCTGGATCCTTCGCGTCGCCCTTCATGTATTCGGTGTGCAATGAAACCGGCCCGGCAAAGGCGCGCTTGTTGAGCATCTTCGCGAAGTCAGGACTGGCCTGTCCTTCGCCGAGCGGCACGCCCTCCGCTTTGCCGCGGCCGATCCATTTGCAGTCTTTGAAGTACACCGCGCCGAGGTGATCGCCCACCAGCGAGAGATCGAGCGGCCAACTCATGCCGCCCTCGACCGTGGCGTGATAGATGTCGAAGGCGAAGCTGAACTGCGCGGGTTTGAAATCCTTCATGATCGAGTACGCGTCCCAAATCGGCGCGCCGAAGTAATCCTGGCCCGAGTGATTTTGCAGCAGCGGCTGGATGCCGATCTCGTCGCACAACGCGACGAGGTCTTTGATCTTCGGCTTCCATTCGTCGAGCTGCGGGAGGATGGGTTTGTTGAGGTCGTATTTGAAATACAACATGCGGAAGCGCTTCACGCCCAGCTTGGCCGCCGTGCGCAGCACTTGCTCGGTGTTTTGCTCCACGCTCACTTCATTCACGCCAGAGGTCATGATGGTGATCTCCAGCCCGCGCTTCTTCAGCGCCGCGACGAGCAATGGCAGATCCTCTGCGACACGCTCCGGCTCCACATGTCCGCCTTTGCGCACCGGCGCCTCGATGCCATCCAGCCCGACCTCGGCGGCGATGTCGGCGATCTGGTCAAAGCTCATGCCTTGCAGATGCTTGGTGAAAGCGCAGAGCTTGTTCTGGCGCGCGCCCGATGGAGCGGCGGCGAGGGGATTCGAAATGAGCGCCGCTCCTGCGGCTGCTGTTGCGGTGTGGAGGAATGCGCGGCGTGTGGTCATGGGTGACATGACAAACGCGGCAAAAGCACCTGCCCTGTCTTGAGAAACACGGGCGCAGTCACGCGTCGGGAAAGTGGCGGAGAGAGAGGGATTCGAACCCTCGGTAGCGGTAAGGCTACGCATCTTTAGCAAAGATGTGCTTTCGACCACTCAGCCATCTCTCCAGAAATTTTTCCGCGCGTTTTGCCACGCGCGGTGCCGATAGTAGTAGCCGTGCGACGGGAATCAAATCGAAAGATGCCCGGAGGCGAGATCGCTGGTGAGAAACCTCGGGGGCGGTGCGTTTGACTCGGCCATCGTATGAAAATCATCCTTCCGCTCTTCCTCCTCGCTGCCGCTGCGTCGCCGGCTCAAGACAAGAATATCAATCTCGGAGCCAAGCCAATCGTAGGAGCGGAGGTCATCATCGACGGCACGCGCGCGATGCTGGATGAGAAGTGGACGTACTGGGAAGGCCCGCGCTTTGCATCCTCCCTGCCGATCAAATGGAAGATCACCGACGATCCCGTGGATGGCGGCTCCTGTCTGATGACCGATGACCGCGCTGCAGACGGCGGGAAATACGGTGCGGCGGACATTGTGACGAAGAAAACGTACCGCGATTTTCGCCTGCACATCGAGTTCCTGGTGCCGAACCCGAAAGGCAACAGCGGCGTGTATTTGCAGAACCGCTTCGAGATTCAAATCCAGGAAGGCGACAAGACCAAGCACGGCATGGGCGCGGTGATCAACGAGACGGAGTCGCCCTACCACGCCTTTGCCGGGTTGGGGAAATGGAACGCCTACGACATCGTGTTCCGCGCGGCGCGATTTAAAGACGGCAAGCTGGTGGAGCAGCCGCTGGTCTCGATGTACTTCAACGGCAAGAAGGTTCACACCAACGTCAAGATTC
>JANPIW010000779.1:0-11395 GCA_031425215.1 Verrucomicrobiaceae bacterium
CTACTCCTCCTCTTCCTCCCCCGCATTTCGTCCTCGTTCTCCTCCTCGTCCTCGAATGCTTCCCTCAACCCCATCACGAATCCTCCCCGTCGTCCTCCTCGCCGCCGCCGCATTCCTCCTCATCATCCTCCAACCCTTCGCCGCAGGCTACGGTCACTACCGTCAAACCATCGCCGAAATCCTCCTGCGCCACTGGAGTGATCCCACCTGGCAGCACGGTGCCCTCGCATTCCCCATCGTCGCCTGGCTGCTTTGGCACGCTCGCAACAGACTCAAGTGCATTCCCGCACAACCCTCAGCGTGGGGTCTCGCCATCATGATTCTGGCCGCGCTCTTCTACTTCGCTGGCTATCGCACCCATCTCATCTACTTCGGCTTCATGGCCGTGCAGCTTTACGCGGCAGGCGTTTGCATCTGGCTCTTCGGCTGGCCGCGCGCGAAAGCCTGTGTGTTCGCCTGGCTGATGCTCTCCTTCGCGTGGCCGTTGCTTTTTCTGGAGGAGAGCCTCGCGTTTCATCTCCGGCTTCTCATGGTCCAGTTCTGCCACGGCACACTCAGCGCCATCGGCATCGCCACCCACCGCGAAGGCACCGCGCTCGTCTCCGCCGCGATCGAATCACACGGCCTCGCGCAAGGCGATCTCTTCCGTCTGAACATCGACGCCCCATGCAGCGGCCTGCGCTCGCTCTTCGCGCTGATGATGGTCAGCGCACTCTTCGCCTATCATCGCCAGCGCGTCGTGTGGAAGCGCTGGGTTCTCTTCGCCATGAGCCTGCCCCTCGCTGTCGTCGCCAACATGGTGCGCATCTTCATGCTCATCGCCGCGTCCGCCATGTTCGGCCAGGAGTTCGCCGTCGGCAGCGAAGAGAAGGAAGTGTCCACCTTCCACTTCCTCTCTGGCATCATCGTCTTCATCATCGCGCTCAGCGGCTTGGAGCTGATCTCGCATGTGCTGAACCGACTGTTCCGCACCAAGCCACGCCGCACGATGCCATCTGCAAATGCGCCGATGCTACAACAGCCTTCCTCCGCCTCCTTGCTGCCTCAGCGTCCATGACTCTGAAACGAAAGCTTCTTTTCTCCGTCATCGCCTTCGCGCTCTGCCTCAGCGCATTCGCGTTGATCGCAGAGATCGTGCTGCGTTTCCTCCCGGTGAACGAAGGCCTCAAGGTGCTGCCGGTGGATGCCGCGAACCAGGTGATGCGCTTTGAGAAGAACCGCGATTTCACCTGGTCAAAGGGCGGCACGTTTGCGATCACAGCGCGGAAGCACAGCAACAACGAGGGGTTCCTCAACGATCAAAACTACGACCCCGCGCTTACCACACCGCTGCTCGCCGTGATCGGTGACAGCTACGTCGAGGCCGCGCAGGTCAATAACGCGGAAGCTTTTCACGGCCGGCTCGCCGCGCGCGCCAAGGACAAGAGCCGCGTGTACAGCTTTGGTGCGTCCGGCGCGCAACTGCCCACCTATCTCGCCTTCGCCGATCACGCGCGCGCAACGTACAAACCTGCCACGATGGTCTTCACGATTGTCGGCAACGACTTTGATGAAAGCCTCTGGCGCAACCGCGCCGTCCCCGGCTTGCACTACTTCGACTCCGAAGCCACTGCGACCGGCCCGATGCCGATGAAGCTCCTCCATTACGAGCCTTCGCTCGCAAAAAACCTCGGTCGCACATCCGCGCTCGTCCGCTACACGCTGCTCAATCTCGATCTCGACTGGCGCGGCATCGAGCAGCGCCTGTTCGGTGGCGACGCGGCGCAGGACTTTGTGGGCAACACCTCTGCGAGCACTGATCCCACACGAATGACGGACTCGAAGCGCGCCATTGACGAGTTCCTCCGTCTACTCCCGGAGAAAACCGGCCTGCCCGCGAACCGCATCCTCTTTGTCATCGACGGCATCCGCCCCGCGCTCTACGCGAAGGATGCGCTGCTCGACGCGGAGGACAGTTTCTTCTCGCTCATGCGTGAGCACTTCATGAAAGCCGCTGCGACATGCGGGGCGGAGGTGATCGATCTTCAGCCCGTCTTCATCGCGCACCACGCCGCTCACGGCGGGCGCTTCGAGCACAACCTCGACGCGCATTGGAACGAACTGGGCCACAAGGTCGTCGCCGACGCCATCGCAGCTTCGGCAACATTCAGCGCCGTGCTTGGAGCTGCAACACCATGAGCGCAAACTCCCCAATCGTGGAACGGGTGTGGCGTCAGCCCGCCCGTTCATCCCAGCGCGGGCACGGCGAAGGCCACCAAAATGACCGGGCGGTGTAGCGATAAAAGCACATCGCAGATCGACCCTCACCGCGCCACACACACCCGGCCCACGACAGCGCGCCCCCCCGCTTCTTCGTCCACCTCCCGAAACTCCCCGCCACACCGCCTGAAACTACCGTCTTTTCCCTTGTCCCCTCCTTCGTGAACCTCTAGCTTTCCCGCTCCCCTCATGGCCTCCATCCTCGGTTTCTCAGCTTATTATCACGACAGCGCCGCAGCGCTCGTCCGCGACGGCGTCATCGTCGGCGCCGCGCAGGAAGAACGCTTCACGCGCATCAAGCACGACCACGAATTCCCCCAGCACGCCATCGACTACTGCCTCGCCGAGGGCGGCCTGCGCGTGGAGGATCTCGACTACGTCGCCTTCTACGACAAGCCCTTCCTCAAATTCGACCGCCTCATCGAAACCTATCTCGCCTTCGCGCCCAAAGGCCTGCGCAGTTTCATGATGGCCATGCCGCTCTGGCTCAAAACCAAACTCCATCTGCCGCGTGAGATTCGCAAATCACTCGGCGGCAAATTCAAAAAGCGCATCGTCTTCACCGGCCATCACGAGAGCCACGCGGCCAGCGCTTATTTCCCATCGCCCTTCGACAAAGCCGCCATCCTCACCATCGACGGCGTGGGCGAGTGGGACACCGCCACCATCGGCATCGGCGAGGGCAACAAGATCAAGATGCTCAAGACGATGCACTTCCCGCACTCGCTCGGGCTGCTCTACAGCGCGATCACTTATTTCTGCGGCTTCAAAGTGAACAGCGGCGAGTACAAACTCATGGGCCTCGCGCCCTACGGCACGCCGAAATACAAAGACCTCATCATGAACAATCTCATCGACCTCAAGCCCGACGGCTCGCTGGCGATGGACATGAGCTACTTCCAGTATTGCGAAGGCCTGCGCATGACGAACGACAAATTCTCCGCGCTCTTCGGCAGCCCGCCGCGCTCCGCCGAGACCGAGATCACGCAGCGCGAGATGGACCTCGCCGCCTCTATCCAGGCCGTGACCGAGGAAGCCGTGCTGCGCATGGCGCGTCACGCGCGCGAGCTGACCGGCTGTGAAAACCTCTGCATGGCCGGCGGCGTCGCATTGAACTGCGTCGCCAACGGCAAGCTCATCCGCTCCGGCATTTTCAAAGACGTCTTCGTGCAACCCGCCGCCGGCGATGCCGGTGGTGCGCTCGGTGCCGCGCTCTTCGTGCATCACCAGCTCCTCGACCAACCGCGCAAGGCCGATCCCGGAGATTCGCAAACCGGATCCCTCCTCGGCCCGAAATACACGAACGCCCAAGTGAAAGCCGAGCTGGACAAGATCGGCGCCGTTTACGAATTCATCGAAGACGAAGCCAAACTGCTCGAAACCGTCGCCGCCGAAGTCGCGAGCGAGAAAGTCATCGGTTGGTTCCACGGGAGAATGGAGTTCGGCCCGCGAGCGCTTGGCGCGCGAAGCTTCATCGGCGATGCCCGCAGCCCCGCGATGCAGGCGCAGATGAACCTGCGCATCAAATTCCGCGAAAGCTTCCGCCCCTTCGCACCCGTCGTGCTGCGCGAGGACGTGGCGCATTACTTCGATCATCAGGGCGACAGCCCCTACATGCTCATCGTGGCCGACGTAAAAAAGGAACACCAACGCCAGCTCAGCCCCGAGGAGCAGCAGTCAATGAATGACCCCGACCTGCGCAAGCGCGTGAACGTCCCGCGCTCCACGCTCCCCGCCATCACCCACGTCGATATGAGCGCGCGCATCCAGACCATCGACGAACGCCGTCACGGCCGCTTCTACCGCCTCATGCGTGAGTTCAAAAAGCAAACCGGCTGCGGCGTGATGATCAACACCAGCTTCAACATCCGCGGCGAGCCAATCGTCTGCACCCCGACGGACGCCTTCCGCTGCCTGCAAGCCACCGAGATGGACACGCTCGTGGTGGAAAACTTCGTCATGCGTCGCGAGAAACAAGACAAGCAACTCAGCGAGGCGGAGAAAGCGAAGTACGTCTCCAGCTTCAAACTCGACTAGCACCCATGCCGACAAGCATACATGGCGATCGACTAGCAGCCGTAGGACGGGTGTGTTCCGCGCCGCCGACGCGGACGACACGAAAGACGATCTCGCGGAACTACCCGTCCTCACGCGGACGCTCTCCCGCCACACCCTCACCTCTACGCGCTTTAACAAGACGGGTAGTTCGGCGGTTCGGCTTTTCTCAGATGTCGTCCACCACTCGCGCCGAACACACCCGTCCTACGCCCCCGGCGCCACGCCCTCCCGAACGCATCTCGAGCCCGCTCGCACACTGACCCACCGTCGAACCGACGCACCGTCCCACTGTCCCACCCCCATGATCAACCCCTTCAAAGAAATCAATTGGAAGCCCGGCTCGACGGAGCTGCGCAAGTTTTCCATCAGCCTCATCATCGGCTTCCCCGTCATCGCGATTGTCTTCTTCCTCGTGACCTGGATGAAGAACGGCGCGCTTCCCGCCGCTGATTTCTTCCTCAAGCTCGGCGGCATCGGCGCTGCGGTCGGCATCGTCAGCATGATCATCCAGCCGCTTGCCAAGTTGTTGTACCCGGTCTGGTACTTCCTCGCCGCCTGCATCGGCATCGTGCTCTCGAATCTGGTGTTCATGATCCTCTACTACCTCATGTTCGCCCCGCTCGGACTCTTCATGCGCTTCATCATCCGGCGCGATCCTCTCGCATTGCGTTTTGACCGAAAGAACGCAACCTACTGGCTCGACGCCCCGCCCACGCCGCCTGCGTCGCGCTACTTCAGCCAGTTCTGATTTCAAAACCCTCAAACACTCCGCACGCCATGTCCGACCAGAAGCCCAACGACTTTGAAAACGCCGCGCAGCAAAAGCAGCAAGGCATCGTCGCCGAGTTCGTCGCGTTCCTGAAGCAGAACAAAAAATTCTGGCTCCTGCCGCTGATCATCGTGATGCTCCTGCTCGCCGGATTGCTGTTCCTCTCCGGGACTGCTGCGGCACCGTTCATCTACACGCTGTTCTAAAAAGTGGAGCAAGCCGCTGGCTTGCTAAAAAGTGGGGCGAGCCGCTGGCTCGCCCGCTTTGGAGTGCGGCGGCGCAACCCCGAAGGGGTGAAGACGCCGCTTTCACTCCGTCGGAGACACAGCATCCGAACCTCCATCAACCCGGCTCGCGCGCGCCTCCACCGCACGAGTAAAAGCGGTGTCTCCGCTCGTTCCTCGCTGCGCCACCGCACTCCAAAGCGCTCCGCGCATTCTCACGCCCCCTGCAGCACCGAGAAGCGACAGGGCTGGGTGTGAAGGGCCGCTTCCGATCTCCATCGCAAATTCAACCGCATGCTCATCCGCTCCACCATCGTGCTCGCGCTCGCCGCGCTCACCATCCTGGCCTGCCGTCTCTCTCCCGAGTCACGCATGAGCGACGAATGCGGCGTCGTGATGCAGCTCCCAGCCAGCGCCGGGCGCTTCACAGGAGAACCGGTCGAGATTTCCAAAAAGGAACTCGATACGCTCCCGTCTGACACCGGCTTCGCCCGCATGGAATACCGAACGGCTGCCACCACCAGCGCCGAGCGCGACCGCGCCACCGTCTCCATCATCCTCGCTGGCTCGCAGCGCCGCAGCATCCACCGGCCCGAGGTTTGCCTCGCAGGCCAAGGCTGGACCGTGGTGGAGGCGAAGACGCGACCCGTGACCATCGGGCGCGAGCACGAGCTGATGGTGCGCGACCTGCTCGTCGAAAAACCTATCGCGCTAGGCGATGGAAAACAGCACACCGTGCGCGCACACTATGTTTATTGGTTCGTCGGCACCAACGTGAGCACACCCTCCAATTTCCAGCGCGTATGGCTCAGCACCCGCGACGCCCTGCTGCGCAACGTCAACCACCGCTGGGCGTACCCATCCGTCATGGCCCTGGTCACCGACAGCCTCGACCCCAAGCTCACCGGCGAGCGCCAGCGCGACGACGCGGCCACGGTCACGACGATTGACACACTCATCAGCGATCTCGCGCCGCAGTTTCAGAAAAGCTTCATGCGTACTGAGGGCGACTCGCCCTCAGTAGCCGCGCGCAGCGCGCTCCCCCACTGAGGGCGGGTCGCCCTCAGTACCAAAACTATGAGCCTCACCATCGAACGCACTGAGAGCGACCCGCTCTCAGTCCCCGCGCCCCGCGCGAGCGCTGCTGAGAGCGAGTCGCCCTCAGTACGCATCCTCGGCACACGAGTCGATGCGCTGAACATGGATCTCGCCTGCGCAGCCGTGAGCGAGGCGCTGCGGAGAAAACAAAAGGGCTACATCTGCCTCGGCGGCGTGCAGCTTCTCACCGAGGCGTATGAGCACGAAGACTACCGAGAGCTGCTGGAGCGCGCGTTCCTCGTCACACCGGACGGCATGCCACTCGTGTGGCTCGGCAAGCTGCAAGGCCAGCCACACATGGGCCGCGTGTATGGACCCGATCTGATGCTCCGCGTGTGCGAACAATCGGTTCCGCAAGGCTTCACGCACTTTCTCCTCGGCGGCAAAGAAGGCGTCGCTGACGAATTGAAAACCGTGCTCGAGGAAAAATACCCCGGCATCCGCATCGTCGGCGCTCACTGCCCCCCATTCCGCCCGATGACACCAGATGAAGATGCCGCGCTCATCGCGCAAGTCGCCGCCGCAAAGCCCGACATCATCTGGGTCGGCCTCGGCTCACCGAAGCAGGACCGCTTCATGCGCGACTATCTCCCGCAGCTCGACACCACGCTCATGTTCGGCGTCGGTGCCGCATTCGATTTCCACACCGGCCGCGTCCCGCAAGCGCCCGCATGGATGCAGCGTATCGGCATGGAATGGTTCTTCCGCGTCTGCTGCGAGCCACGGCGTCTGGCGCGCAGGTATCTGCGGAACAATCCCTTGTTTGTCTGGAGGCTTCTACTCGAGTGGCTTCACTTCGGGAAACCCCATTCGCTCCCCGCAAATATCAAACCAAGCGCGTGATCAAGGTATGACATCTACCCAACGCATAATCACGGATTCGCGCCAGGATGATCACCGCGCGATTCTCCCGAGTTGGCCAACGAGACTGATGATAGCTGTTTCATTGGCGATAGTGGCACTCCTGTTTGTCCCTTTGAGCATCGGGATTTGGGTGCCCGACATCATAACTGGTGCCGCGCATCGCCTTGCGGATTTGCGACTTCCGAGCGGACACCGATTCGAAGTGCTCCAGCATTGGAACCACTGCGACTTCTACACTACCGAACTGCGCATCACATCGCCTGGACTCGGAACGACTGCGCATGTTCTGGACGGTGACGACTGTAAATCATGGGGTGTTCCCTTGAAAATTGACTCGAAACAAAAGACGGTGGAAGTGGTACTTGGTGGCAATCGACTTCGCACCTTCGAGTGGCAGTAAATGGAATCTTGACTCTTCATGCGCCGCATCTCCCTCATCCTCTTCCCACTCGCGCTGCTCGTGACGGGTGTGCTCGGCACGGAGACGCGGCTGCTCTTTTTCTGGCCGGGCTGTCTTCTGCTCGGACTGGCCGGACTCACATCAGGATTGCGCTGGAAAATCCGAATGCATTTTCCGCCTAGCGACTGGTGCCTGCTCTCCGTGCTATTGCTCGGCGCGTATCTTGCGGCGCGCGCGTGGTTCTCACCGGTCGTCGCTTATGCACGGGAGGATTTGTATCTCGTGCTCGGTTGCTTCACCGCCTACGTCCTCACGATCACGGCGGCGAGTCATCCGCGCTGGCGAATGGTTTTGTTTGTGACGCTGCTCGTGATTGCGGCGGGAAATCTCGCGGTGGGCTTCGTGCATTTCTCGGGGAACTGGAGCTTCCACGTCGTGCCGCACTTCGCGCGCTCTTTTACAGAAGGGCGCATCGGCGGCTTCTACAACAATCCCAATCACCTCGCCGCCTTCTTCTCCTTCGTGGTTTTCCTCTGCGCGGGTGTGGTGTGCTTCGGGCGCGCATCAGCCACATGGAAGCTGCTGCTCGGCTTTCTCGCCTTCGCGTTCACCATCGGCATGTCGCTGACGATCAGCCGCGCGGCCTTGCTTGGGCTGCTCTGTGGCGGACTCGTATTCGCCGCCGTCGGACTTTATCTCGTGTGGAAAACGCAACGGCATCTGTTTGGCCGCATCATCATCGGCGCCAGCGTGCTGCTCGTCATCGGCGGCGCAGGACTCTACAAGGTGAACGAGGAATACCTGCGCAAACGCATCGAGAGCCAGCCGACTGCCACCGACGCGCGCGAGCATGTGTGGAACGCCGCCCTCGCTCAGCACGCGCAATCCGCGCATCCACTTATCGGCGACGGCGCGCGCTCGTTTTATGACGGGGGCATCCGCCATCGCACACCCGAGACACCCGCGTGGACGGGCGATGCGCTTTTCGCGCACAATGAGTTCCTGCAAACGCTCGTCGATTACGGCTGGCTCGGCATCATGCTCTTCGTGCTCGCGCTGCTCACGCATTTATTTAATGGCCTGCGCTTCCTGCATTGGTTCGCGAACTGGCGCTTCCACTCCGTCGGCCTGCTCTCCAGCAACAGCCTCGCGTTCTCCGCAGCCAGCATCGCCGCGCTCGCTGCCACACTGGTTCACGCCGTGTTTGAGTTTCACTGGCACGTCGCCGCCACAGCGATCACTGGCTCCATCCTCTTCGGCATCCTCGCCAATCCCGGTTTTAGCGGCCCCGAGCACATTCCCACCCGGCTTCCCGGCGCGCGTTTGATCGCCAAGCTCGCAATGATCGCTGCATCGTTCGCGATGGTATGGGGCGCGTTGACCACGGGCCGCGCGGATTATTTTTCAGCGCAGGCCGACATCGCCGCAAAAGACAAAAACCACGCCGCGCAGATCAAAGACCTGACACGCGCTATTGAGATCGACGCGCGGAATTTTGAAACCTGGTACCAGCGTGGCGTCGTCTGGCTGGAGCAATCCAGCGCGGAGAAATCCCAACGCGCTAACGAACGCGCCGCGCAAAACGCCGCCGCCGATCTCGCGCAATCCGCGCAGCTCAATCCGCAGAGCTACCTCGTCGCCGTCGCCCTCGCCGATGCGCAAGACCTGCTCGGCAAACGCGAGGCGGCTGAGAAATCCATCGCAATCGCCATCGCCAACGCGCCCACCTACGAGGAGCCGCGCCTCGCCCTCGCCTTTCATTACGAGCAGCAGCGCGATTGGAAATCCGCCGAGCGCGCCTATCTCTGGGCCATGCAAGCGCCGACCGCGAACCGTGACAAAACCTTACGCTGGAACGACGGCTACTTCCGCATGATCGAGCGCGCCACGAAAGCCGCGAAGCGTGATGCGCTGACAAAGAATAAGCCGCCTCCGTAGCGAGCTGGAATCATCCAAGTGCAAATAGGTTGCACTTTTAAAGGCGGGATTTCTCCCGCCTTTTTTTGTTTTTGCGTGAGCGCGTAGCTGAATCGCGGGAGCGTTCAGGCAATGGCATTGGCACACTTTCCCGCTACCGGCTGAAGGCTCACGCCATCAGCTACATCCCCCCCGCCTTCAGCCACAAATGCTCAGCGCCTTCGCGATCACCACTTCGGGTGTCGGAATCTGCAGCTTCTCCAGCGGCGGACTGTAGATCGCCGGCGCATCCAGCGAGCACACGCGCTGGACGGGCGCGTCGAGTTCATCAAAGATTTGGTTTTGAATCATATAAGCCACCTGCGCGCCCACGCCGCAGAAGGGCTTTCCTTCCTCGACATAAATCGCGCGGTGCGTTTTGCTCACCGACTCTAATATCGTCTGTTCATCCAACGGCCTGATCGTGCGCAGATCGACGACCTCAGCCCTGATCCCATGCTCCGCCTCCAGCATCTCCGCCGCTTTCAAACAAGTAATCACCGCCCGCCCATGCGCCAGCAGCGTCAGGTCCGTGCCCTCGCGTTTCACATCGGCCATGCCCAGCGGGATGATTAGCTCCCCACCAGGCAGCTCGTCATTCGACGGCACATCCCACAGCTCGCCATACAACGCCGTGCTCTCCATGAACATCACCGGATCATTGTCACGGATCGCGCTCTTCATCAGGCCCTTCGCATCATATGCCGTCGCCGGGCACACGACCTTCATCCCCGGAAAGCTCGCCATGATGTTCTCCGGCGTGTGGCTATGCGTCGCGCCCACGCCCGTGCCGCCATTGGCCGGGCCGCGGATCACAATAGGGCAATTGATCTTCCCCCCGCTCATGTAGCGCACCATGCCCCCGTTGTTGATGATCTGATCCCAGGCCACGGTGTAAAAGCTCCAGAACATCAACTCCATCACTGGTCGCACCCCGAGCATCGATGCGCCGATCCCCATGCCGATGAAGCCGGCCTCACTGATCGGCGTATCCACGATGCGCTTGTCGCCCCACTTTTCCCACAGGCCTTTCGTGACCTTATAGGCTCCGTCGTATTGGGCGACCTCTTCACCCATGAGTACGACCATCGGGTCGCGGGCGAGTTCTTCGTCAAAGGCTTCGCGCAAGGCATCGCGGTAGGAAAGCTGTCGTGGCATAAATGTATTCGTTTAGATGTTCAAAAGACCATTTTCAATCATTAAAGAAATGCCGTCCCGTCTGGCCTCTCTGGGTCTTGTTATCGACCTCCCAATACACGTCTTCAAAGATGGACTCTGGTTCTGGGAACGGACTGTTCTTGGCAAACTCAGCCGAGGCTTCTGCCTCCTTCACCGACTCTTTATCGATGGCTTTTAACTCTGTCTCCGTCGCCAGTCCTTCTGCGATCAGGTTCCTTTTCCAGACTTGGATCGGGTCATGCTCGAGCTGCTGTTTCTCGATTTCTTCTTTGGTTCGGTAGCCCCCCTTGTGTCGGCTGTCGGCAACCGAATGGCCCTCCCAGCGGTAAGTCGCGATCTCCAGCACCGACGGTTTGCTCTCCTCGCGCGCCCGCTCCATCGCCTTGCTCACCCCGGCACGCACCTCATAGATGTCCTCGCCGGAGAATAGCTCCCATTCGATCCCATAGCCCCCTGCCCTCTCCGCCAGACACGACTGATACGCCGACGACCGCTTCTGGCTCGTGCCCATCGAGTAACCATTGTTCTCAATGATATAAACCACCGGCAGATCAAACAGCGCCGCCAGATTCAGGCTCTCGTGAAACG
>JANPIW010000780.1:0-6071 GCA_031425215.1 Verrucomicrobiaceae bacterium
CAGCGCGCCGGGAGCCTCTTAAACAAAGGCTGGGCCGAGGCCGAGTCGGGCCGCCACCAGCCTGCCATCGCATCGCTGAGCGAGTTTCTGATCGACTATCCGAAGCACGAGTACGTCCCCAAGGCTCTCGCGCGCCGCGGCCTCAGCTATCGCGAGACGCGAGACATGGACAAGGCGCAGGCTGATTTCACGCGATTGAAAAAAGAATTCCCCGACGATGAAGCCACCGAGCTGGCCTACCTCCAGAGCGGCCTCATCCACATGGAGGCACGCGAGTTGAAGGAGATGATCGCAGACTTTGAAACGCTGCTGAAGAAGTTCCCCAAAAGTCCCGCTGCAGGCCAGGCATGGTTTTGCATCGGCCGCGGACAGTTTGAGAGCAAGCAGTTCGACAAAGCCACGCCCGCTTTGAAGAAGAGCATCGAAGCCGACCGCGCCACCTACCTCGACCGCGCCAGCCCGCTCATCATCCTCTCCGCCTACGCGCGCCAGGACGCCGACGCGCTCGCCACCGCCATCGACGAGTACCGCGACGCCAACAAAGACGCCAGCATCAACCAAGACGCGATCAACTGGCTCGGTGTCGCGCTCTTTAACAAAGGCGACCATGCCCGCTCCGCGCGCTTTCTGACTAACGCGACCATGTCTTACCCGACATCCACACCTCCGACGATCTGGGACTACCTGGCGCGCGCGTGGCTGGAGATGAAGAAGTTCGACGACTCGCTCAAGGCCGTCGAGAAGCTCCTGGAAAATCCGCCCGATCTCTCCGTGAAGGCGCGCGGCCTGCTCACCAAAAGTCGCGCTCTCATGGGTTTGAGCAAATTCTCAGAGGCCGACACCGTCGTGAAAGAAGCGCTGCAAATCATCAAGGACGGCACGCTGCAGGCGCAACTTCTCATTCACGAGGGCGACATCTATTACGCGGAGGCAAACTCACTCCAGGCTGCGGGAGATCGAGCCGCTGCAATGGCAAAGTACAAAGACGCCGCCTCGAAGTACATCGTGCCCAGCCAGATGTTCGTCGATAAACGCATCACGCCCGAGGCGCTCTTCAAAGCCGCGCGCTCGCTGGAGAAGGCCGGTGAAAGGGCGAAGGCCGAGGAATTGCTGCGCCAGCTCAAGGAGAAGTATCCCGAGTACAAGCCTGCGCCGGCTGAGATCGCAGAATAAAAAACGTGCCCGGTGCAAAGCGCCCAAATGGAAGTCAACGCCGCGTGACTTCTATCGAGCACTGAGAACTGGGCACTTTTGCAGAGCGCAAAGCCGGACGAAGCCAGCATCAATGGCGGTCGCCACGATCACCGCGATCTCCACGGTCACCGCGATCCCATTTTTTCCCGCCACCACCACCACCACCGCCGCCGCCACCGCCACCGCCACCGAAGTCACGGCGAGGGCGCTCATCTTTCGGACGCGCTTCGACGACCTTGATGGGGCGTCCGCCCATCGCCTGGTTGTTAAGGCCATTGATCGCCGCGAGAGCTTCAGTCTCCACGGGCATCTCCACGAAACCAAAGCCGCGTGAGCGGCCCGAGTCACGGTCTGTGATCACACGGGCGCTGGAGACATTCCCGTACACTTCAAACGTTCCGCGGAGTTCCGCGTCGTTCATTGAGTAAGCCAGGTTGCTTACATATAGATTCATCTGATTCTGTTCTATTGAGTTAATGCCACGGAGTTTGATTTACGGATTCCTGCTCCATGGCGGAATGCAGATTGCCGGGCGGTTCTTTTGGGACGCGTCGGGCCGAGACTAGGCGAACTGGCGAAAAGTGTCAACGCCGAGGACGGAGGGTTTGGAACACGCGCGGATACTGGCGCGGCACACTTGCAATTAGCCGCCAGATTTGATTTAATCCAGGTCCATGAGTCGAAGAAATCTCCCCGTCATCGTCTGCGTCATGGCCCTCATGGTCGCCAGTTGCTCCTCCGGCAAGAAGCGCGTGTGGAGCTATGATTCCGCATCTGGAAACAAGGCGCTGCTCATTGACGGCAAGGCCGTGCCGCCTGCCAACATCCCCCATCCCGTCCTGCGTGCGGTGGCTGCGGGCAATGAACTGCACGGCAAGCCTTACCGCTATGGCGGAGGTCACAAAAGCTTTCACGACAAAGGCTACGATTGCTCCGGCACCGTGAGCTACCTGCTGCACCGCGCAGGCTGCATCGACGCGCCGACCACCTCGGGCGCACTGCGCAGCTTTGGAAAAAAGGGCGAGGGCAAGTGGATCACCGTCTATGCGAAGAACGGTCACACCTTCATCGTCGTGGCCGGCCTGCGCATGGACACCGGCTACAACGGCCAGCGTCAAGGTCCGAAGTGGACGACCAAGCAGAGACCATGCACGGGCTACGTCGCGAGGCATCCCGAGGGACTGTGAGTTCGTTTTGCACTCCCGCCTTCGGACGGTCAGCGCAGCTTGACGGCCACGAGCTTCTCTCCATCACGCGCGAAGAGCACGCCGTTTGAATAAGCCGCATTGGAGCGGTGGCCCGCGCGGAGGATTTGCGAAACATGGAGCTGTTCGAATTTCTCCGGTGTTGCTTTCACGATCCACAGTTCACCCTGCTCGGTCACGCACACCAGCTTGTCATGCACGCGGATGAGAGTGCCGCCGGGGACGCGCGGCGAGTCCCATTTTACTTTGCCTTCATGGAGGTCGATGCAGCGCAGCTTCTGCCCCGTCTCCTGCCGGTCATGGAAACCATAGAGATGGAAGTCGGAGAAAACCGGCGTGCTGTAATGGCTCTCAAAGATGTCGCCCAGACCGCTCAGATCGAACGGATCATCCTCCGGCTCCAGCGCGATCGTGTGCGCGCCCACATCGTAACCAGCAGACAAAAAGAAATCCCCCTCGCCCACAGGGATCGGCGTGGCTGAGTTTACGGATGCATCCATGTCCGCGCGCAGCCGCGCGTGATGTCGCACCTGGCCCGTCGCCGCGTCCAGCGACCACAGCTCATTGCGCATCCAGCACAGCAAACGCGGCTTTTCGGGATCGCCGTACTTAATAGGTGACGAGTAGCCCGCCTCATCCGCCACACTCTGCCAGCGCAGCGCGCCCGACTTCACGTCGAGCGCGATCACGCCAGCCGCCTTGCCGTCCCGCGTCCCACCCGTGCAGATGATGACCAGCTCACCCACGACCAGCGGTGATGGCGCGCGACCAAAGTACCCCTGCGGCGATTTCAGCTCCGTCACCGTGTCATACTTCCACAGCTCCTTGCCGCTCGCGTAATCCACCGCCACCACCATGCCCTCCGCGCCATGCACAAAGACACGTCCGTCCGCGATGGCAGGTGTGGCGCGCGGCCCGTCGTTCATGCCAAAGCTGTCGCGGTAATCCGTGAAGCCCGCATAACGCCATGCGCGCTCACCCGTCTTCGCATCCAGCTTCTCGATCACCAGCTCGTTCTCCTCGCGATGAAAAACAATCACCTTGCCGCCCAGGACCACCGGCCCCGCAAAACCCGAGCCGAGGTTTTTTTCCCAGATCGGTTTCAGCTCACCCGCAAACATGTCCGGCAGCGCCGCCTCCGTTTCATCCGCCTGTCCATTGCGAAGCGGCCCGAGATGCTGCGGCCAGTCGGCGCTGAGAGCAGAGGTGGCGATGACGAGTGAGCAGAGAAAGTGGCGATGCATGATCGCGAGAGTAGCTCGACTCTCCGAGGCGAGCAACGGCGCGCAAATGTAGCCTGACTCTCCGAGGCAGGCATCGGTGCTCGCCTCGGAGAGTCGCGCTACTTTTGGAACGTGCCAGCCGCCATGCGTGGTTGATTGCTTCATTCCCTTAAAACGCCGGAGAAAAGGATTGCCAGCCCCGTCAAGAGTGATGAACTCCAGGCCGATCTCGTCAGCGGGCGCTTTTGTCATCGAGCGCTCAACCCTCATAACGCCATGAAACACCACCTCCGTTCCGCGACCGCCGCCCTCATGCTCATGGCCGGAGCATCAGCATCATCAGTCAGGGCTGCTGGGCTTCCATATCAGATGTCCGGGACGCTGGAGGAACAGGCCCGGATCGCAGCGGCGCAGGTGGCTTATTATGCGGTGTATGGTGTGATGGATTTCAATGTTGCATCGGCATCGACGTACGGAAGCTCCGCAGTTCTGACCCGCGTGGGCAATGCATATTTCAGGGACACGTCTTGGCTCACCGGCGGTTCCACACTCACTGTTACCAACCTCGCAGTGAACACCGCCCAACCCGTGACAGCTTTTCCGATTTTGATAACCGGGCTAATATCCAATCAAGTCCTCACCGTTGACGGGATCAGCTACACGCCTGGCCGACCACTGCGCAACCTCTCGACATCCCTGGAGGCATTCAACCTCAATTACCCTTGGAGCCACAGCTCCTCACCGCACACGACCACCACCTACGCTCCGTTCATCGCGCGCAGCGCGGAATCGTCGATGACGGTGACGCCAACTCTCAGCACCGGAACTGCGGCGACACGCATTCTGGTGAATGGCGTCGAGGTTGCATCGGGAGCCGCAAGCCAGCCCATCGCGCTTGCCGTGGGGGACAACGTCATCGTCGTGGAGGTGCAATGGCCCTCCGTCATCCCGGCTGGCGACACCACATCGCAGCCGATCTATCGCACCTTCATGAGCCACCGATTGCAGATCACCCGGCCCGAACGCGAGGTGCCCGAGATCGTCGTCGGCGTCTATTCAGGCGCGGCAAATGGATTGTCACCCGGAGCGAAGCAAGCTTTTGACCGTGTCGCGGTTGGTCAAAACCAAGGTCGCGGTTTTTATATTTCCAACACCGGCACCGGCGCTCTCACGGGCGTGTCGGTGAGCATCGACGGCGCAAACGCCTCCGACTTCTCCGTCCAGCAGCAGCCCGCCGCGACGATAGCGCGGCTGACAGGCTCCTCTCAGTTCACACTTCGTTTCACACCGACGACGACGGGCAAGAAGACCGCCGTCGCGCATGTGTGGAGCAATGACGCGGATGAAAGCCCCTTTCACATCGCGCTCGAAGGCACCGGCGGGACGCAGGCGGAGTTTTTGATGTCGCTGCCGGACAACAAACTCAGGGCGGGCACGAATGTGTTCACCTGGGACACGGGCGGTGGCGCCACGCAGTATGCGCTGTGGTTTGGCAGCACGCCAGGCGCGGCGGATCGTGGCTACGGCACCTTCAAAAGCGGAACCACGAGCACGACCATCACCTCACCGGGCGACGGGCAGCCGGTGTACGTCACGCTCTGGTCGCTGGTGAACGGTGTGTGGCAGAAGACCAACTCGGTTTTCTCCGATTACCTCAAGACCAAGGCACAGATCACCAGCCCGGCCAATGGAGCGCGGCTCACGAGCACGCTGGTCTCGTTCCTGTGGCACGCCGGAATCGGCGCGACGAAATATGCGCTCTGGGTCGGCACCACGGCGGGCGGGCGCGATATTTACGCGGCTGACGAAGGCACGCAGCTCGCGCGCACCGTCAATGTGCCGGCCAATGGCCGTAAAATCCACGTCACGCTTTACTCGATGATCAACAACGCGTGGCAGAGCAACAGCTACATCTTCGACGCGCCGTCAGGTGCGGCGGCAACGATCGACAACAGCGGCGGCGTGTCGCGCGTGCTGCCGGATGGCCGGCTCTCGCTGCAGTTCGGCGCGGGCATGGGCGTGAGCAAACGCGTGGTGTGGATCGGCTCGGCTTTCGGCGGCCACGACATCGGCGTGGCGGATGTGAGCGATCTCACAGGCAATGTCTTCAACGCGCCTGCCGACGGCGGCCCGGTCTATGTCACGATCTGGTCGCTCATCAATGGCGCCTGGCAGTCGAGCCACTCGCTCTTTGACGCCGCGCTGCCCGGCGCATCCGAGCCGCGTCCCGCGCGCCTGACCAGCCCCGCAAACACGAGTGTGCTGCCATCGACGAATGTCGATCTCACCTGGGACGCAGGCGTCGGCGCGTCGCAGTATGCGCTGTGGATCGGCAGCCAGCCTGATGGCTATGACCTGCACGCATCAGTGAACGGCGCCAATCTCTCGCAAAACGTCACGCTGCCTGGCGATGGCAGGCGCGTCTATGTCACGCTGCACTCGCTCATCA
>JANPIW010000781.1:0-3490 GCA_031425215.1 Verrucomicrobiaceae bacterium
GAAGGCAGCGACGACGCTTTCACTGGAGAAGAGCGCGAAGATGGCGCGAGGTCGGATATTGGTTCCTTCGGATGAAGCGCCTCCAACAGCGGCGGCGCCATCTGCGGATAAAGGGAAGGGGACGATGAGCGCGATGCGCAAGATGTTCGATAACCCTGGGATGAAGGAGATGATGAAGCAGCAGAGCAAGGTGCAGATTGAAATGCTCTTCGGGAAACTCTTCGAGCATTTCCAGCTCACGCCCGAGGAGAAGGAAAACTTCAAAGACCTCCTCGCCACGCGTCAGGCGGCGCAGACGGACATGGGTTTCAAGATGATGGGGGACAATCTCACGCCCGAGCAGCGCAAGCAGATCACCGCCGACTATGAGGCCGCGAAAAAAGCGAACGACGAGCTGATCAAGACCTTCCTCGGCGACGATGCGGACTACGCCACCTTCCAGCACTGGGAGGACACGCAGCCCGAGCGCATGGCCTTCGAGATGATGGGCGGCCGCGCGTCCTTCTCCACCGCCGGCGAGCCGCTCTCCCCCGATCAGGAGCAGCAGCTCATCGACACCATGGCGGCCGTGCGCAAAGCCCCGAGCAAGCTGCCCGATCTCACCAAGCCCGAGAACATCCAGCCCGGCAACATCACCGAAGAACAAATCTCCGCGCAGCTTCAGAAGTTCGACACCGACGCGCTGCGAGTCGCACAGGAGGCCGCGAAATTTTTGACGCCCGCGCAGATCGAGGCGCTGAAAAAATTCCAAACCTCCGCGCGCACCATGGCCGAGGCCGGCCTGAAAATGTCCAACGCGATGTTCAAAGGAGGAAAGTGAGATGAGGCGACCCTTTGATGCAGCGTACCTGTGGGGAGTGCTTGTGGTCTTTTCGCTCCTTCGTGTCCATGGTTTAGCGCAGATCACGCAACTCCATTCACCTCTGCCTGTTGGGTTCGCGACCACCAGCGGTGTCGGCGAGCCAACATTGACTTGCGATTGGGATGCCGGTGGCAAGCGACGCGCCCAGATGGAATTCAATCTTGGCAGCGGCCATTTGATCAAGGCAGTCGCTTTGGCGGAGAAAGGAATTCTTTCCAATCTCGATCCCTTCCTCTCCATCACCACCGGCACACGCGAGTCGCCACCAGGACGGCCGCCGGAGATGAGCATCTGGAACACGTTCTTTGACAACCCGGCGAAGCGACCGCGTCAGACGCACGTCGCCACGTTCGCGCCGCGCGCGCATCGGATTGAGCGGCAGGGCGAGCATCGCGCCTCTGTGGTTTTCGGTGGTGTGACAGCGGGGCCGTTTTCCGGCGATCTTCGTTTCACGGTTTACTCTGGCAGCCCGCTTGTGCAGGTGGAGTGCGTGATGACCACGCAGCAAGACAAGGTGGCGTTTGTGTTCAGCGCGGGACTGCTTGGCAACAAAGACAAGGCTCCACGCTGTGCCTGGCTGGACACCGATGATCGCTGGCAGTTTGAGACGCTCGCAAAAACACCAGCCAGCGACATCGCGGTGAAGCATCGCTCGATCTTCGCGCAAGGTGAGAGCGGCTCGCTTGCGCTGTTCCCCGCGCCGCATCAGTTCTTTTATCCGGTCGATTACACGACGAACAATAGGACTGCCTGGTGCGGCCTGATGCCGGGGGACGGTCGCCACGGCTTTGGCATTCGGCAGGACGAGCATGGCGGCGGGAATTTCGTCCCGTGGTGCAACGCGCCTCCGGGCACGAAACAGCGGCTCGGGTATTTCCTCCTGCTCGACGCGGGCGATGAAAAGAGCGCGTTGCGCGAGACGATGCGCTACACGCGAGGTGATCGCTTTGCAGCGCTGCCGGGCCAGACCACGTTCACGAGTCACTACCATATGGCCATCGCGGTCGAGGCGATAAGGCGCGCGGCGGAAGGAAAGCCGCCGGTCATCCCGGAGTTCGTGAAGGTTTTCAAAGACATGGGCGTGAGCATCGTGCATCTCGGCGAGTTTCACGGCGACGGTCATCCGCGTGATCCGGGTCCATTGCGGCTGCCGGAGATGAAGGCCATGTTCGATGAATGCGCGCGGTTGTCTGATGACACGCTAACGCTCATCCCTGGCGAGGAAGGAAACGACTACCTCGGCATTCGCGAAATAAAGAAGCATCCCGGCCACTGGATGAGCCTGTTCCCGCGCCCTGTGTATTGGACGATGGTGCGCGCCGAGGGGCAGCCGCTCTTCGAGAAGATCGAGCCATACGGCACGGTCTATCACGTCGGCAGCCGCGCGGACATGATGGAGCTGCTGCAAAAGGAAAACGGCCTCACCTGGACCGCGCATCCGCGAATCAAGGCATCCAACTGGACACCCGACATTTTTCGCCGCGAGGATTTTTATTTGTCCGACCGCTGGCTCGGCGCGGCCTACAAGTCGATGCCCGTCGATCTCTCGCGCGAGAAACTCGGCGAGCGCTGCCTCGACCTGCTCAGCGACATGGCGAACTGGGGGCAAAAGAAATATCTGCCCGGCGAGGTGGACGTGTTCAAGATCGACCACACGCACGAGCTGTACGGCCACATGAACATCAACTACCTGCGCCTGCCGCGAGCTCCGCGCTACAGCGAGAGCTGGCAGCCCGTGCTCGATGCGCTCAGCAGAGGCGCGTTCTTCACGACGACGGGCGAGGTGCTCGTCACATCATTCACGCTGGGTGGAAAACAAAGCGGCGAGACGGTGAAGGCTGGTGAAACAGCCGAACTCAAGGCTGATCTCGAATGGACATTCCCGCTCGAGTTTGCCGAGATCATCAGTGGCGATGGCGCACAGGTTTTCCGTCAGCGCATCGACCTGCGTGATACCGGAGCGCATGAAAAGCGAACGCTGTTTTTGAAACCCGATATCACGGGCCGCAAATGGCTGCGCCTCGAAGTCTGGGACATCGCGCGCAACGGTGCCTACACGCAGCTTGTGTGGATCGAGCCGTAGCTTCGACTGCCAGTCGAAACTACGAATCGTGGAGTGCTCACTTCACAGGCGGCACGGAAATCTTTACTGGGTCGCCCGCCGCGTCCTTCTCCTTCTGCTCGCGGAGCTTCTGCAACTCCCGCATGACCTCGGCGCGGTATGCCTCGCGCAGTTTTCCAAAGGCTTCCATGCGCTGCTCGGGCGCGGCTTGCTTCAGGTGCTCGATGGCCGCGTTGATGACGGGCATCTGGACGATGCGCTCGTGCACGAGGCGGTTCGTCTCGCGGTGCTCAGGCTTGGCAAAAGCGATCATCTCAGCGCCCAGACGTGTGACAGCCGCGCTCGCAAACCCGGGATCTTCGGGCGGCGGCAGCTTGGGCAGCGAGCCTGACGGGAAGTGGCTGCGTGGTTTGATCTTCTCGAGGATGGCCACCACCTCGGGGTCGGCTTCCTTGATCGCGAGGGTCATGGCTTGGCGGAAATCTTCTCCGGCCTTCATGTAGCGATCACGCGCCTCCTGAACGGCGGGCGTGCCCCAGACCTTTTCCATCGCGGCGCGCACCTTC
>JANPIW010000782.1:0-1955 GCA_031425215.1 Verrucomicrobiaceae bacterium
TCCCGCCGAACAAGCGCAGATCGATGGTGATATTCGAGAATGGTGTGCGCGCAAAACGGGCACGATCCTTGGTGGCGCTCAGCCATTTGAAAAACGGCTGGTCTTTGAAGCCCCGACCCTTCACGTCAAATCGTGCATCGAGCGTTTCGGTCGTCTGCTGCCACGCGGCGGGAAGTTCGAGAAGAAAATCCAGATCACACGCGATGGCGATATGATTGCCGAGGTCGTGAATGAAGCTGCGGTGCGCGAGATCGGGCCGCAGCACCTTGATCCTCGCAGCGGTCTTGCCAGTGATGCGCTCCCCCGTCTTCCCATCCGGCAGAGTCACAGCTTCAGTTTGGTTTCCACCGTGTGAGAAGATGATGAACGCATTCGCACCCGCCCAGCTCAAAAAACTGGCAGCCGCGACCTTGCGGCTTTGTGGCGCGTCACCTATCGCCTGACTCAAAGCCGTGCTGATGTTATCCAGGGACAACTCGCCAAGCTCGATCTCATAGGAGTCGGCGCTGCCATTTGTGAAATGAATCACCACTTCATCGACCTGCGTCGTCCCACCCAGCATGGTGAGATCGACCTCGATGTTCCGATATGGTCTGCGGCCGAGCCGCACCTCTGTCTTGTCGTCGGACCAGTTGTAATACGGGCTTGTCTTGAATCCCTCTGACTTATAGGCCGTCTCCAGCTTCTCCGCTGTGAGTGCGAATGGATTCTTCCAGTCCATGATTGAATCGAGCGAGGCCTTGAAGTGATGCTCTGCAGCCGTCTCCGTCGCGACGGGAGGCGTTTGAGCCAGCACTTGGGGGCACGCGGCGCATAAAGCGGCGAGGGAGATCAGCTTGAGTGTCTTCATGAAAAGGTCTGTTCGGCGTTCGACGGAAGGCTACCTTGAGTTCCTCCCACAAGTCAATCCCGCAGCATGACGAAATCGGAATCCGCGCTACAGAATGCGCTCATGTCCCACGTCACACGTTTCGCGCCCAGTCCCACCGGATGGTTGCATCTCGGCCATGCGTTTGCGGCGCTGTTTGCCTTCGAGGAGGTTACGCGGAGCGGCGGACGGTTTCTCATCAGGCTGGAGGACATCGACCAGACGCGTGCGCGGCCTGAGTATGAGAAGGCGATCTTTGACGACCTCACCTGGCTCGGCCTCGCGTGGGAGCAACCAGTGAGGAAACAGAGCGAGCATTTCGATGACTACCGCGTAGCGCTCGCACGGCTGGAGGTGATGGGTGTGCTCTACCCGTGCTTCTGCACACGAAAGGAAATCCAGGATGAGATCGCGCGCGCAGGCCAGGCGCCGCACGGGCCGAACGGACCGCTTTATCCGGGGACATGCCGCAAGCTCACCGCGCAGGAGCGCGCGCATCGTATCGGAGAAGGACAATCGTATGCGCTGCGGCTCGATGTGACGAAGGCCGTGGAGATCGGCGGCCATGATCTGACGTGGTGTGATTTGGATCATGGGGAGTTTACCGCGCGGCCCGAACTTTTCGGCGACGTGGTGATCGCTAGAAAAGAAACATCGACGAGTTACCACCTCGCCGTGGTCGTCGATGACGCGCTGCAAGATGTCACGCTCGTCACGAGGGGTGAGGATTTGCTGGAGGCCACGCACTTGCACCGCCTGTTGCAGTCTTTGCTCTCTCTCCCAGTCCCGCAGTGGAAGCACCACCGCCTCATCAACGATGAGCACGGAAAGCGCCTTGCGAAGCGCGATGACGCGCGCAGCCTCCGAAGCCTGCGCGAGAGCGGATGGACGGTGGAACGGGTGCGGCGGGAGCTTGGTTTTGCTGGTTGAACATCCGGCCTCTCTCATCCTGTATGGAGCGCCACCGGCTCCCACCTCGGAGAGTCGGGCTACTTTTTCACCATGACACGCACTCGCATCTCACCCAACGGCCCTGAGTTCTCGCGCCTCGTCTTCGGCACCTGGCGTGTGCTCGATGACAAGGAAA
>JANPIW010000783.1:0-7418 GCA_031425215.1 Verrucomicrobiaceae bacterium
GCCGATGCCGTCGTCCTCGCGCCATTTGATGAAGTCGGTAGCCACGCCGCCCTGCATGATGAAGTCTTCGATGAGATGGCCGACCTCGTTGTCCACGAACGCGGTGACGACGGCGGTCTTGTAACCGAAGCATTTTCTCAGGCCGCGCGACGTGTTGTATTCGCCGCCACCTTCCCAAGCATGGAAATTTCGCGCTGTGCGGATGCGGCCCTCGCCGGGATCGAGACGGAGCATGACTTCGCCGAGCGAGATTTGATCGAAGGCGCAGGATTCGCGGGATTTGATGGAGAGGCTCATGGTGTGGGAAGGGCGGGATAATGCGTGAAGAGGGAAAGCTGCGAAAAACTCAGAACGTGTTGGCCTGGGCGTGTGGCTTCTGACCGGCGAGGAAAAGCGTGAGATTCTCGACAGCACAGCAGGCTTGGCGCTGCACGCTCTCGTGCGTGCGGGAGCCAATGTGCGGCGTCACGATGCAATTCGGCAGTTTGAGCAGCGGGTGATCAGCGGGCGGCGGCTCGTGCTCCAGCACGTCGGTGCCGTAGCCGGCCACTTGTCCTGATTGCAGGGCGGCAACGATGTCGTCCGTGTGGACGATCTCGCCACGGGCACAGTTGAGGATGATGACGCCCTTTTTCATCTTGGCGATGGAGGCCGCGCAGATCATGTCGCGCGTCTCCGGTGTTAGGTTCGTGTGCAGCGAGAGATAGTCCGAGCAGGCGAAAATCTCGTCAAGCGACGCGGCGCGCTTCACGCCGTGATCGGCGGCGAATTTGTCGTCCCAGTAAAGGTCGTAGCCGACGACTTCCATGCCGAACGCGCGGGCGCGGATGGCCACTTCCTTGCCGATGCGGCCGCATCCGACGATGCCGATGGTCTTGCCCATCACCTCGTGACCCGTCTTGCGTTTCCAGCCGCCTGCGCGCGTGGAGTCACAGTGGTAGAAGAAATTTTTCTCGAGAGCGAGGAGCAGCAGAAAAGTGTGCTCGGCCACGGTGGTGTGATTGACGCCCGGCGTGAACAGCACGGGAATCTTGAACTCCGTGGCGCTCTTCACGTCGATCTTGTCCAGCCCGATGCCGTATTTGCTGATGACCCTGAGACGCGGGAGGGATTTCTCGATCACGGCGCGCGTGATGGCGTCGTCGCCACAGATGAAGGCGTCGAACTCGCCGGCAAGCTCCATCATGCGCGCTTCAGGCAGCGGGCCGCGCTCGCTGACGACCTCGAAACCGGCGGCAGTCATCAGATCGTGATGCCGGCCGGGCGTGTCTTGGAATGAAGTGGTGGTGAGAAGGACGCGAGTGGTGCTCATGAGGAAAGAATGGGATGGATTGAGAACTGAAGTGGGGCGCACACGATAACAAGAAAAAGGGTTTTACAACCCTTGAGCCATTTCCGTTGGTGCGGTTCTGATTCTGTCGTCTGGGCGCGGAGGCTGAATCGCTCGCCTGTTCGGTTGTGTCACCAGCCGGGCGGTGCGGCGACGGGACGCGGGTGTCGAAACGAAATCTCGCGCGCCGTACACACCCGGCCCACGGTCGGTTGTTCTCAGGAGATTCTTTCAGGCGGCAGCTTCAGGGCCTCGCGGAGGATTTTTCTTTCCTCGCTGGGCAGCACAAGCAGCCGTCCCTCGTCCTTGTTCTTGAGATAGGCGATGCCGGTTCGCAGGAGACGCAAAGGGATTTCAAGCCGCTGCCGATCCTCGAATGCCAACGTCTCACTGGCGGAGGCCCATGCGTCTGCCCATGTGTCATAGGCGGCGTGATTGAGGGGGCTTGCCGCCAATTTTGGCAGGTGCTGTATGAGAGCCTCTCCAACTTGGACCAATACTTTGCACCTCACGACGTGATCGAAGAACCCGGTAATTTTAATGCTCCACTGTGGTGTTTCGGTTGTGTGCCCAAAAATAGCCTCGACAACCCTATGCGGTAGTTCATCAGCAATTGGTCCAAATGCCGCAGGATGATTTGGAATCGAGTAAAGGCGTTTAAAGTCAGCCAAAGCAAAATCCCACTTGCTGACCTCCGCATACATATAGCCGCGAAAAAGCAGAGGCCAACCGATGTTCAGAGGACACTGGCTTTCCATGTCAATTGTCCGAGTCAAGTCAGTGATTGATTCTTCTACTCTCATTGATCTCGCATACGCCAGCCCCCTCAGAGGGAGCACAAGTGCAACAATGCCGCCGAGCAGATCAGGGAGATTGAGGATTTCGTCCATAACATTGATTGCCTCTGCAGTCTTGCCTCGCGCCATGAGAGCAATTGCCACCCATGAAAGGTCGAATTGATCTTTTGTTTCATTGGCAAGGCACCACAAGCGTGTAAGCGCACTGTCATCGCAATGCAATGGGTCTAACTCTCCGAGACCTGCGCGCAGTAGGCGATGACGAAGATTTGGTTCGCCCGAATCTAATCTTGCAAGAGCCTCTTCAAAGTAAGCGCGGATGGGGGAAGCCGCATCGAGATTGCCTAACCGCTGCTCCAGATCACGGCGATCATACCAAACCCGCAAGAAATCTACGATCAGCGACAGCGGTCGCCGATCATGAGTTTCCTTCACCTGCAATGAGAGGCGCATGAGCGGCTCGGCGAGTTCGTAGAGGACTTCGCGGCCGCGCTCGTGGAAGCGGAGGTAGCGCATTTCGCGCAGGAGTTTGAGTTGGTTGGTGATGGTGCTGTGCGTGGTGAAGAGTCCTTCGGCGATGGCCTTTACCGGGATGGGATGCGGATGATGGCAGAGGAGCTGGATGATCTCGCGCTGCTGGGCGGAGAGCCAGCGGAGGCGCTCTTGATAATAAGTGGTGAGCTGGCGGTCGGCGGTTTCCTCGAAGGGACGTACGAGATCGTTCAAGGACTCGCGGGTGAGGAAGTCGGAGAAGATGATGTAGAGACGTGGATTGCCGCCGGCGAGATCGTGGATGGCCTGCACACGGGCGTGGCCGGTGGGTGTGCCGAGGAAGTCGAGAAGATCGTCGCGCTTGTTGAGCCGGGCGATGTTTTTCAGGAGCGTCACGGCTTCATCGACGGTGAGGGCGTCGAGGTGGCGGGTGTCGAAGAAGCCGAAGAACGGCTCGTCACGATCTGACACGCCGGAGAAGAGGCTCTGCGCGGTGCCAACGGTGGCGAAGACGGGATGATTCTGCACGAAGGCGCGCCAAGTGCGCTGCTCCACCTCGGGCATGTCTTTGAAAAGCGAGTCCAGATTCTCGACGAGCAGGACGATGGTGTGTGGGCCGAGATGACGCAGCAGTGACGCGCCGAGTGTTTCGCGGGCGATGTCGGGTTTCATGCCATAGACGCTTTGGAGATCGGAGGCGGGGAACTCGGCTGGGTAGCGCTTGGTGAGGTCGCGGTAGATGAGGATGAGGAGCTTGAGAAAGCTGGTGGCTGTCTCGTCCTCGTTGAGCCAGGCGATGCGCGCGGCTTTGCCCACATCGGGCTGCTTGCGGAGGCGATGATGTATGAGGGTGATGAGGTGCGTTTTCCCCGCGCCGCGCGGGCCGATGAAGAGGAGGTGGTGTTTGTTTGCGGTTAGCACGCTCTCGCGCACGCGCGCGACGCTCTCGGCGAGCAAGTCGTGGCGCTGGACGAGGATTTGCTCCAGCGCCTCGGGATCGGTGCGCTGTGGGGAGAATTGGGAAAGGAAAGGGCGGTCGA
This sequence comes from Verrucomicrobiaceae bacterium, assembly GCA_031425215.1. Classification (GTDB taxonomy): domain Bacteria; phylum Verrucomicrobiota; class Verrucomicrobiia; order Verrucomicrobiales; family Verrucomicrobiaceae; genus JANPIW01. The sequence continues at coordinate 3,660 of JANPIW010000783.1, forward strand.
TCATGGGAATGGCGCGGGTCAGAGGCTGCGATTGAGCCGCCACCAGCGGCGGATGAGCGCGAGGTAGAAGGCGTATTGGTTGTCGTCCGAGCGCGCGAGGTAGTGATCTCTGCTGAGCAGGCCGAGCAGGCGGCGGAGGTGCTCGTCATCGACGGATGTCTGCGCGTTCACTTCCTGACGGATGGCTTGAAACGACATCGGCCCTGCGATGGCCAGCGCATCGAGCACAAGGAGGGCGAGTTTTTCGTCCGCGCCGTAGTAAGTCAGCAAACGGTCTCTGTAATGCTGGAGGTCCCAGTCGTTGTTGTCCGATGTGATCTCGCGATGCAGGATGGATTCGATGCTCGCGCGCGAGGCCGGCGCATTTTTTGGCAGGCGGGAGACGAGCTTGTGAATGTAGAATGAAACGTCGCCCACGGCTTCGGCGATGGTTGCGGCGCAGATTGCGCGGTCATCACACGGGATCCCATCGCCCTCGATCAGCGCTGCCGCGAGGCTCACGGCATCCGCAGTGTCGAGCGGCCCTGGCTGGACAAGCTTCATGCGGTTGAGTGGTGAGTTGTTGTAGCCCTGTTTCTTCAGCTCTCCGAGAATGTGGTGGAGGCCGATCGATCCGGTGAGCAGGAGCCGGATGTGGTCGTGATCCTGACCGAGCGAGCGCAGCACATCGAGCACCTCCATGGCGACCGTCGGGCCTTCGCGCTTGGCGATGTTGTCGAGCAGGAAGGGAACCTCGTCCCAGAAGAAAACCATGCGGCGATCCGGGCCGAGGGCGGTCATCTCCTCTTCGATGTCGGCAAAGGTGCGACGAAGAACTTCCTTCCACGGTGCCGCGCTGCCGTCGGGCAATTTGATCAAGCCGACGATCTCCAGTCCTTTTGCTTTGCCGAGAAGCTCGCCCATGCGGCGAAGGCTTCTTTTTTGTGTGCCGAGAACCTCGTGTGACATCCGGTAAGTCTGCGTGGCAAACTCCGCCGCTGTGTGGAATCCGCCGAGATCGCATTTGACGGTCATCCAGCCTGGTGCTGGCGAGGCATGCATCTTGACCATGATCTGCGTCTTTCCAATGCGGCGCAGATCGTTCATGTAGATGCTTCTGCCTTCGAGAATGCTCCACATGCTGGAGATGAGAGCATCACGCCCAATGATCTGATGGGGAGCGAGTTGGCCGCCGGGGTTTGATTTCATGGAGGCGGAACAAAGCCCCATACCAAACAATCTGTCAAACACGTTGTTTTTAATGTGACATCATATTCAACGCGCTTCGGCAGTGAGGAGCAACTCGCAGCGGCCTCAATTTACTTCACCACTGCCAGCTTCCAGCTCTGCGGAACCCCTGGCAGAGTCGTGGCGAGGATTCGCTGGATGTGATGGCGCTCGGAATCCGCGAGGTAGTCGTAGCGTCCGCTTTTCTCTTTTCCTTCGAGCGCGGTCCAGAGTCCGGCGAGCACTGTTTGCTTCAGTGGCGGGATAAGATTTTGAAATGTGATGGAATAGACCATATAGCTGCACCGGTATTTGAAGAGCCGGGTGAGCAGTTGGAAATCTTTGAGCGATCTGCCGTCCTTGGTTTGCGGAGCGCTTTTTGCGAAGGCAGTCTGGAACGCGGGATCACCTTCGAGTCCGCCTTCGGGAAGCGCGGCCTCATCCTTGAAAAGCAGCGCATCGATCACGTCCTCGGCACTGTGGTCGATGATGCGGCGCGCGGTGCCGGTGGGTTCGGCGAGCACTTTCTCACCCAGCTCTTTTTGCAGGCTGTGCTGCATGTGCATGGCGCGCATCGCGGTTTGGTTCGCTTTCGTCAGCACGTTTTGCGTCGAGGTCTGATGCTCCAGCACCATGAGCGCGACGATGTCGCTGGTCTTGCGCGGATAGGGCGTGGTGTCGAAGAGCTTGTCGAGCGAGCGCAGATTCGCGCCTGCTTCAAAATCCATCGTCACGGCCTCGCCATTTTCCTCGGCCACGACATTGCCGCGATGCCGGCCCGCGCCGTGTTTGCCGGTGACGTACCAGCCGCCCCAGCGGTCCGCGAAGGGCGTCGTGGTATCCACCACCGTGCTGCCCTGGCTCATGATGGGGTGACCTTCCGGCCCAGGGAAAACCGAGCGCACCAGCAGCCCCGGCACATCGGGCGAGAACGGGCCGCCGTGGCAGCTCAGGCACGACTGATCACGCTCAAAGCGCAGCGGCTGCTTTTCATCGACGTGCGGATCGACGAGATAAAAAATGGGGCCGAGCTTTGGGTCGATAGTCGAGATTTCGATGGCACCGCCGAGCGCGTAGCCCGCATACGCGTTGTCGCCAAAATAGACGACACGTGGCGTCGCCGGGCTGATGCGGTCGTTCTGCTTGCTGGTCTTGGAGAAGACCATGACTTGCGATTCGAATGGGATGCCGAGCTGACGCAGGAGCTGGCGCAGGATGGACCAGTCGTCCTGACGCGTGATGCGCAGTTTGCCCGCGATCTGCGCCTGCTCGATGCGTTGCGCGGCATCGCGCGGCTGCGTGTCGGAGTAGTTGATGGGCGCGTTCTCGTACTCATCCTCGGCAAACACGCCGGGCACGCTCGATGCGATGAGCATGCAAACCGTTGCGAGAGCTGGATGGAGGAGACGGATCATTGGGGGGGCGACAAAAAACGCGCGGCGGACGGTGAACTTGCCCCGTCATGCCCCGGCGGACAATGGCGGCGCAACAAGCAGCAATTTACAGCCGCACAGCGCTGTGGTAAGAGCGGCACATGAAAGTTCTTCCTCTCTTCGCCGGCATGCTTTGCATGATCACACTCACCGGTTGCGGCGCGCTGGGTGGCGCCAGCAATCTGCTGAGCACACCGCTGAATCTCATCAAGGGAATGGGTCAGGCCGTCGGCCGCACCATCGGCACGGTCAGCCACAATGATGCAGGAGCCACGCAGACCGGCCCTGCTGACATCGAGATGCGCGCGAAGCAGGTGGAGTCACGCGGCGACTACTCGCGTCTCGCCTCGCAGCAGCACGGTGATGTTCCCATCGGCAAAACGGCGGCGCGCTGAGCGGTCGGGCATCGTATCTGTATCGCCGTGAGCGCCCCATCATCTGTCATCGACTGGAACCATGTTCGTTCCGAGTTTCCCATCCTCGATCAAAAGGTCGGCGACTGGCCGCTGATCTATTTCGACAACGCCTCCACGTCGCAAAAACCCCGCGCTGTCATCGACGCGCTCGTGCATTACTACGAGCGCGACAACGCCAATGTCCATCGCGGCCTTCACGAGCTGAGCAATCGTGCGACCGACGCGTATGAGGAGTCTCGCCGCAAAGTCGCGCGCTTCCTCGGCGCGGATGAGAACGAGATCATCTTCACGCGCGGCACGACGGAGGGCATCAATCTCGTCGCGCAGAGCTGGGGCCGCGCGAATCTCAAGGCCGGCGATGTGATCCTTGCCACCGAGATGGAGCATCACAGCAACATGGTGCCCTGGCAGCTCCTCGCTGCGCAGACGGGCGCGGTTTTGAAACATGTGCCCGTGACCGACGAGGGTGCGCTCGACATGCAGGCGCTTGAGACTCTGCTCACCGAGCAGGTGAAGCTCTTCGCTTTCGTCCACATCTCGAACTCCCTCGGCACCATCAATCCCGCCAAGGAACTCATCGCGAAAGCACACGCCATCGGCGCGAAGGTGCTGCTCGATGGCGCGCAGAGCGCCGGACACATGCCGGTGAATGTGCGTGATCTCGGCTGTGATTTCTATGCGTTCAGCGGCCACAAGATGTGCGG
>JANPIW010000784.1:0-6158 GCA_031425215.1 Verrucomicrobiaceae bacterium
CGCGCACCATCGACTGGGGCAGCGCCGTCGGTGACACCATCGTGCAGAGCAACGGCACACCGCTCACGGACAGCTTCACCTTCGAGCTGGGCACATTCGGATTATTCACGCCCACCGAGTTCAATCTCGAACTCTGGCTCACGAACTGGAAAGTCTTCGACCGCGCCATCGCACCCGCCGCGAATGGCTGGGACTCCGCCAATGGATTCGTCAGCAGCAGCGCCACGTTGCAGACTGACGGCAGCTCATCCGCGTTCACGAGCAATTTCTTTGCCGAGGGAGAACAGGCCTACATCTGGGCCTACAACGGTTTCACCATCAGCTCCCTCACCGAATGGGCGCTCATCACCAACAACGGCCTCGACGCAAACCCGCTGGACGACTGGACCATGCCCGCCCACGCCGACCAGACCGCGCAGCCCCTCGACTGGCGCCTCAGCAACGCCACCGCCCTGCCCTTCGGCGGCCTCAACGACGACGAAGGCCCCGGCGCCTACACCGTCGATCCCGGCATCTTCAATCTCCAAACCCACACCGTCCCCGAGCCATCAGGAATGCTCCTCGCCCTCGTCGCCGGGATGCTTGGATTGATGCGCAGCAGAAAGCGCTGATGTAGCATGGACGTTCTGTCCGTGTCTGATGGAACGGGGCTGGAAAGCCCATTCTACGACTCAGGCGCTTGCCACCCGCGCGCGCATGAGCCATGAATCGGCGCTCATGCCTGCGCCGAAAAAAACTGTCTCCGCCGCCACCAACATCCATGCCATTCTCGGCACGGATGAGATGCGCGTGAAGGAGGTGGCGCTCAAGCTGGTGCAAAAATTCACGCCTCCGGACGCGGGCGATTTCGCCAACGACATCATCGAGGGCACCGCCGACAACGCGGAGCACGCCGGGCAGATTTGCAATAACGTCATCCAGGCGCTTCAGACGATGCCGTTCTTCGGCGGCGCGAAAGTGGTGTGGCTGAAGAACGCAAATTTCCTCGGCGACAGCGTCACGGGCCGCGCGCAGGCGGCGGTCACGGGTTTTGAAAACATCCTCGACGTGCTCGAGGGCGGCATCGGCGATGACGTGAAGTTTGTCCTCAGCGCCACGAGCATCGACAAACGCCGCACGGCCTACAAGCGCATCACGAAGCTGGCGAACATGGAGGTCTTCGACAAACCCGACACCTCGCGTCCCGGCTGGGAGGACGCCGTCATGGGCACGGCCTCGCGTTGGGCGAGAGAGAAGGGCATCACGTTTGAATCAGGCGCGCTGGAGCTGCTGGTGCAGATGGCCGGCGACGACACGCGGCAGATGGAGAATGAGCTGGAGAAGATCGATCTCTTCCTAGGCGACCGCCGCCGCGCGGGTCTTTCAACCGTGCGCAGCCTCGTCTCGATGAGCCGTGCGGGTGTGATCTGGGACATCGGCAATGCCATTGGCGCGCGTGATCTGCGCCGCGCGCTCGAGCTGCTGGGCATCCTTGTCTATCAAGGGCAGAATCCCATCGGCATCCTTCTCGGCGCAGTGGTGCCGAAGGTGCGCAGTCTCCTGCTCGTCAAGGATCTGCTCACGAAGCACAAGCTCAACACCGGCAGCTACGGCCCGTTTTGCAATTCGCTCGAAGCGCTGCCCACCACCGCCACCGCGCATCTGCCGCGCAAAAAAGACGGCACCGGCTTCAACGCGTATCCGCTCTTCCTCGCCATCCAGGAATCCACGCGCTTCACGCTTGATGAACTGCACACTGCATTTCGCGGCTGCCTCGACGCGAACGCGAAGCTCGTCACGACACAGCTCGACACCAAGCTCGTGATCGAGCGCCTGCTCGTGAGCCTCCTCGCGCCGCGACCGAAAAAGAAAACGGCGTAACAGCCGAGGTGGCGAGGCCCAAAACAAAACCCCGGCGCTCTCACGAGCGACGGGGTTTTTCTCTCTGCGTGAATTTGAACCTGCTCCGTTTCGATCAGACGATCTCGACGTTTTGCAGGCCGCGCTCCTGGTAGTCTTTGGCGGCGAAACCGGGGATGGCGACAGGATACCAGCCGTTGGCATCGGGCTTCACGGGCGCGTCTGTCTCCCAGGTCACGACGGGCGGCATGTGCTGCACTTTGGACGCGAGCGCATCGTCCCATTTCAATTCCTTGCCGGAGTATGTCGCCATGCGGGCGAGGACTGCGGTCATGGTGCTCTCCGCGCCGTAATAGGCATTGTTGAGCGGGGTGTTGTTGCGGATGGCGGCTTGCAGTTCGTCGTGCTCTGTCTGATACGCATCCGGATCACCACCGCTGGCGCGCTTGGCCTTCTTGCCTTTGGCATTCGCGTCTGCGGCGGCGGCCTCGGCGGCAGCACCACCGGTGGGGCGGTACTTCCAGATGGTTTCGCCCTTGTGATTGTTGGCGTAGCAGCGGCCGGAGTTGTCGAGGTAGATTTTACCTTTCGTGCCGGTGAACTCCTCGCGCACGGCATTGTACACGCCGGACTGGTGGCGGCACTGACTGTTGATGCGCACGCCGTTCGCATAGGTCAGCTCGACGTAGTGGTGGTCGAAAATCTGGCCGAATTTCTTGTCGGTGCGTTGCTCGCGCCCGCCCATGCCCTGGGCGCTGACAGGCGGGCCGCCCATGAACCAGTTGGCCACGTCGATGTTGTGGATGTGCTGCTCGTTGATGTGATCACCGCAGAGCCAGGTGAAAAAGTACCAGTTCTGCACTTGATACTGCAGCTCGCTCTGGCCGGGCAGACGGTCGCGGAACCAGATGCCGCCGCCGTTCCAATAAACCTGGCCTGCGACGATCTCGCCGATGATGTCCTGCTCCTTCACCTGCTTGAGCGCCTCGCGGTAGCAGTTCTGATAGCGGCGCTGGAGACCGACGACGACTTTGAGTTTCTTCTCGTCTGCGATCTTCGCGTACTCCTGCACGGTGCGCACACCGGGCGCATCCACGGCGACGGGTTTTTCCATGAAAATGTTTTTGCCTGCCTCGACCGCCGCTTTGAAATGATACGGACGGAATCCAGGCGGCGTGGTGAGGATGACGAGGTCGCATTTCTCGATCACTTTCTTGTAGCCATCGGGGCCCACGAATTTGCGGTCATCGGACACATCGACTTTCTCGACATGCTTGGTGCTCAGGTTGCTGTGCGCTCCGTCGAGGCGGTCTTTGAAGGCATCAGCCATCGCATAGAGCTTCACACCCTGCTGCTTGGTGCTCAGCGCCTGGCTGGCCGCGCCTGAGCCGCGCCCGCCGCAGCCGATGAGGCCTACTTTGATTTCATCGCTGCCTGCGGCCCATGCGGACTGCTCGACGGTGAGCGCGCTGGCTGCCGCGACTGCGGTGCCGGTGCGGAGGAAGTCCCGACGCGAAGGCGCGGGAGTGGATGGTGTAGTGGTGGGTGTGTTCATGGATGTTTCGGAGTGCTCAGTTCTAAGTGCTCAGATTGAATGGGGCTTACCGCTTCTTACTTACCTTTCTTCTTCGCCGCAGGTTTGGCGGCTTTCTTCTTCACGTTTGGCTTTGATGCGGCTTTCTTTGCGGGCTTGGCGGCGGGCTTCTTTCCTGCGCCCCAGGTTTTGCGGATGAGCGCGAAGCCTTCTTTATAGACCTGCTCGGTGCTCGGGAAGAAATCACGCCACACACGCGTGGCCGCCGCGAGATCGGGCAGCGCGCCGCCGAAGGCCTCAATGGTCATCCAGCCGTTGTAGCCGAGGGATTTTAGTTTTTTGATCGCCGCCGGAATGTCGATGTGCCCGCGCCCCGGTGTGCCGCGATCATTCTCGGATATATGCACATGGTTCAGCTTGCCGGTTTTGAACACCGTCTCGATGGCCGCGATGGGATCCTTCTCCTCGATGTTCGCGTGAAACGTGTCGTACATTGTGCCGAAGTTCGGATGGTTCACGCGCTTCACATATTTCGCGGCTTGCTCCATGGTGTTGAGCAGATGAGCTTCAAAACGATTCAGCGCCTCGATGGCATTCTTGATCCCCGCCGCCTGCGCGTCCTTTGCAATGGTGCGATGCACCTCGGCCGCGCGGTTCAGCTCATCCTCGCTCGGATATTTGCCGGTGAAATTGCCCAGCACCTGGTAATACGGCCCGCACAAAGTCTGCACGCCCGCGTTGTGCCCGCACTCAATCACGCGCCTGAGGTGGTCGATGGCTCCCTGCCGGTTCTTCGCGTCAGGGCTGATCGCGTTGTGCGCCTCGTCGGGGCAAACGGTCACCGCCGTGCATTCCAGGCCGTTGTTCTTCAGCTCGCGGCCGATCTTTGAAAAGTGCGCCGCATCACTCGTGTCGAAGATCGGAATCTCCACGCCGTCGTAGCCGACTTTTTTGAGTTTGGAGAAGAGGTGAAAGTCAGCCTCGGTGACGTGGCCGGTCCAGAGCAGAAGATTGAATCCGATTTTCATGTGATGGGAGCGCGAGTCTAGGAAAGCCCGCGCAGGAGCGCAATCACAGACTGCGACTGAATGCAGGCGCGCGGGCCGATGGGAACGGCAGCAGGCGCGCCCTCCTTTCCCTCAGTTCCATGTCCATCCGGTGGCAATCACGAAAAAGGTTTTGCAATTCCGCGCCGCGCCCAAATACTCAGCGCACCCCAATCAAATGATCCCAACGCACCTCCGCCTCGCCGCGCTCGCCCTCACCTCCGTCGCGCTCCTCTCCTGTCAGAACACCCAAAGCCAGCCCAACACCGCCAGCCCGTACGCCAGCAGCGGCTACAGCGACGGCGGCTACAACCCGTATCCCGGCCAGTCTGGTTACGCCAGCAACGACCCCGGCCTCCCGCAGGCCCCCACCTATAACCCGCCGCCCATGCAGGAGCAGCTCATCGACGACGGCGGTGGTGCGCCGCCTGCGCCGGACCCGTACGCCTATTCCGCGCCGAAGACCTCGACCACCACGCCCAAAACCACCAGCGCGCCGAAGAAGACCGCCTCGAAACCAGCCACGACGAAAAAGAAATCCACCACGACAGCCTCGAAGCGTCACACCGTGGCAAAAGGCGACACGCTTTACGGCATCGCGTTGAAGAAAGGCACCACCGTCGCCAAGATCAAATCTGCCAACGGCCTGAGCAGCGACGTCATCCGTCCCGGCCAGACCTTGAAAATCCCGTGAGCGAAACCGGCAACGCATTTGCATCACAAAAGCGCATTGGTATTGGGCTGTTGTGAAGCAGGGAGAGGCGGCGACGAGCCGCCTCTTCTTTTTCCAAATTTGCAACGCAGCCAGCCTTGCGGCATAAAGATCACCACATGACGAACCCAGGCAAAACAGCAGGCAACTGGCTCAGACGGGCGGGGCAGTTTCTGGTTTTCCTCCTGTTCCTCGCCATCGAGAAAGTACTGGGCGTGCTTTCGCTCGACACCGTCGCGCGCTTCGGTGCCTTTGTCGGAAACGTCGCCTGGATATTCGGCGGGAAACATCGCGCCCTTGCCATCAACAATCTCCGCATCGCCTTCGGTCGTGAGATGACCGAGGCGCAGATCCGCGACATCGCGCGCCGCCATTTCATCTCGCTCGGGCGCAATCTCATCTGCGGCTTCAAGCTCCCGCTGATGACCGAAAAGGAAATCATCAAGCGCGTGAAGATCGAGGGCATCGAGCACATCGCCGCTGTCGTCGCCCAGGGAAAATCACTCCTCTTCGCCGTGTTCCACATGAGCTGCTGGGAGCTGCTCACGCAGGTGCCGTCCATCTTCGCATTCGGCAAAAAGCCGGGCAGCATTTATCAGCCGCTTGCCAATCCGTTCCTCAACGCGCGCGTGTTGCGCAATCGAGAGAAGCTCGGCTACCGCCTCTTCGACCGCTCGCAAGGCTTTGCCGAGCCGGTGAAATTCGTCCGCGCTCGTGACACCACGCTCGGCGTTCTCGTCGATCAACACGCGGGCGACAGCGGCGTGTGGTGTCCTTTCTTCGACCGCCTCGCTTCCACCACGTCGCTCCCCGCGCTCATGTCGCTGCGCTGCGACACTCCGCTGCTCCCGCTCATCGTCTATGATGACGGCCCCGGCCGCTGGAAGCTCGTTTGTTTTCCGCCTGTCGAGAGCGGCGAGGAAAAACCAACCGCCGACGGCATCACCGCCGAGCTGAACATCGTCGCCGAGCAAATCATCCGCCGCGCGCCCGAGAACTGGTTCTGGGTTCACAACCGCTGGAAAAC
>JANPIW010000785.1:0-2711 GCA_031425215.1 Verrucomicrobiaceae bacterium
CCATCGGCGTCGATCCCATCGGCCTCATGCGCGGCGCGCCCGAGCCGGAGGTCGCCACCGCGTTCATCGAGTTTGTCCTCGGCGATGAAGGGCAGAAACTCTGGAGCTACAAACCCATCATTCCCGGCGGGCCGCGCAAGACCGCGCTGCGCCGCCTTCCCGTGCGGAAGGATTTCTATTCGCAGACGAACCTCCCGATGATGACGGATGCATCCGAGCTTCCCTACGAGAAGACGAATGCATTTGTTTATGAAGACAAATGGACCAGCCCGCTCTTCAACGCCATCCGCTTCCTCATCCGCGTCACCTGCATCGACGTGCATGAAGAGCAGCAGCAGGCATGGCGCGAGTTGATCGACGCCGACATGCCGCCGCGCGCGAAAACATTTTTCTTCGACACCAAGCTCATCAGCTATGAGACGACCAAAGGCTCCTTCATGAACACGCTCCGCTCGCGCGACAAAGTGCAGGAGATTAACCTCGCGCGAAAACTCAGCGGCCTCTTCCGCGCGAACTACGACAAGGCCGCCGTCAATGCGAGGGAGGGAAGGTAAGCGCGCATCATGGGCAAGAAACTCAGCATCCTCGTCTTCGGCAGCATGTGCGTCTTCTTCGCGTGCTTTTTTGTCATGCCCATCTTCACCACGGTGAAGGTGGCGTTCTTCGCGCAGGATGGCGGCTTCACCCTCGAGTACATCTGGGAGGTTTTTCGCAATCCCATTTACCGCGAGGGCTTGATGAACTCATTTCTCATCGCGGTATGGACCACATTTGGCTGTCTGCTCGTCTCGATCCCGCTCGCTGTCTGCCAGGTGAAATTCCATTTCCCCGGCAAAGCCCTCCTCAACAGCCTCGTGCTCGTGCCCATGGTGCTCCCGCCGTTCGTCGGCGCCATCGGCATCAAGGCCATGCTCGGACAAGCAGGCGCCGTGAACAGTTTCCTCGATTTTTTTGGCCTCATGGATCCCGCGCATCCCATCGACTGGCTCGGCAGCGGCTCCATGACCGGCATCGTCATCATGGAGGTGCTGCATTTGTATCCCATCATTTATCTCAACGCCGCCGCCGCCCTCGCCAACATTGATCCCGCGCTCGAAGAGGCCGCCGCCAATCTCGGCGCATCATCATGGCGGCGTTTCACCCGCGTCACGCTCCCGCTCATCATGCCGGGCATTTTCGCCGGCGGCACCATCGTTTTCATCTGGGCCTTCACCGAGCTGGGCGTGCCGCTCGTCTTCGATTACGATCGCGTCACCTCCGTGCAGATTTTCAATTCGCTCAAGGACATCAGCGGCAACCCGTTCCCTTACGCGCTCGTCGTCGTCATGCTCGTCTTCAGCACAGCCATCTACGCGGTGAGCAAATTCCTCTTCGGCAGCAGCAGCTCCGGCGGCGGAGGGCGTGCCACCACCGGGCGCGATGTGATCACGCTCCCGCCCAAATGGGCCTGGGCCTGCGCCGCCATGTTCGGCCTGCTCATCTTCCTCGCCGTCATCCCGCACCTTGGCGTCGTGCTCCTTTCCTTCGCGGGCGACTGGTATCAAACCGTCTTCCCACGCCAGCTCACACTCGATCACTTCCGCGACGCCCTCGGTCACGAGCTGACGCTCAGCTCCATCGCCAATAGTCTTAAATACGCCTCGCTCGCCACCATCCTCGATGTCGTTCTCGGCGTCAGCGTCGCCTACGTCGTCGTGCGCACCCGCATCCCGGGCCGGCAGATACTCGATGCCATGGCCATGCTCCCGCTTGCCGTTCCCGGACTCGTCATGGCCTTCGGCTTTCTCGCCATGTCGCAGAAAGGCCAGCCCTTTCATTTCCTCATGCTCGGCGAAAATCCGCTCATCATCCTCGTCATCGCCTACTCCGTGCGCCGCCTGCCTTACGTCGTGCGCAGTGCCTCAGCCGGCTTCCAGCAAGTCAGCCCCACGCTCGAAGAAGCCGCGCAGAACCTCGGCGCGCGCCCCGAGCGCGCTCTCTGGCGCATCACGCTCCCGCTCGTCGCACCCAATCTCATCGCCGGCGCGCTCCTCGCCTTCTCCTTCGCCATGCTCGAGGTCAGCGATTCCATGATCCTCGCGCAGCAGGCCGCGCATTATCCCATCACCAAAGCCATCTACTCGCTCATCTCATCACTCGGCAACGGCCCCGGACTCGCCTCCGCCCTCGGTGTCTGGGCCATGATCTTCCTCGCCGTCACCATCGTCGGCGCAGGACTTATCCTCGGCAAGAAACTAGGCGCCTTGTTTCGCGCGTGAACATGGAACTCCGACGACCCGTCGGCTTTCCATGCCTCGCTCACATCTCCACCACCCGCCCCGCTCGTGTGAAAACCAGTGACGCGCCGATGCTCTTCACCGGCAGTCCCGTCAGCCTCACCAGCGCGCGGCGGTAGCGCGCGATCTGCGGCGCGTAGCCTTTCGCCTTCTTCGCGATCACCTCATCCGTCGTCGCCTCATCCGTTTTGAAATCAATCAATCGTGCGCTCGTCACCTTGCCGCCCGCATCACGATCAATCACCACCCGGTCCATCGTGCCCGTCACAAATTCTCCGTCATCCACCATGTCAAACACCCGCTCGCGCCACACCTCGGCGCGCGGAGACGGCGGCTCGAAAAGCAAGCGCGTCGCCGGCGTGGAAAGCAGCGTTTCAATCTGCCGCAAAGCTTCCGGCAATGCCGGCTCATCTCCCCAGCCGCGCTCGCTCGCAA
>JANPIW010000786.1:0-3444 GCA_031425215.1 Verrucomicrobiaceae bacterium
CCGGCGCGCCCGCATACACCCGTCCCACAAATCTGCGCCGCGTCACACACGCCGTGCAGCTCTTCGCCCTCCTCCTTTTCATCGTCCTGCTGCTCTTCGCAGCGCTCATCACCGGCTTAAACAGCTTTTATCAAAAGCGCATTCTCCCCAAGCTCGGTGCCGCGCAGCCTGTCCAGGCACCCGTCACGGTCCAGCCCGTCGTCCCCGCAGCCGTCAAAGTCGAAGTCCCTGCCGAACTCACCGACGGCCTCACCACTGCGCGCGAGCAGATCACCCAATTGCAAAAACAGATCGACGCGCTTCGCGAATCAAACGTCACCGCGGAAAACCGCCTTCGTGAAATGTCCGAGCGGCTCGCCGCCCAGCAGCGCGCCGCGCCAGCGCCAACCGTGACACCCACCGATGTCGGCGCCGCCTCCGAGGGACAAGTCGCCGCCATGATCCCCGCCGTGTCAGAGACCAACAAAGAACTCGTCCTCCTCAAAGATCGCAACCGCCTCACCGAGTACGCGGACACCGCCATCGCCACCGGCTCCCGCGAGGCCCTCGACAGCCTCATCACCTACCTCCTCGACAAAGACTACGCGCACCTCGAGCACGCCGTCCGTGCGGAGATTCAGCGCGTTTATTATCACCTCAAATTCACCGTGCGCATCGACCCCTCCTACACCATGCCCGTGAATGAGTTGTTCAAAGATCCCGCCATCCGAGAGGAATCCGATCTCAAAACAGAAAAGCTCATCGAGCTTCTAGCCGATCAAAAACAAGACTGGCAGGTGCGTCTCCGCGCCGCCTTTCTTCTCGGAGGCCGCCGCACCCGCGAGGTGGGCGACGCGCTCGTCAAAGCCATCAAGGAAGACCCCGTCCTCGATGTCGCCAAAGAGGCGCAGTTCAGCTTCGAAGCCACCATGAAGCATAAATTCCTCCTTCTCGAAATCCCCGCGATCGAACAATGGTGGAAGGAAAACTCCCAGCTCAGCAGCGAGCCACTCACCAAGCAGCAGGCCGCCGAAAAGAAAAAAGCCCCGGCGAAAAATTAGTTAGAGCGCGTTCTTCCCCGCCTTCTCATTCGCCTTCGTCACATCTTTGGCGAGAGCCTCCGCCTTCTTCTCCTCGCCGATCTCGCGATAGCACGTTGAGATGACATTGAGCGCGGACATCTGGCTGGTCACATCAAAGTAGTCGCCGCCCGCGTCGATGTAGCGGCGGAAGGCGGACTCCATGTCGCGGCAGGCTTTCTTCGCCACTTCGGGGTCAGATTTCACCAGACTCCAGCAGTCGGCGGCCAGCTTTTTGAAAACAGCGGGGTTCCGTCCGTGCTCGCGATAGCTCTTGTCGTAAAGGCTGCGCACAGGATCGAGCGTGCCCTTCGCCGCCAGCACATCAGCTTGCTGCTTGAGCACCTTGGCAATTTGGTCCGCCTGATCCACTGCCGTCTCGTCATCCGCCTTCTCAAGACGGCGCGCGTCCTTCTTCAGCTCCTTCATCGCGATGCTTGAGTCCTGTCGGGGAAACACAAATTTCTCCTCCGCCGCGCGCGCCTCAGCGAGGATGTTCGGGTCATCCTTCATCTGACGTTTCAGCACATCGAGAAAACCGCGCCACTGCTCCACCGAAGCGTCGCCGCGATGCGAGGACCAAAAAGCCAGTTTCGCCTGCCACACGGCTGGCACTTTGTCACCGAGCGCGCTCGCTCCATCAAAGATCAGCGCTGCGATATCCACAGCGCCATCCGCCTCGACTGCCTGCGCCAGCCACACCGGACGCAAACCTCTGAGCAGACCCTCATCCGACGCGCTGCGATCGGTGCGGCGGATGAACTCCTGCTCGCTCTCGCTCTTGCCCGTCTGCGCATTGCGCGAGCTGCCCAGCGGATAGCCCGAGTAACGGCCCGAGAACTCCCATTTGTTCTCCTCGCTCAGCCAACTGATCCACGCGTGACCGCCACGCGCGCCATCGCCGCTGATGTAAGCAGCAGGGATGCCCGCCGCGCGCGCCGTGTAGGCGGCGAAATACGAGCGATCACCGCAAATGCCGCCCTTCTTGAGTATCTCGCTGAAAGTGTACGCGTCGTATTTGTTCGTGTCCTTCACCGCGCGCTCCATGTCGTACTCCACAATGTTGTAAGCGCCACCCCAGCTCTTCTGGCGCAGCTTCATCTTTTGCAGCGCCCACTCCATCTCGCTCTCCGGCACGGGCGCGGACACGACCCATACCAGATCACGCGCGGTCAGCTTGTCGGGATTCAAGGCGAGATCACCCTTCGCCGCGTGGCGCTTGTAATAGGCATAGCGCTCGGTGGCACTGATCGTCACATCACTGTAGTCGCGGCTCAGCTTCATGGGCTTCTCGAAAACCAGCGCGCAAGCCAGCGCGAGATTCATATATTTATCTTTTGCCGCCGGATCCTTTTTCACCAGCTCCGCCCATTGCTCCAGCGCCGCGCCGATGTCGTCATGCGCCGGTCGCACCGTGAGCAGCCACGACTCGAGCGCGCTCGGAGTCGAGAGCAGCCAGGAGTAAAACGAGTGCGCCTCCCGCTGCTGAGTGATCGTCGCGCCAGCCTGCGGTGGCAGCGTCGCGAGGAATGCCGCCTGCTCGAGCGCGAGGGTGAACGCCGGATTTTTCGCAAGCGCCATGAGACCCTGCGGCGTGACGGAGCCAGCGCCGATGCTCTTTACTGTCGCCAGCAACGACCTCCGCAGCATCGCGCTCCACTCCGTCCATTTGCCATGCGTGAGAGCTGCGTCGCGCGCCGCTTTCGCCTGCTCAAGCGCGGCCGTAGTCTGGCTCGTGCGCTCATCGAGCGGCAGCGTGCCCGCAAAAATCGCCGCGATCCGCGCCTCATCCACTGACGGCGCAGGAGCAGGTGCAGGCTCGATTTTCTTCGGCATCGGCGCAGGCTCCACGCGCGGTTTCTCCATCGGCGCGGGCTTCGGTGCAGACACCACTTTCGGAGGCTCAGGCTCCTCCTTCACCTTCGCGGGTTCCTTTGCCACAGGCGCGGGAGATTGCACGACAGGCGGCGGCGTGAATTCCGGGGTCGATGATCGCTGCTTCCACCAATAGGCTCCACCGCACACAACGGCGACGAAGAGTACAAACAAGAATTTGCCTCCGCCCCCACCACTCTTTGGATACTGCGATGGCAAGCGACGAGGAGGACTGGGCGGACGCGGACCAGTGTGACGCGGCCCTTGAGGGCCAGGGGTGCGGGATGTCGGTTTCATGGGATTGTTGATGCCAGAATCCTAACTCGCCTGGAAGCCGGTTTCTTTGATCAGGAGCGCGTCTCTGCATTGAAGCCCACCTGCATCCGAGTGCAGAACGCGCACACGACAGTCGTGTCCGCACCCAGTGCGGCTGCAACCTTTTGTCGCATATGCAACAAAAGGTTGCATTGAGTTTTCTTGTTTGTTCCGCCACTCTCCCACCATGCAACCC
>JANPIW010000787.1:0-7902 GCA_031425215.1 Verrucomicrobiaceae bacterium
GCGGATGGATTCGGCGTCGAGCTTGCGGCGGTTTTGGTGGGAGAGGAGCGTGTTGGAAGCGTCCAGAGTAGCTGCGGCTTTGGCCGCATCATTTCGGCTAAAGCCGAAACCACTTTCCTGCCTGTAAGTCTCGCTCATCACGATGAGCTTGTGCAGCTTCTTCATGCTGCCGCCCATGTCGTCGCGGAAGGTGAGCGCGAGCCAATCGAGCAGCTCGGGGTGGCTGGGTTGGCTGCCCATGCGGCCAAAGTCGTTGGCGGTATCGACGATGCCGCGACCGAAGTGATGTTGCCAGACGCGGTTGACGATGCTGCGCCAGGTGAGGGCGTTGTTTTTGTCGGTGACCCACTTTGCCAATGCGGCGCGGCGCGCAGACTCGTGATCTCCGGTCACCTTGAACGGCACTTGAAGCAGTTCGCTCAGTGCCGTCACTGTGCCAGCGCGGACTTCCTGCGCAGGCTGCTTGATGTCCCCGCGTTTGAGAAGGTGGATCACGCGAGGGGTTCCGTGCGTGCCTTTGAAGGCTCCGCTGCCGTAGTGGACGGCTCCGGCATAGACTGTCTGCGGCGCCGGCAGCGCGGGGAGGGAATCACGTTCTTTGCGCAATGCGACCAGCTTCATCTTCGTGGCGGCCTCGGCCTGCCCGAGCATGAGAGCGTCGCGTTCGCGTATGAGTTTTAGTTTATCTTCCTCGCTGCGGCTCTCAGGGGCGATGCCGTCGGTGAGGTTGGCTTTGCGCCAACGCGGCGCGGCTTCGATGCTGTCGAGCGAGGTCACGGGGCGACCTGCGGCGAGGTTGGGGCCGGTTTTGCTGTCATAGACCTCCATCTCCGCCAGCGCGAAAATGTAGTCGCTGCTGCGTGGCGCGAGCTTCACGGCGGTGACACGCATATAGCGACCCGTGACGCCGTCATCGCCCGCAGTGCCGCTTTCGAAGGGTTTGAGACCGGGATTCGGGAAATCGTGCATGAAGGTGGCGTCGTGCTTTCGCCACTCAAGCGAGACACCAGTTTTGAATGCTGGGTCGTCGCTGACCTCGATTTTGAAACGCACTGGGAAGCCGAAGCCGCCGCCGATCTTGCCGAAGTCGTCGTAGCAGGGCTTCAGGACGATGCGCTCGACTTGGACGCTCTTGCCAAGATCGACCTGCACCCACTTCACGGCATCCTGCGTGGGTGAAATGGCGCTGTGGTAGCCGAAGTCGGGCTTGGCGTTGGGGTTCGCACCTTTTTCGGCCGCGCCGTCGATACGCTTGCTGAGCGCTGCGTAGGCTTCTCCGGCTTTTTTCTTCAAAGGCTCCTCCAGCGCGGTGATCTGGTCGGCGAAAAGCTTCTTCTGCTTATGAAGCGTGGCGAACTTCTGCATCGATGCATCGTCCGGGTAGTAATCCACGTCGGTGCGGTCGATACCCGCGAAGACGGCCTGGAGAGAATAGTAGTCCTCCTGCGAGATGGGATCGAACTTGTGATTGTGGCACTGCGCACACTGCACAGTGAGGCTGCACACGGTGCCGATGGCATTTTGCACCATGTCATCGCGATCGAGATGGCGCGCGATTCTGCCGTCGATCTTCGTCTCTGGCACTTCCGCATGGCCGATGAGGTCCCACGGCCCCGCTGAGATGAAACCGAGCGCGGTGATGCCATCCGTCGTGCCAGGGTAGAGCGCATCTCCGGCGATCTGCTCTTCGATGAAGCGGGCGTAGGGCTTGTCGTTGTTCAGTGCGCGGATGACGTAGTCGCGGTAAGGCCATGCATTCATGCGCGGCTTGTCTTTGTCATAGCCATGCGTCTCGCCGTAGTGAACGACATCCAGCCAATGCCGCGCCCAACGCTCGCCGTAGCGTGGCGAGGCGAGCAGCCTGTCCACGAGCTTTTCATACTCCTGATCCGTCAGATCCGTCACATCAGATGGATCAGGCGGCAGGCCGGTGAGATCAAAATAGAGCCTGCGGATCAAGGTGCGAGCATCCGCACGCGGCGCTGGCTGCAGGCCCTTCTCCACAAGCTTCTCTCGAACATACGCATCAATCTCTCCGCCCCTTGCCCTACGCCCTTTGCTCTTCAACGGCTTGAACGCCCACCAGTCCGTCTTGTCCTCCAGCTTCGCCACATCCACGCCATCCGGCCACAGCGCGCCTTCGTCGATCCAGCGCTTCAGCGTCTCGATCTCGGCGCTGTTGAGCTTCGACTTCGGCGGCATGGGCGTGTCCTTCTCCGCACCACTGACGAAGCGAAACAGCGTGCTCTCGGCGCTCTTACCCGGCGTGACATTCGTCAAAGCCACCGCCTTGATGTCGAGCCGGAAGTCGTTCTTCTGCTTCTCCGCGCCGTGGCACTCGTAGCAGTGCTTTTCAAAAATCGGGCGCACCTCGCGAACAAAATCCACAGCGAGCGCGGACGGCGAGATGACGGTGATGAAGAGCAAGATGCGCATGATGATCTGGATACGGTGATCTCCCTCCTCTTTCATTCCAACCATGCGCGGGACGGGAATCTTGCCAGCCCTCGACGCCGGGACGGCCTTTGATGGAGATCATTCTCTGATGAATATCTCAAACAGATTGTGCCGCTGGTCGGTCCAGAGAGCGGGCGCTACGGGATCCTCGACTTCGGGAGAATCAGGCGGGTTCGCCTGCAAGGTGGCCTCGTTGTTCGTCACCAGCACATAATCGCTGGCCTCGTCAAAACCGTCGAGATCCGTGATGACGCGGGTGGTTTTCATTCCGATCGCTGCCGCCAGTCGCGTGACCACGGGCGCGAGCGCGAGGTAGCGGTTCGACACATGCACGGCGATCACGCCGTCCGGCTTCATGTGGCGCTGGTAAATCGCGAACGCCTCGCGCGTGAGCAGATGCACGGGCACGGCGTCGCCGCTGAACGCATCGAGAAGGAGCACATCAAGGCGCTGCGGATCCTCGCGCTCCATGCTCTGGCGCGCGTCTCCCATCGCGATCTCGACGAGGCCGCCGCGTTTCTCCATGTCGGAGAGGAAGAAGAAATGCGTGCGCGCAAAGCGGACGATGTCGGGATTGATGTCATAGAAGCGGAAGGTCTGCCCTTTCATACCATATGCGGCCACGGTGCCGGTGCCCATTCCCACCACGCCCACGCGCGCATCAGGCCGCTCCTTCAGCGCGAGCAACACTTTGCCGATGCCAGTCTCGTTGCCATAATAACTAAGCGGCTCTTTCCGCCAGTGCTCCGACAGATGCTGGTAGCCGTGGACGATGCCGCCGTGATAAAGCGTGCGCCAGCCCGCGCCGTCTTCATCGAAGTCCTCTGCCACGGAAATCACGCCGTAGAAATTCCGCATGATGTCGATGCGCTTCTCTTCCTTCGGCGTCACATGCTTTGCATACCAAATGCCGAGAGCCGTTGTGATCGCGACTGTGCCCAGCAAACCAAAACGTCGCACCCACCTGCCCCGCACCGACCAGGACGCGCGCATGAGTACCACGGCGGAGATCGCGAAGGCGGCAAACAACGCGTAGGGCCACTCAAGGTAGGTGGTGAAAAGACGCGGAGCCGCCAGTGAGACGAACAAGCCGCCCAACGCGCCGCCAGCGGACATGAGCAGATAAAACTCGGTCAGATGTCGTGGCGCGGGCTTGAGTCGCGTCAGCTCACCGTGACAGATCATGCAGCCGAGAAACATCGCGCCGCAGACGAGCGCGATCTCGCATTGAAAGTTCGGCGTGAGGTCCCAACGCCACCAAGGTTGATCTTTGAGGCCGTGATAAGTCCCGGCGACCAGGAGCAGCACCATCGCCGGCAGCGCCCACACCGCGCGCGCGTACCAGCGCTGGTGCTCGAAGCAGATGATGAACGTGAGCAGATACAAGCTCAGCGGCAACACCCAGAGGAACGGGATGACCGCCACGTCCTGGCAGAGATGATTCGTCGTGGCCAGCAGCAGCACGCTCGCCACTGCCGGGAGCAGCAGCCAGAGCAAGCGCCTCCACCACGACGGCGCGACACCGGGCGCGACGCCTTCGTCCGCTTTGATCTCGCTGCCTGACTTCCAATCCCGATGTGCGCCCCACCATGACAGCAGCGCAAAGAGAACAAAAGCACCCGACCACATCCAAGTCTGCTGCATCACATCCCAGCGCGGCTCGAAGAAAAACGGATAGCTCAGCAGCGCAGCGAGCGAGCCGATGTTCGAGAGCGCGTAGAGCCGCCACGGAGCGCGGTGTTCTCCTGCGCGACTGAACCACACCTGCACCAGCGGGCTGGTGCTGGAGAGCACAAAGTATGGCAGCGCCACATTCGCCAGCAGGATGACGAGAATGCCGCGCACCGGATCGGCATCGCCGGCAGGTTTCCATTCTTCTGCTGGCGCGATGGGCAGCGTGGTCACGGCCGCGAGCACGAGCAATCCGTGAATGATCCACTGCCATCTGCGTGGCAGACGTGTGAGCAGGTGTGCGTAGGCGTAGCCCGCAAAGAGCAGCACCTGGAAAAACAACATGCACGTCGTCCACACGCCTGGGCTGCCGCCGAACCACGGGAGGATGAACTTGCTGATCACCGGCTGCACTTGAAAGAGCAGGAACGCGCTGAGCAGCGAAAGCGCGCCGAGTTGCAGGGATGATGCGGGTCGGGAGAGTGGTGCCATTATTTCGAGAGGCGCGATTGTGTGGTGGCTGCCCGATATTGGGAAGCACAAAGTCCGGCGTGATTTTTCCGGGCTGGCGACGTTCTTTCACTCCGATTGAAAAACATCGCCTCCAGTCTGCTGCTCCTCGCCATGAGCGCCTCCGCCGCCGCGCCATCTTTTGATGAAGGCCGGAAGCATTGGGCGTTTCAGCCTTTGAGCGAAGTGCGAAGCGCCAAGGGCAAAGAGTCGGAGACCATCGACGGACTCGTGCGCGCGAAGCTCGTGGAGAAAGGTCTTCACCCATCACCCGAGGCGGATCCCGCCACGCTCATCCGCCGCGTAACGCTCGATCTAACCGGCCTGCCGCCGACGCCGGAGGAGGTGCTGGAATTCGAGGCCGCGATCTCGAAGGAAAAAAGTGCTCAGTCCTCAGTGCTCCGTGCTACGAGCCCAAAACTTAGCACTGAGAACTTAACACTATGCACTTCGTATGAGCGCCTCGTGGACAAATTGCTCGCCTCCCCCCACTACGGAGAGCGCTGGGGCCGGCACTGGCTCGATCTGGCGCGTTACGCGGACAGCAGCGGCTTTCACAACGATCTCGACCGGCCCCACGCGTGGAAATACCGCGACTACGTCATCCGCAGCTTCAACGAAGACAAACCCTACGCGCGCTTTGTCGCTGAGCAGATCGCGGGCGATGAGATCGACGGCGCGGACGAGCAATCGCTCATCGCCACAGGCTTTTGCCGCAACGGGCCGAGCAACGACGACAACATGGGCAAGAACGACGCTGCCCTCGCGCAGTATCGCGCCGACCAGCTCGACGACGTCATCTCCACAGCAGCGTCCGTCTTCCTCGGCGTGACAGTCGGCTGCGCGCGTTGTCACGATCACAAGACGGATCCATTCACGGCGAAGGACTACTACAGCCTGCTGGCCATCTTCAATGGCACGGAGAAACACGGCCTCGTGCCCGGCACGCAGGACAAGAACGACAAGCGCGTGAAGATCGACGAGACGGCCAAAGTCCACGCGCTCATCGAGCGCAGCCCGCAGGTGCCCGTGACGCGTGTGATGCTGCGCGGCCTCGCGGCAAACCTTGGTGACGAGGTGAATCCAGGCGCTCCTGCCGTGCTTGCGCCGCGACCCCTGTCGTTCCCATCGGCAGCGGAGAAGTCCTCGCTGCGCCGTCGCACACTCGCGGAATGGATCACATCTCCGCAAAACGCGCTGACCTGGCGCGTGCTCGCGAACCGCGTCTGGCAGCATCACTTCGGCCAGGGCATCGTCGCCACGCCGAGCAATTTCGGCTTCTCCGGTGCGCGCCCCAATCACCCCGAGCTTCTCGATTTTCTCGCCACGCAGCTCGTCGAGAACGGCGGACGCATGAAGCCGCTGCACAAGATGATTTTGATGAGCAAGACCTACAGACAGAGTGCTCAGTCTTCAAGAGGCGGTCCATCAGACACTGAGCGCTTAGCACTGAGCACTCCGATCCAGCCAACACCTGGCTCTCCCGCCAGAACCTGCGCAAGCTCGAGGCCGAGGTCGTGCGCGACAGCATCCTCTTCGCGGGCGGCAGTCTGAACCTCGCCACTGGCGGCCCCGGCATCAAACCGCGCATCCGCCCCGACCTGCTCGATGCCAGCCAGCGCAACAAATGGCCCGCGCTCAAAGCTGACGGCCCGGAGCAATGGCGACGCAGCGTTTACATTTATGTGAAGCGACAGCTCCTCTTGCCGATGATGGAGCTGTTCGACGCGCCCACGACCACGGACAGTTGCGCGCTGCGGATGCAAAGCATCGTGCCCACCCAGGCGCTCGTGCTGATGAATGATGAGTTCGTCGAGGAACAAGCCGCACATCTCGCGCGCCGCGCCATGAGCGAGGCAGGCGATGATGTGCGGAAGATCGTCGGGCGTATGTTCCTCATCACGCTCGCGCACACGCCGTCAGAAAAACGCATGGCCGAAGCCCTGGCCTTTGTGCGCGAAAGAGAAACCGGCAGCAGCCGCGCCGCAGCACTCGCCGACCTTGCGCATGTGTTGTTCAACAGCAGCGAGTTTGTCTATAGCGATTGAGGCTTCATGAAGTGGCGGTGGCATTCTGCCGCAGCCACTGTGCAAACCTCACCTCACTTTTCTCGCCCGCTTCCTCGGCTCCGGCGCAAGAGTCATCTGCGGCGTCACCTTGATGCCCATGCGCTTGTAGTAGTCGAGCATTTTCTCCGTGGCCACGCGACCGGCCTCAAGAACCATTCGCGACATCTCTGACATGGGTTGCGGTGGTGCTTCCTGAAGTGTGGTGGCGTTGAGCATGGCTTTGATTTGTTCGATCGTGTGCGTGGTTTCGTCGGCGATTTTCTGCGGCGGCGGTGCGGCATTGTCCCACAAGCCCCATTCGTCCGCAAGGGGCAGGTAGTCTTCGAGAAAGTGCCTGCGGCTTCGCGCGAAGCGGCGCTCCACGTCGTCAGTGGGCACATGATGACCGCCGATCTTCACCCGCAGCCGCACACGCTCCACCGCCTGTGCAGGCGAGGAGATCATCACATAGTGCAGCACGATCCGATAACCTCGCTCACGCGCATCCTTCAGCATCGCGACATAAGTCCTGCCGCTGAGCGTGGACTCCAGCGCAAAGCTCGCCTTGGCTTCCAGCAGCGTGCGCACCTCCTCAATGAGCAGACGACCAGCCTTGAACGCGGTCAACGTGGGATCGAGGGGCGAGAGCCCGCGCGCGATCTCGTCAGCGTTGAGGAAACGCATCAGCCCCATGCGCGGCAGCAGTTCGCGCGCGAGCGTGGTCTTCCCAGCGCCGTTGCAGCCGCCGATGATGCAGAGTGTTGGTTTCATGTGACACCGAAGCAATCGCTGACTCGCGCGAGGATTGCCAGCGATCATTGATGAAGGACACGCTTGAGGTTCGCCGTGTATGCTGGTGACTCCGGCCATGCATCACCTCACTCGCAGACAACTCCTTCAGCGCAGCGGCGTGGGCTTTGGCTCGCTCGCTTTGCAGTCGCTCCTCGGCGCGGATGGGATGCTCGCCACGCAAAATCCCCTTGCACCGCGCGCGCCGCATTTCGCGCCGAGGGCAAAGGCTGTGATCTTCCTCTTCATGTACGGCGGGCCGTCGCACGTCGATCTCTTTGATCCAAAGCCCGCGCTGGCGAAGTGGCACGGCAAGGCGATCCCGGTCTGGAAGAAAGAAGACGCCTTCATGGGCGCGAAGACGAAGAACGTCGCGATGCAGGGCTACTACAAATTCGCGAAGCACGGCGCGGCGGGAATCGACATC
>JANPIW010000788.1:0-3739 GCA_031425215.1 Verrucomicrobiaceae bacterium
TCCCGAAGAAGGAGCGGTGCGCATTGGCGAGGAGTTTGACCTCGACATCTTCACCCGCCTGCGTGGTTTGAGCTGGCGGGATTTTCATGCCCGGCTGCTTTATCTGGAGCACGCCGGAGTGCGCATTCCGTATCTGTCACCGCAAGACCTCATTCACTGCAAAGAGAACAGCGTGCGCGAGAAAGACACTCTCGATGTCATCGCTATGAAGAAGATCATCCAACAACAAGCCTCCCAACCATGAAACGCCTCATCCTCGCCGCCGCGCTGCTTTCGTCATTCGTCATTCAGCATTCGTCAGTCGCCGCTGACCCGCTCCGCGTCTTCATCCGCGCCGGAAAAAAATCCCACGCTCCGGGCGCGCATGATTTCCCGACCTTCCTCAAAGAGTGGGTGCCGATGCTCAATGCGCGCGGCGCGAAGGCAGATGGCGGGCTGGAGTTTCCGACGAAGGCGCAGCTCGACAACACGGACGTGCTGATTTTGCACTCGCAGGAGGCGGGGAACATCGCGGTGGGCGAGGAGCGCAAAAACTTGCTGGAGTTCCTCAAGCGTGGCGGCGGCGTCGTCACGATCCATGCGGGCGCGGTGTCGCGTGATGCGGCGTGGTTCAAGAGCATCATCGGCGGTTCGTGGAATCATGCCACGCCGACGAAATGGCTCGAAGGGCCGATGCATTTGTATTTCACGGATCGCGAGAATCCGATCACCAAGGACATGTCGAACTTCGCGATGGACGACGAGATTTACTACGACATGGACATCCTGCCCGAGGCCCGCATCCTCGCCGGAGCTTACACGCCGAAGCCAGCCGGGCTTCGCAACGAGAAGGCCGCGAAGAAAGCCGAGGAGAGCACCAAGGGCGGCAAGCAGGTGAGCATCTACGACATCCAGCCGCAGGTGTGGACTTATGAGAAGCGTGTTGTGGACATTCCTGTCCGCACCCCAAACAATGGCGGCGAAGCCGCGAAGTCTGAAGGAGCAGACAAGAATGTCCGCAACACACTCACATACCGCGCCTTCACTTGCATCCCTGGGCATTGGCACAAAAACTTCTCCCACAACACACTGCGCACCATGCTCCTGCGCGGCATCGCGTGGGCGGGGAAGCGGGACAACGCGGATGAACTGTGCAAAGCCGAGGAGCTGGCCGACGCGCTGCGCTACCCCGAAGGCGGCCCTGTGCGCCCGGAGAGAGCGGCGGAGAAACTGGAGGTTCATCCTGAGTTCAACATCTCGCTCGTCGCCAGCGAGCCGCTCATTAACAAAGTGATGAATGTGGATTGGGATGAGAAAGGCAGGCTGTGGGTGTGCGAGACGCCGGAGTATCCCAATGGCCGCCGCGAACTGAATGTCGAGAAATGGAAGGACTCTGGCTCGTGGACGAAGAAATACGACCGCGATCCCATCGACCGCATTTCCATCCTCACCGACACGAACGGCGACGGCGTCATGGATAAGAAACACGTCTTTGCCGACAAGCTTGAACTCGTCACCAGCTTCTGCTTTTACAAAAATGGCGTCATCGCGTGCAGCGCGCCCGACATCTGGTTTCTCGAAGACACGAACGGCGATGAAGTGGCTGACAAGCGCACCAAACTTTACACCGGCCTCGGAACTGGAGACACGCACGCGGTCATCAACAACCTCCGCTGGGGACTCGATGGCTGGGTCTATGCCACGCACGGCTACAGCGGCGGCAATGTCACCGCCGTGAACGCGCCTGACAAACCAGCTGTCTCCATCGGCAGCGGCGTGATCCGCTTCAAACCGGACGGCACCGAGATCGAGCAATACGCCAGCAAAGGCGGCAACACCTGGGGCCTCGACATCACCTGGGACGGCCAGGTGTTCTTCACGCAGCCCACCAGCGGCACCGTGTTTTATCACGTCGTGCTGCCCGAGTATGTGCTCGCGAAAGGAAAGATCCCCGGCACCACCAGCTACAAAGGCATGATCACCGGCCAGACGACCTACCCGCTGATGTCATGGCCCGAGCAGGCGTATGTGCAGATCGACTACGTGGGCCAGTTCACCGCCGCCGCCGGTTGCGCCATCTATGAAGGCGGCGCGTGGCCGGAGAAATGGAACTACAGCTACTTCACCACCGAGCCGACGCTGAACATCGTGCATCACCAGTTCGTCGAGAAGGACGGCGTGAGCTACAAGACGCACAAAGAAAAAGGCCGCGAGGAAACCGAATTCATTCGCAGCAAAGATCTCTGGTTCCGCCCCATCGAAAACCGCGTCGGCCCCGATGGCGCGCTGTATGTCGTCGATTTCTACAACCAGGCCGTCATCCACAACGACACCCGCGGCCCCATCCACGGCCCCGCCAACGCTGCGGTGCGCCCTGACCGCGACCACTACTTCGGCCGCATCTGGAAGGTGAATCACAAGGAGGCGAAGAAGCTGGAGGTGGTGAAGATGGACAAGATGAGCGATGAGCAGTTGTTCAAAACCATCGAGTCGAGTGGAAATGCGGCACAGAAGAAACAAGCGTGGCGATTGTTGGCGGAGAACTCTGCTTGGGATCGAGTTGGGAATGGCCTCGAAAAACTGATCGCAGGCGAGAAGAATGAAGAGGGTCCCCTGCACAAGCTGTCCGCACAAATGATCAAGATATTTGCCGCTGCCAGAGATGCCGATCCCAAAGAAGAGAGAAAGGGCAAGACCACCTTGAGCATGAAGCTGGAGAACATGGCTTTGTCAGCCACCGAGTATTTTGATCCAACGATGCACCGGGTGATGCAAAAGTTTGTTCAGACCCAGCCTGGTCGGAAAATGATCCTCTCGATGTTCCGAATGATTGAAGATCCATGGAGCCAGTCAGCGGCTGTGGCGATCGCATCTGAGATGCCAGTCGAGTATCTTGTGGAGTGTTTGAACTGGGATGTGCCAAAGAAAGGCGAAGCCATGCTCAAAGCCATGTCGAGCGAGCATCCCAATAATTTCGCCAAGTTCGCTGACGCGCTGTTGCCCGTCGCGTTTCAATCCGAGGGCAAGGAGCGTGCTGCAAAACTTGTCGTAAGCTGCGCCAGCGCTGATTCAAAAACCGACGTGCTCAAATCAGGCATCCTTCGTGGCATTCGACAACAGGTTAGCGAAGCACCCGAGTTCACACCTGCGCTCACCGAGGCATTGAAAAAACTCCTCGCCAATCCGAGCACCGCAGGCGCTACGTTGCCGCTCGTGACGAAGTGGGACAAGTCGGGCGCGATGGCGGGGGAAGTGAAGGCCCAGGTTGCCAGTCTCGGCGCGAAGCTTGCCGACAAGGCCGCGCCGCTTGATGCGCGCATCAGTGCTGCAAAGGCGCTCATCGGCGTGGGCGGCGAGGCATTGCGTTCTGTAGTCCCGGCTTTAGCCGGTCAGGATGCGCCGGAGGCGCTCCAGCGCGCGATCATCGAGGCGCTCGGTGAGTCGGGCGCGACTACTGAACTCGTGGGCGTCCTGAGCCGGCTAAAGCCGGGACTGCAGAACGGGGCCTTTGATCAGATTCTCAAGCGGCCTGAGTCTTCGCTCGCCCTGCTGGCTTCGATTGCGGACGGCAAGCTCAACCCGCAAGACCTCGGTCCCGGCAACATCGCCCGTCTGCGCACGCATCCGAACAAAAACGTCGCGAAGCAGGCGAACGCGATGATGGACAAGCTCAATCCGAACGCGAAGGCGAAGAATGAACTCATCGCTCAGTTCACACCCGAGGTGGAGAAGCCGGGCGATGCGGTGAAGGGCAAGATGA
>JANPIW010000789.1:0-3087 GCA_031425215.1 Verrucomicrobiaceae bacterium
CCCGACGTTCTGGTTGCAATCTAACCGGCCCAGAGCGGTCAAAGCTTCTCCGGCTGCTGCAACAACTCCGCCACTCTCGCCAGCAACCTTCCCGCGCCGCCCCCGTCGAGGATGCGGTGGTCAAAGCTCAGCGTCAGCTCCGCCTTTGTCACCGGGATGAATTGCTTCACCTCCTCGCTCCAGTGCGGCACCTTTTCGCCGAAGCCGAGGCCGAGCACGAGATTCTGCTCAGGCAGCGGAATAGGCGTGGCCCACACGATGCCGAAGGTGCCAAAGTTTGTCACCGTCGCGATGCCAGGTCCGCGTGAGTCGCCGGGCAGGCGGCGCGCACGGGCCAGCTCGACGAGTTTGTTGTAAGTATCGACGAGCTTTGCCAGCGACGTTTTGTCAACGTCGCGCAGCACGGGCACGAGCACGCCGTCATCCACCTCGACGGCGAATCCGATGTCGATGGCCATGGGATGCACGATGCGCGAGCCGACGAGGCGGCCCGCCACGGCGGTGTTTTCCGCGAGCGCGAGCGCGAGGGCGCGCATGGCATAAAGCGCGGGGCCGGGTTTCACGGCGGATTTTTTCCGGTGCGCGAGCAGCGCGTCCATCACCACGGGCGAGCCGACAGTGGCGAGCGGCCGCGTCCAACTCCGGCGCATCGAGTCCGCGACGGCGATGCGCATGGGCGAGGCGGGCGTGGTGCGGTGCGCCTCGATGCCGCGGAGGAAATGCTCGAAGTCCTCGACCGTCACGCGTCCGCCCGAGCCTGTGCCGGCGACGGCGGCGAGGTCCGCCGCATTCAGCCCCAGCTCCGTCATGCGCGCGCGCATCCGCGGTGAGATGTAGCTCGCGCCCGCCGCGCCCGCTGGCACGGGCAGGCCGCCGATGACTGGCTCCACCTGCGGCTGGCCTTGATGGATCGTGGCGGATTCGTCGATCTGGAAATGCACCACATCTTTCGGAGAGCCGTCGGTGAGCTTTTTGGGCGCGCGCACCGGCACTCCTTCCTGGATACCAAGAGCCTGCGCATCCTCGACGCTGACCACGAGGCTCGCGAGCGTGGAGCCTACGGCGTAGCTGGCATTCGTCTCCGCGATGACTTTCTCCACCTTGCCGCCGCATGGCGCGTTCACGGCCATCGTGGCCTTGTTCGTCTCCACTTCAAAAATGTCCTGACCCGCTTCGATGACATGGCCCGGCTCGATGAGGATGCGAATGATGGTGGCCTCGGCGATGGACTCGCCAAGCTGCGGCATCAGAATGGGAATGGTGGGCATGAGCGGCCAAGAGTGCGTGGTGAGTTGTGATCCGTCAATATTGTTGAGCGTACCAGGCGGGAAGTGGCCGCGGCACTCTGCCGCAGCAGTTCATGGGTGTGGCAAGCGCCTTCATTTCGCATCCGCGGGGTGTCGTCCAAAGATCATCACCTCGGTATAACGGTTGTCATCGTCCAAGGTGAAATTGCCATTGCTCCACAGGCGCACATGCCGTGCTTTGTGACCTCTCGCGTCGAAGGTGCGGCCAGTGTTCGTGTTGAGGTAGGTCGGATCCTTGCCCGCGCCAAACTTCAAAGTGTTGTCGTGATCGTTGTTGAAAATGGTGACAACACCTTTTTCAAAAAACGGGTCGTCTGATAACTGGATGACCACATCCATGGGCACATAGACGTTCTTGTGGCAATGCCATACCCACAGCTTCTCCAGCTCGCACACGCTCATCAGATCAAACTGGATCCACACTGGACCTGGTGAGAGCACGACGAGACAGTCATCCATCGAATCCGCATCCTCATCCGTGATCTGGGCGAACGTGCCTTTGTTCGGTGCCGGACAAGACGAGGATGCGATCAAACCTTTGGCGAGATTGGTCGTGCCCTTCGGCGCGATGAAGTTTTTCACCCTGCTGTACGAGCGGTCGAAGTTTGGCAAACGCTCCATGGCTTCCTGCACGGCATTTCGCCCGTCAACAAACAGCGCATTCGGCAACCCGGGAGCGATGAGAATCTGACCAGGCGGGATCACCGGTTCCTTCGCCTCTTCTGCAAATGAAAAAGCGAAACTGAGCATGAGCTGAGCCATCGCGATGGACAGCATCCTGGCTGTAGTGAAGCTGTGTTTGTGAGCTAGATCGTTTGTTTTCACGACAGTGGAACGGCTTCGTTGCCGTTCTTTTTTCGAGTGCGAACCCTGGAAGGAAAGTGGCTGTGGCATTCTGGCGCAATCCGAAAGCGGGGCTTCCTGCCCCGTCGCTGCATCTCACTTGAGAAGCTGCCTTGCATTTTGCATCTGGAGGAGCGCGAGTCTGTCGAAGACCACTCGCCACTTATCTGGGCTGACGTAAACCCAAGCTCCAAGAGTGGCGAGTGGTCTTTGACACACTCGCCTTCCGGCTCAAAACCTCAGCAGCCGCCTCAGCGCATCGACGATGGTGGTGTTTGTCGGGCGATGCGCTTTCCAAAGATTGGGATGATACGGGATGGGCGTGTCCTTCGCATTCAGGCGCATCGGCGGCGCGTCGAGGAGATGGAAGGCATCGGCGACGACGCGTGAGACGACCTCGGCGGTGACGCCGCCCCAGGGGAAGCTTTCTCCGACGGCGAGCAGACGGCCGGTGCGTGCGACGGATGCGATGATGGTGTCGGAATCCAGCGGCTTCACGGAGCGCAGATCGACGACCTCGATTTGATAGCCGTCCTGTTGCAGTTCCTCTGCGGCACGGATGGCCTCGTGAACCATCGCGCTATAAGTCACGACCGTGGCGTGTCGGCCAGGCCGCGCGATGCGCGCTTTGCCGATGGGCAGGCTGCGCTCGCCGAGATCGTCGGCCTTGAGATGGTAGTAGAGAAATTTGTGCTCGCAGAAAATCACCGGGTCATCCAGCTCGACGGAATCGAGCAGCATCCAGTAGGCGTCCTCTACCGTGGCGGGAGTGAGGATCACGAGGCCGGGGTAGTGCGCGTAGATGCTCTCCATCGACTGGCTGTGAAACGGCCCGCTGCCCGCCGTGCCGCCCGAGGGAAGACGAATCGTGATCGGGCATGGCGTGTTCGTGCGCCAGAAAAGCGTGCCAGCCTGGTTCACGATTTGATTGAAACCG
>JANPIW010000790.1:0-12565 GCA_031425215.1 Verrucomicrobiaceae bacterium
GCTTCGAGCTGCTCTCGGCGCTCGGGGATGATGTGGTTTTTTACCCCGCTCTTGCGCTGATCGGCCACCCAGGTGGCCAGCTCCCTGTCCTCGCTCCAGCGCTGCGGCACCTGGACGTGGCCGAAGCGTTCTTTGAAAGCGACGAGGCGCTGGAAAAACTCTCCCCAGCGCTGCTGGCGCCAGACTTCGATGGGTTGTCCGCCGAGGCCGGCCTTTTCCCACTCGAAGCCGATGCTGTCGAGGCGGGCGACGCGCTCGGGGCTGAGCGTGCCTTTGCGGAGGAACTGGCGCCGGACGTCATACCAGGAAGTGCCAGTCCCAGGAGCCGGCAGCGGCCGCGGCCTGGGGGGCGCTGACCGTGTCATCGGGCGAGAGCGGGATGCCGAGGGCTGCGAGGCGCTCGGGACGGGCTTGTGACAACGTGCCGCTCCTAGCTGCAAGACGCTGCGCCTGGAGCCAGTCAGCAGCGGGATGGTTGCCAAGAATGGCGTGACCGTGCTGAGCGATGAACGCCGCCACTGGGGCGTGGTTCCATTCCCACTCGGCATATTCGGCCAATGCGGTTTGATGGCTGCTGGGCAACCGGTGCGACATGAGTCCGAGTTTTACGCAGTTGGCAGGCTTTTGACAAGACAGCAGTTGATCAATGCATGATGCCGTGATGACGGGGCAGGATGAACCGCTGCTGCGCCAATCGCCCCGTCTCAGACATCCTTACCTGCGGGGAAAAACGATGAGCTTGAATCGTCCTCGTCCTCGTTCTCGTTCTCCTACTCGTCCTCGAATGTAACCTTCGAGAACGAGAACGAGAACGAGAACGAGCGCTGCGACGGGATCATGCTTTTTCCAAGCCCTATTGCTTGCACCCGGTGCGGGTCAGGATTTCTGCGCCTGTGGCCGAACCGGGTCGGGAAGACGGGCGGATGAAGACTGATGAATGAACAACGGCCCGCGCCTCAACCGCCGCACGTTTTGCACGCACGGCCATCGGTCGCGGCGCAGGGCTTCTGTGGATCGTAAAACCGGCACTTGGAATTGTGGCGTGTGCCTGAGCCGCTGAGACTGAATCCCGCCGCTCCACCCCCAGCTCCCGCAGCAGGTGGCGTCGATGTTTTCTTCGCGGCTATAACGCGTGTGGTGCGAACCTCTCGTGTCGCGATCACGAGCACGCTCGAAGCTCGCAGCGCGTCCGCTGTCTCTTTGATCTCGCCGCCTGGCGATGAGCGCAGCGCTGCAGCTCCGGGCGTGTCTTTGAGAAATTCCGCCAGCACTTCGGTGCGGATGCAGTCCGCGAGTGCTTCAACCGGCTTGTCCTTCGATGACGCGGAGGTTTTCTCCGGCGGTGCAGGCGGGAAGAACACACCGAGCACGTCGCCTTTCTCACCGACGACAAATCCACCGATGGTCTCGGGCGGCACCGTCGCATCGTGCTTGAAGCTGTCGCCACTCGTCGCGCGGCTGATGATGCCGCGCGTCACGGACGGAGTGCCGATGGTTCTTCCGCGCGGCGACAGCTCATAGCTCACAGCAAAGACATTTTGCCCGACCTCGACGGCCTTGCGCGCGCCGAAGCGTCCGGCTTGCAGCGGGACTTTGCACACGAGCGTGGCGACACCGAGTTTGTCATCGCGCTTGAGCAGCGTGGCAGGCTCGTCCTTGCCGCCGATGTGAATGGCGAGGCTGCTCGCGTCTTTCGCGATCCATGCGGGCGCGAGCACGAGGCCGTCTTTTGAAAGCGCGAGGCCCATCGTGCGCCGCGTGATGATCTTGATCTCCGGCTCGATCACATCGGGCGAGAGCTTCGCAGCGTCGCCGCTGCCTGCGGTCTCCATCCACACGCGCGTCGCGTCCTCGGCGTTGAGCGCAAAGGCGCGGATCGGCGTCGCGTCACCTTTCAGTGGATGAAATGTCCGGCCGCCGGCGGCGAAGAGGAGCTGGCCGGAAAACTGCGCGCCTTGTTTCTGCTCCGCTGCATCGGTGCCAGTGAGGAAAAACATCTCGCCCGTGAAAATGAGCGGTCCTTTCTTCGGATCACCCGGCAGCGCCATGCGGCACACACACCCTGCATCGGTGACCATGCTCACTTCAAAAGCTTGCGGCCCCATCTTCGCGGCGCCTTCGCTGATGGCCTGCGCGTTTTTTGCAAACTGCTGGTCCTCCGTATTGAACGCCGCCAACGGATAAGCCGCTGGTTTTCCATTCGCTGGCGTGAGCATGAGCTGGTCGCCTCTCAATGAGACGAACGCAGCGTCGAAGGAGCGCTTTCCATCCGCGCTGCGCCACTCGCGAGAATGCAACGTCGTGGCTGCGATCAGCACGATGAACCAGAGCGCGATGGCGGTTCTATTTTTCATGGCCGCGAGCGTATGAAACCCGCCGCGACGCGTCAACGGGCAAGTTTCTCTCCGGCAGGCGCCAGGCGCGCACCGCACTCAAAAGCGTTGCGCGCCTCCGATACGTTACTTCCCAGGCGCCTCTCCGCGTCTGATCTCCGCCTTGCTGTCGATCTGGACTTTCTCCAGCTCGCGGAGTTTTTCGCGCAGCTCCGCAGGCACGGCTTCGCGTTCCTGCGGGGTGTTAATGGGCCAGCTTTGTTCTTTGCCGTCCTTGTCGCGGGCGGTGAAGGTGGCCTTGTCGTTCTGGCGTGTGAGCGAATAGACACCGGTGTCGTCACGACGCATCACGCTGCCGTGCATGGTGACTTTCTCGCCGCCGTCCTCGGTGATGGATGTGCTGCTGCTGACGCTGGACTCAGTGCTGGCACTGGATTTGCGTTCCTCGGTGGGCGGACGACGAAAGCCGTCGCGACCCGGTCCATCCTTCTGCTGTGGTGGCGGTGGCTGCGGGCGGTTGCGATCTCCACGAGTCCAGTCTTGGACGCGGTCTTGATATTCGCGCATTTGGTTTTGAAAACGGTCGGCACGCTCACGCCAGTCGTCCCCGAACGGCGGCTGCGGCATGTCGTAGCGATTGCGCTCCATCTGCGGCATGGGCGGCGGCATGTCACGCTCGCCTACTGTGACTTTGATTTTCTGCTCAGCGCCGGCGCGCTTGATGGTGAGTGTGATCTCGTCGCCTTTTTTCTGAGCGCGCACGAGGGCGGAGAGCTGCTCCATATTCACGAGCTTCTGATCATCGAGCATCACGAGGACGTCGTGCTCCTGGAGGCCGGCGGCCTTTGCCGGGCCGTCGGGCATGACATCGATGACGAGAAGACCAAACCCCTCGCGCACTCCGGCCTGCGCGCGCACGTCGGCGGCCATCTCGCGCGTTATCACGCCGATGAATGCCGTGGGGCGCATCTCGACCGGCTTGAACTGATCGCCAGGCCCGCGCTCGTTTCGATGCTTCTGCTCGCGTCTCGGGCCGTCGCCAGGAGGCGGCGGAGGTTTGGGCGGATTGTTTTCCTGAGCTGATGCGATGACGGGCGTGAGCGTCAGCGCGCAGAGGGCGAGGATGGAGTTGGTCAGTCTCGGTTTCATGGCGGCGAATGGGGTGGGGTTTTTAGAAAGGAGCGCGGGTGGTTTGGTGAAGTTCACTGAGCGGGGCAACGTCCCCGCGCTCCCAGGTGCTCAAGCATCAGGGCGGCGGGAGTCCTCGCGCGCCGCAGGTGGCGGAGGCGGCGGTGCATCAGGGCCGCGACCGCGCTCGGCTTGCGGCGGCGGACCTTCACGGCGTTCGCCGCCAGCTTGCGGGCCAGGGCGGCCTTCACCGCGACGGTCTTCATCTGCGCGCTCCTGCGGGGGGCGGTTGCCATCGCGACGCGGTTCGGGTTGCGGTGGGCGCGCATCACCTTGCGGGCGCTGGCCGGGATTTGCATTGGGGTTTTGCGCTCCGGGGCGGTTGCGGTCGCCATCACGATCTCCATCGCGGTGCTGCTGTGCTTCGGGGCCTCTGTGTCCATCGTGCCCTTGCGGTCTTTGAGTCTGCTGCTGCGGGCCGCGATGTCCGGGGCCGTCGATCTGCGGGCGCGGGCCTGGGCCGCCGGGTGGCTGATCGCGCATGTCACCGCGCGGACCGTCTTTTTTTCCGCCATCACGCGGGCCATCGGGGCCGGGGCCATGCTGCGGGCGGCCACTACGATCTCCATCGCGATCCTTCCTCATGCCATGTGGCGGGCCGTCGCGATCACGATCAAGAGGTTTGCCGAACATGGGGCCGTCAGGGCGGCGTCCGTGGAGAGGTCCGCGCGGGGCTGCCTCACGGAGCTGCGAGAACTGCCGGCGCATCTCCGCACGGAATTCCTCGATCTGCCTGCGGATCTCCGCGCGCTTGTGCTCCATTTGCGCGCGCATTGGCTCGGGGAGGCGGGAGAACATCGGCGGACGCGAGCTGCTGCTGCGCTCCATCGGCGGACGGGGGCTTTCGTCGCGGCGCGCGCCATCGGGGCCGGGGCCTTGCTGTGGGCGACCACCACGATCTCCATCGTGATCATTCTTCATGCCCTGCGGCGGACGGCCAGGGCCGCCGTGCTGCGGGCCGCCACCGCGATGCTGTGGCTGCGCATCAGGGCCTTTGCGCCCTTCTTCTCCCTGCGGCCTCTGATGCTGCTGAGGCTGCGACTGCGGGCCGGGACGACCTGGGCCGTCCATCTGCGGACGAGGGCCGGGGCCGCCGCGATCAGGCCGCTGATTGTCACCGTCGCGTCGGTTGTCGCCCTCAGGTTTTCTGTCGCCGTCGGGACGCGCGGGTCCGGGTTGTTCCGCTGCGGGTTTGTTTTCCTGCGCCGACGCGGAGAGCGGGATCAGGGCCGAGGCAAGACATGCCATCAGCGAGGATGTGAGTTTGAGTTTCATGAGATGATTTCTATCGGGTTGGTTGTTGGGTTCGTTGATTTGCGCACAAAATTCACTGGAAGCTCACTGGCAGCACGAGCGTGTCCTCACGCGGGATTTCGACCGACATCTGCGCGCCATCGCGCGGGTCGATCCATTGATGCCGCTCCATGGAGACGAGCTTCACATGGCGCTCGGGCAGTTGGTTGCTGTTGAAGCTCACGCCCTGGTCTGCGGCATCGATCACTTCACGGATGGAGTTCACCGGCACGCTGGCGATCTGCTGCACGTTTGGAGAAACAGCAGGCTGGCTCAGCGTCATCACAAAGACTGCGGCAGCCGCGCCGAGGCCGGCCCAAGCCACGGGCTGCCACCACCGCGCGGCAGGCTTGCTGGTCTCACGCGTCCCGCCGCCGTCGATCACACGCAGGCCCGCGCCGAGCACGAGATCACGCTCCACACGATGTTCGAGCGTGGGCGACGCGGCGTGCGGCCGCAGGCCTTTCAACAGGGATTCGAGTTCGTTTTCGTTCATGATCAGGTTCCTCCAGAGTGTAAAAAAGTTCATGCTGTCACAGGAGCCGGCGCGCCGAGATCCTCGCGGCGCGGCTCCAGCCTCCGATGCAAAGCGTTGAGCGCGTAACGGTAGCGACCCGCCACCGTGTTGATCGACGCGCCCGTCATCTGCGCGATCTGCGCGAAAGTCAGCCCGCCCCAGACATGCAGCGTGATCACCTCGCGCTGCTCCTCGGGCAGTGATGCGACCGCCTCGGCCACCAGTCTCGCCGTTTCTTTTTGCTCCACGCTCACGTCAAAGAAAGGCGCATCCTCGCTCTCCACCGCCACGTCCGACTTCGCCTCACGCAAAATGCGGCGCATGTCCTTGCGGCGCAGATCGAGCGAGATACTCCGCACCGCCGCGTAAAGCAGCGGCACCTGCGAGCGGTCGCCATCCGGGTAACGCTGCCACCAGCGCACAAAGGCGCTCTGCACCACATCCTCAGCGTCCGCCACGCTGTCCACAAAACCCCGCGCATACATGATCAAGCGCGGAGCCAGCTCGCGGAAGCATTGCTTCCAGTCGCTGGCGTTCGTCGGTTGATCTGGTTCAGTGAGACACATGGCGGGTGGGATTCACAGCGCTTAACGCCGCCGCTCCGAGGCTTTGTGTGTGGCGCGGGATTTTTTTCTTCAACACCGGAAAAAACCCAAAGATGCAGGTGGGTGCTGCCTCATTTGGCAAGCTGCGCTCCATCACGCATAGCATTCTGGGCAAACGGCCCATCAAATCCAGCCCTAGCCACTGGCCTGGAGACGACGACCCACCCTGCGGGACCCGTGGATGGCAACCGGAGCGGGACGGCTGTAGGTTGGCGTGGTTAAGGAAAGGGTCACTGTCTCCGGACGAGTCCCAAGTTCTCATTCCACATGTCTGGATCATCTGGCGGGTTGGACATCAATCGCAATTCGCCTCTGAAGCTGATGAACCTTATCATTGAGTCAACACCCTCTGCTGTCAGATGGAGATTCCAATCGTCGCGCGACCACTTCCCAGAAAACCCTTCTGTATCGGATCTATAATCAACTGTGTGGTCCGCTCGGAGGGTTATCGTCTCCCGATCATCTGCCCAAGTGCCGATAATACGAGAGTCGTCCGTGATGGATGGGTTCCACTTCATCGAAGCCCGAAACACGACCTCCGTGATAACCAGGCCAATGACGCCAACTACTATTGTTGAGCCAAAAAGGAGTGCAGAACGTCTCCGTCGCAACCATCCCCAAACCGCGAGACCTGAGCCTGTGAGAAGAACCGCACCAAGAAACAGTGCAATGAACAGGTAACCGAATGGGATTGCGGTCCGAATCATGGCGCATTGCGTTTAGCCGAAGAATCGATGAGAAACAAAAGCGTCGGTTCGTGCTCCAGCGTCTTTAATGGCGACAACTTTGTTGGTTTGTGCTCACCGGTGGGTGCTAAGGAACTGGCGCTGAAATATGACGCGTCGGTGCGTGCAAACCGGCAGGCAGGGGCGGGGTGTATATCGCGGGCGGCGGGCATGGGCTGGTTTGGGATTGATGGCGATGCTATCGGGCCGGGTACGGGGTGTGAAGCTTTTTCTTCGTGAAACAGTTTTTGCCGGATTTCACCGCCTATTCCCGGCGAACTCTGGCCGGAAATCAAGCTGGAGGCGCTCAACCGGTTGGAGATTCTCTGGCCGAAGAAGGAGTGATTCCAAGGCTTGCGGCATAGCGGCGCTGTGGCCGGGGTCATTGACCCCGGAATTCCTGGTCCGCACCTCGCCATGCGGGTCCACATGCTCACCGTGCGGGTCCCCGCGCTCGCCGCTGAGGTTCCTTTTTTTGCCGTATGAAGCCGCTGGCTCAGCCTCGACCACACTTTTCCCCGGAGGAGAGACCGGCTTCGAGGAATCGGCTCAATGAGCCGATCTTCAACGGTGGGCTGCAAGATACAGCCGGGGTCGCATGAAGCGCCGAGTGGTCTATAGACACATTTGCCCGATGTCCCTTCTGGGTATCCGTACGCCGCAACCACCACAGACCTGACTCCGCCGTCCGCCCACGCTGAAATGGCAAGTAGTGCCGCATTCGCGGCGCACACTTGCGCTCCGCAAATGCTGGAGGTGTCTGAAGGCAGGCGGGTCGCCGGCATTCCATGCGCCCTGCATGATTTTGCCCTCATCCACGCATCCTTCGGCCTCGGCGTGGGTTTCAGCCCGCAGCCATGAAACTCACCACCCGACTCCTGCTGCTCGCCACCCTCGGTTTCTCCTCTGTGTTCGCCGAGACGAAAAATGAACCGGTCGATTTCGACAAAGTGCGCCAGCTCTTTGAGCGGCAGAAAAGTGGCGGCACGCTGACAGAGGATGAGAAAGCCTACATCGAACGCGCCAAGGCGGAGCGCGCCAAACAGCAGCCGAGAGGAAAATCTGCAGATGGCATCGACTGGCCGAAAGCGCAGGCGCTTTTCCAGCGCGAGCAGAGCGGCGGAAAACTGACGGAGGATGAGCAGGCGTATCTGAACAAGGCCAAGGAACTCCGCAAACGCGGTGGTGGCGGCGGAGGTGGCGCTCCGGCGAATCAACGCAAAGCGCCTGAATCACTGAAGCCGCTGAGCGACATGAGCGCCGAGGATCGCTACGAGGGCGAGGACGGCGGGCTTTATGGCGGCGGAAAAAACACACCACCGGAGGCATTGGTGAAATCTGCCAACGACGCGCTCGCGCAGATCAAGCCCATCGATGGCAAGGTTGTGCTCGTTTCCATCAGCATGTCGAATGCGACGCAGGAGTTTTCTTTTTTCAAACGCATCGCCGATGCCGACGCGAGGAAGTCGGAGCAGCTCACCATCGTCGATTGCGCGCAAGGCGGCCAGGCGATGGCTGAGTGGGTCGATCCCGATGGCCGTCCGTGGCAGGAGGCGATGAACCGCATCACGAACGCGAAGGTCACTCCCGCACAGGTGCAGGTGGCGTGGATCAAGCTGGCTAACAAAGGGCCGAGCGGCTCAATGCAGGAGCATCTCACCAAGCTGGAGGCGGACACGACCAAGGTGTTGCAAAACGCGAAGGCGAAGTTTCCGAACCTCCGCATCGCCTACCTCGGCAGCCGCATCTGGGCGGGGAATGCGAACGGCGGATTGAACCCCGAGCCGTATGCATACGAGAGCGCCTTCGGTGTGCGCCATCTCATCCAGGCGCAGTTAAAAGGAGAGTCCACGCTGGCAGCTGACAAAGCGCCTTTGCTTGTCTGGGGTCCCTATCTCTGGGCCGAGGGCACCAAGGGCCGCAAGCTCGATGACTTGAAATGGGTTAAGGAAGATTTCTCCGGGGACGGTGTGCATCCGAGCGATAGCGGCCGCGAGAAAGTGGCGAAGCAGCTTCTCGAATTCTTCGCCAACGACGCGCTCGCGAAGAGCTGGTTTGCGAAATGAAATGTCCGTGGACCAGAGGCGGGAATTAGCGCGTCCGCTCTGAGTCCTACATCATCATCACCTCGCCGCTGATAGCCGCGCCTGTCGGGATGCTGCGGTAAAAGCACGTCTTCCGTTTCGTGTGGCAGCAGCCGCCGCCCATCTGCTTCACGCGGAGCACGATGGCGTCCTGGTCGCAGTCGGTCGTCATCTCGATCACCTTTTGGATCTCGCCGCTGGTTTTGCCTTTGTGCCAAAGTTCCTTCCGGCTCCGGCTCCAATAAACGGCCTCGCCCTTTTCGATGGTCAGGCGCAGCGATTCCTCATTCATATACGCGAGCATCAGCGGCACGCCCGTCTCGGCGTCGAGCGCCATGCACGGGATGAGGCCGTGCTCGTCGAACTTCGGGGCGAAGACGAGGCCCTCCTCGACGGCTTGTTTCGAATCACGGGCGCCAAATTGAATCTGCTGTGCTGCTGCTGACATGGGCCGCACCGTTTGCCACAACACGGCCTCTAGTTCAAGGGGCGAGGCTCACGCGGATCATGCAGAACCGCGCCGGCCCCCCGGCGACGGAGGACGGAAACGGCACGCTGACGATTTGAAACGAGCCGTCATCGGCCAGCACTGACGGAGAGTCGCTGCTGTCGGCCCAGGCGCCGAGCGTGCCGCTGAACTGCGGTGTGTAAGTCAGCCCTGCGGCGATGTGATCGGAACGTCTCACAAAGAGCACGCGGGAATCGAGCCCGCTGGATTCGCAAATCACCATGGGCAGGCCCCTGACGCCGATGGTGCCACCGCCAGCGAGCGTGCCGTTGTAAATCAAATCGCCGAGCATCGCGCTCGCAGGACTCATGCCGAAGGCGAAGTTGAGCAGGTTCTTCTGCCCGTTGGCACCGAGCGCGTTCGGATCACCGCCGACGCCGTTCGCAGCCGCCCAGTGCTGGAAGGGCGTGAGCAGTTCATCCGCGCCGATGTATGGCGCGGTGGCGCTGCGCGTGTGCCCATCGAAGTCGGTGATCACTCCGGCGATGGGCGTTCCCGCGCCGTTCACCAACACATTCCCGCCCGGCACGAGATGCAGGTCGCCATTCGCAGCGTCCACAAACATCGCGCTCGTGAAGTTGCCACCGGGATTGCCCGCGCTGGAGTGCGTGTCGCTAGGGATATAAGCCTGCCATAGTGTGAAGTTGACGGGGGTGCCGGTGGTGAAGCCATTGCTGGAGTCGAAATAGCTCGCAGGATCACCCAGGCCGGTGCCGGCATAGACATTGTAGTCCATCGACAGCGGCCCGAACGTGCCAATCGGGTGGTTGGCGGCATAGTGGGTGCTTCCTCCAGTGCGCAGGTTCATAAACAGATTGTTGTTCACAGTGGTGGTCGAATAGCCGCCGTGATTATAGGCCCTGGTTTCCTGCCCCGCGCCTCCGACGCCGTTGATGAGCACGGTGTTGTG
This sequence comes from Verrucomicrobiaceae bacterium, assembly GCA_031425215.1. GTDB lineage: Bacteria > Verrucomicrobiota > Verrucomicrobiia > Verrucomicrobiales > Verrucomicrobiaceae > JANPIW01. The sequence continues at coordinate 10,164 of JANPIW010000790.1, forward strand.
CGCGATGACAACCGCGCTGTTGAGCTGACCAGCTTCAAAAATGCCCGAAAGCCGCTGTGACGTGACACCAGTGGAACCGAGCGTGATCATATTGTTCACCACTGTAGCGCTGTGAGCCGCCGCAGGATTCAAATGAACGCCATAAACCGTGCCGGTGCTGCCCGCCGTGTTGCCGAGGTTCCAGATGCGATTGCCTTCGACCATGGTGTCGCCCATTTGGCCGGGGAGGCTGATGCCTGTCACAGCCTGGCTCGTGATCAGGTCCCGCACTTTGTTGCCACGAATGATGTTCGTTCCCAGCTCATTCAAATAGATGCCGGTCAGCACGCTCGTGCGTGCGGCGGTCTGGTAAATGGTGTTGCCAGTGATGCTCCACCCCTCACCGCCAGTGTTCGCATACACGCCATACTCTGTGAAATTGAACAGCTCGTTGGTGGAAACCGAGTTGTTGCTGTTCGCCACCGTGGACGATGTCACGTACGAACAGATCAACGCTCCCGGCACGCCGACGGCATCGCTGCGATCGCGGATTTGATTGCCCGTCACCGTGTTGTTGTCATTGCCCGTGATCGCTCCGGAGCTGAAATGCACCACGCCTCCGAAGCCCAATGTCGCCGCACCCTCGATCACGCAGTTCCGCACGGAGTTGTCCGAGGCGTCGTTGATGAACTGGACGGTAGCCCCGCCGGTGTTCGTATTGCGGAGGGTCAGGTGCCGTCCGCTGGCGCCAAAGCTGCCGTCGATCGTCACACGCCGCGCTCCATTCAGCCGGATCAGGGCGCCCGTGGAAGAGCCGGACAGCACCCGCGTCGTCGCGCTGTCGGGCTGGATGGTCACAGTGAAGGTGCTGGCGACAGGTGGATAATTGACGTCAGAAATGAACGGTTGGATCGCGTGGCTGCCGTTCTCGGTGGTATTGCCCGTCACGAGCACCGTGAGATTGCCAGCGAGCACCTGCGATTTCAGCGCCGCGAAAAGTCCGCCCGTGCCGCTAAGGCTGGGAAAGCTGCCACCAGGGCCGACCGTAACGGTGCCCTCGAGCGCTTGCAGGATGTTGTAGCTGAGCACCCCCAACACCGGTGTGGCGCTCACGTTCTGCACCGGAGGCGTGGCCGAGGTGGCCGCGCCATAGGGTGCCGAGTGAAAATTGCCAGCCGCGTCTTGCGCCGCCACGAAGTACTCGATCGTGTCACCCACACTCACTCCACCACCGCCGAGCAGCGAGTAATCGACGAAGAAGCTGTAAGGGCTGCTTGCGTTGCTGGCGATCACATACTTCCAGCCATTTCCGTTCGCGTCATTGGCCACGCCGAAGACATCGGCCTCGGCGGCTTTCTTGAAGTACAAACGCGGAGCGTCCGCTCCCCCGGCGACGCCGCCCGGATACGCCGTGATGCTGGCCCAGCCGGTGAGCACACGGCTGGTCGTGCTGCCGAAGCCCAGGGCCGGGTACGAAATGCCGGGGCTGTAGCCTCCAGCGTCCGCCCCGATGTCCGCGGGTGACAGAGCACTTCGAGCCTCTCCGTCAAAATCATCAGTCACTCCAGCGATGATCCCGCCCGCGCCGTCAGCCGGAGTGCCGGGCAGCAAATGCAGATCAGCCGTCACACCGCCGGCCGGATTGACGAAGCGCGGATCAACGCTCAGGCTCGCGGCATCCACGCCGGTCGCAGCCTGCCAGGCGGCTAGAGTGACGCGGTTGGCGCGATTGAAGTAGCCCAGCACACCGTTGGCAACGCTGACGAAATAGATGTTGTTGTCCGCAGTGAGCCCGCTGGTGCCAGACGACGCTAAAAAGACGGCATAGTGGCGACCGGAGCCGCTGGTGCCGCCGATGACCACACTGCTGCGTGCATTGACGAAAATATTGTCACGAATTTCGCGGGCATTGCTGGTTCCGACGCTGAGAAAGGAGCATGTGTTGTTGCTCGTCGCGCCAGTCAACTGGCCACCCACAAGGACTGAGTTATGGAAAAAGTTCCGGCCCGCTGTCGCAGCATTGTCCAGGATGCCGGTCACATCCGAGGCGGATGCAGTGCGCGCCCCGCTGGCATCGAGGCCCACGCACACCATGTTGTTCCGTGCGGTGAGGGTGCCGGCGTTGAAATACATACCGGTCAAACTCGAACCTTCACCGGTCGAGGCGAGGGAGAGGCTATGTACCAGATTGCGAGCAATGAGATTCGAGCCGGCAATAGTACTCCCGGTGTAGTAAACACCGATGACGCTAACGTCTGCTGAGGACGCGGTGCTGAAAAGCGAATGCACGACATTTTGAGCAACTGTCTGGCCCGCTAAGGTCGAGGTCTGGCTGATTCCCAGCACGGATGACACACTGCCAGTGCCCGTGTTCTGACTCGCACTGTACAGATTGCGCACGGTGTTGCCGGTGACGGTGTTCG
>JANPIW010000791.1:0-2392 GCA_031425215.1 Verrucomicrobiaceae bacterium
GCGGCGATGGAGCGGCAGATTCAGCAGCTCCAGGACGAGGCCGCGCCCTTCCGCGAGAAGCTGGAGAACTTTCGCGGCATGATCGCGCGCCGCGACGAGAAGCTCGCAAAAAAGGACGCGAAAATCGCGGAGCTGGAGCGCGCGCGGTGACGGAGAGAAGGCAAAGCAATCAGTGCGATGTGCTTTGCCCCGGGATGTGAGAAATGCGGCCTATAACCACCGCCGCTCAGCTCGCGTCTCCGGCTTCCTTCACCTTCGGCTTCCAGGTGCTCTGCACATACAAATCACGCAGCGCCTTCGGATCCACATTCGTGGGGCTGTCGGTCATGAGGTCGCAGGCCTTGTTGTTCTTCGGAAAGGCGATCACCTCGCGGATGCTGTCCTCGCTGCTCACCAGCATGGCGATACGGTCGAGTCCCAGCGCCAGCCCGCCGTGCGGTGGCGCGCCGAAGCGGAACGCATCGAGCAGATGGCCAAACTTATGCGCCTTCTCCTCCTCGCTCACACCGAGCACGGAGAACATTTTGCTTTGCAGATCGCCCTCGTGGATTCGGATGGAGCCGCCGCCCAGCTCGTAGCCATTGAGCACCACGTCGTAAGCGTCGGCGCGCACCTTGGCATACTCGCCAGCCTCCAGCAGCGGCACGTCCTCTGTCTTTGGTCGCGTGAAGGGATGATGCACGGCCACCCAGCCCTGATCCTCGGGCACATGGGCGAGCAATGGGAAATCGACGACCCAAAGGAAATTCAGCGCGGTGCTGTCTTTGAGAAGCTGCTGCATGGAGGCGATCTCGGTGCGCACGCGACCGAGGATGTTGCAGGCCTCGTCCCATGTGCCTGCATAAAAGAAGATCAGATCGTTCTCCTCGATGCCGAGCTTGGCGATCATCGCGGCCTTCTCATCCTCGCCGAAGAATTTCCACAGCGGCGATTTGTACTCGCCACCCTCGACCTTGATGAAGGCGAGCTGTTTCACCTTCATGCCGGCCTCGGTGGCCAGCTCGTTGAGACGGATCATCTGACCCGTGGTGATGCCGGCGAAGCCTTTGGCATTGATGGCGCGCACCACGCCGCCGCCGTCGAGGATGCCTTTGAAAATCTTGAAGCCCGAGCTGGCAAAGACATCACGCATGTCATGGATTTCGAGACCATAGCGCGTGTCCGGCTTGTCGCTGCCGTAGCGGTCCATCGCTTCTTGATACGTCATCTGCGGGAAGGGCAGGGGAATGTCCACGCCTTGCCCCGCTTTGAACATCGCCGCGAGCAATCCTTCGACGAGCGTGACGATGTCAGCGCGCGTGATGAAGCTGGCCTCGATGTCGATCTGCGTGAACTCCGGCTGCCGGTCAGCGCGCAGGTCTTCATCGCGGAAGCAGCGCGCGATCTGGAAATACCGCTCCAGTCCCGCGACCATGAGCAGTTGTTTGTATTGCTGCGGTGCCTGCGGAAGCGCGAAGAACTTCCCAGGGCTGAGCCGCGCAGGCACGAGGAAATCGCGCGCGCCCTCCGGCGTGGGGTTCGACAAGATGGGCGTCTCCACCTCGATGAAGCCCGCGCTGTCGAGATGATTGCGCGCCGCGTTCGTGATCTTGTGTCGTGTGCGGATGTTGCGGTTCAGCCGCTCGCGGCGCAGATCGAGAAAGCGGTACTTCATCCGCATGTCCTCATTGGAAAGCTCGCGGTCGAGCTGGAAAGGCAGCACGTCAGCTTTGTTGAGCATGTTGAAGCCTGCGGCAACGATCTCCACATCGCCTGTGCCCAGCTTCTCATTCTCCGTGCCCGCGAGGCGCGCCGCCACTTTGCCCGTGACCTGGATCACATCTTCATCGCGCAAGTCATGGCTCTTCGCAGCCAGCTCCGCGTTTTCCTCCGGCCGGAACACCACCTGCGTCAGCCCTTCGCGGTCGCGCAGATCGACAAAAATCACACCGCCATGGTCGCGCGCCGAGTTCACCCATCCGCACAGCGTGACCGTTTGGCCGATGTGTGCTTTGCGGATTTCGTTGCAGTGCTGGGTGCGGTAGGCGTTGGGGATCATGGGAAAAAGGGGCCGGATAGTCGCGGAAAACAAGGAGAGCGCAAGTGCTGCGCGGTTGCACGGCGGAGGTTGCACTTCACGCGCGGATATCCAGGGCAGTTGTCGCTGAGCGACATCAGACGGAATCCGGCAGGAGTGGGTCGCCTTCAGCAGTCGAACTCATCCGTGCTGGAGATCGCGCAGGCTTCAAGCATCCGTCGAACTGCGCGGCTGCATTGCAGCGCTCGGTGCCTCGATCAGTCCTCCCAGAGCTTGAAGCCTCGCGCCGTCGCCGTGCGGAGGCGCGAGCTGGAGAGCATGAGAATGCCGCCAGCGAGGTAAAGGAGATTGGCCAGCGCGCCCCACAGCGGCAGC
>JANPIW010000792.1:0-7551 GCA_031425215.1 Verrucomicrobiaceae bacterium
GTGGTCGTGGGTGTGCTCGTGCTCATGAACAAAGGCAAGGTGTTCCGAGGCTGCGCGTCGCACATGATCATGCCGGACGGGACGAAGGTGGTGTTTGCCGATGTGTTCAAGATCGACAAACGAAAATGGGGCGCCAAGGGCCTCGCCTATGCTTGGTTCCGCGATGGCGGCGAAGGCGCGGAGAAACGCGTGGCGATTGATTGCCTGAAATACGACGAGAAGGGCGCGGAGGCCGTGCTCGAGCGCCTGCTCTCGGTTTTCAACGGAGAGCTGATCGAAAAGGTTGAGGAGCCGGAAGATGAGGAAGAGGAAAAACCGTTTGAAAAACCTGACGCATGACGCGCTTTTTCCCTCGTGAATTGCATTCGCGCGCCGCCTTGTGAGCGGGCGCCAACTTTCGCGTTAATTCCCCTTGCCAAAAGAAGTCGGGCCGCTAAAGCTCCGCCGCACCAAAACCAAACCCCATCTATGGCAGACAACATCGCAGACAAAGTCCGGGACATCATCGTCGAACAGCTTGGCGTGAATCCGGAGCAAGTGACCCCCGAGGCTAAATTCATCGAGGACCTCGGTGCTGACTCGCTCGACACGGTTGAGCTGGTGATGGCGTTTGAGGAAGAATTCGGCATCGACGTTCCCGACGAGGAGGCCGAGAAGCTTCAATCTGTGGGCGACGTGATTCGCTATGTGGAAGAAAACGCCGAGTAATCCGCGCGGCCAGACTCGAAATCATTTCAAGGACCGGAGAGGAGGGAGCTTCTCCGGTTTTTTTATTTCCCCTGCTCTTTCGCTGCACTCACAAGCGCGGCGAATGCCTTGCTGGGATTCGCATACGCAGGATAGGCGGGATCGCGCTCCGCGCCGGGCAGGTAGCGCCAGTGCTTGTACATCCACATCCACAGCTCGGGTCGCTCGCGGATGTGCGGCTCGAACTGGTCCCAGCATCTCTGCGCCACCTTTTGCATGGACTCTTCCCTGCCTGGCCGGATGGCGTTGGCGACGTGGATTTCATAGGTGCCGTCCGGCATCGGATAGCACAGGACGGGATGGATGCCGATACCAAATTTTTGCGCCAGCATGACATGAAGGACGGTCACGCAAGTCTTGCGGCCAAAGCACTCGATGACGGCGGCGGCACGTCCGGGCTTCACCGTGAGATCGGTGAGGATTCCCGTGTAGCCCTTGCCGCGCATGGCCTTCATCAGTCGCAGCATCGCGGACTTGCTCGGGATGACCTGATGGCCGGATACCATGCGAAGCCGTGTGAAGATGGGAGTGAGCGCCGGGTTTTTGAAGTCCTGCGCGACGATGATTTTCTTGAAGCCGCGAAAACCCCAGACCATGCCGGAAAGCTCGAAGTTACCGAAGTGGGGAGTGATCCAGATGGCTCCTGACCCGCTCGCCTCTTCCTCCATTTTGTCATCGGCAAAACGCAGCCGGATGTGCTGCGAGTAGTTTTCATCCGTGAGGCTGGCCGTCCAGAACAGATCCATGAACGTGCGCGCAAAACCCTGGTAGCACTGGCGCGTGATGCGGCGCAGCTCGCCCTCAGACTTCTCGCCGCCGAAAACGCAGCGCAGATTCTCCAGCGCGGTCGTCCTCCCGCGCCAGTCGAGCCAGAAGGCCAGCGAGCCCGCGACGCGCGCCAGCACGAGCGTGACATGACGCGGCATCCGGGGGAAAAGCCACGCTGCCGCGCGCACGAGGAGCGTCTCGAAAAAATATCGGAGCCGTATCACGATGGTGTTGGTGTTTCGGGAAATCTCATTACTGTGCGCCCATGGCAGTGCCAACGCTCAACACGATACTCAAGCGAATTCTCAAACAGCCCACCGCGCCGTTTCATGAATATCATGTGCGCGGCGAGATCGAGTCTTTGCTGAAGGACTGTCCGAACGTGAAGCTCAAGCGCGACAAATTCGGCAACCTGCTGGCCACTTACAAACTCGGCAACAGCTCCAAGCGCCCCAACTGGGTGCTCGGCGCGCACATGGACCACCCGGCCTTTGTGAAGACACCGGGCGCGACCGGCAAGGACGCCTGGGAGTTCATCGGCGGCGTGGCCAAGCCCGAGGTGGACAGCGGTGTGAAGCGCGGGCTGCGCAAAGCGAAGGGCCAGATCGCCCAGTGGAATTTTCCGCTGAACATCACCAAGGAGAAAATCGAGGCTGTCGCCTGTGACGACCTCATCGGCTGCTCCATGATCATCGCCACTTTCTGGGCGCTCGCGCAGCTCAAGCTCAAGGCCACCGTTCACGCCGCGTTTACTCGCGCGGAGGAGATCGGCTTCCTCGGTGCCTGGCACCTGGGACAAAACTGGCCCTTCGGCAAAGAAGCGGTTTTCCTTTCACTCGAAACCAGCCGCCCGGTGAATGGCGCGGTGATGGGCGGCGGGCCGGTGATTCGTGTCGGTGACAGGCTATCCGTGTTCGACAACGAGGCCACGGCCATCCTGATGAAGACCGCGAAAGAGCAAGGCATCCGTGTGCAGCGCTGCCTGCTTGATGCCGGCGCGTGCGAGGCCACTGCTCTCCAGGCCTGCGGCATCCGCAGCGCAGGCATTTCCATTCCCCTGGGCAACTACCACAACACCACCGAGGCGAAAGAGATCGCGCCTGAGTTTGTGATGATGCCTGATGTGCAGGCCCTCGTCGCGCTCCTCACCGCGCTCGTGGCCACCGAGCACAACGGCCTCGGCGAGAGCAGCATCCGCGAGCGTGTGGAGTCGCGCATGGAAGAGTACAAAGCACACCTCGCGGCGGGCACGAAGCTCTTTCGTTGAGCGGACGCTCGCATGGAACGCTGACGATTCGTCGGCTGTGGTTTTTGGATGGCCGACGAGTCATCGGCATTCAGCACTTCACGAGATCATCCTGCGCAGGCGAAATCACCTTCCACGCGCGGGATGAAATCGGTGAAAATCACTTCCTCGTCATCATTGAAGATGCGGCCCAGCAGCAGGGACATGCTGAGATTGTCGTGGCTGTCATCACCAGACAGCCCGTGGTATGACGGCTGTATTTCGGGATCTTTTGATGGGTCGGTCATCATGGAAGTGTCCTTGGGAACGGGCGGAGTCTAACACGAGGGATCTCATTGCGTTGCGACATTTTTTCTCCGCAAATAATTGCCGCTCGCAGCCGCTTGGATGTGCATCGCACAGCGTTGAGGCGGGACTGATGCTGTTTAACACTCCCATGCAGTTTCGACGCCAGACGAATCTCTATGGTGCCTGTTGCCACGTGACGTGATCTCCAAGGCTCTACTGCTCTGACCTCTGCAGCTCCCGAGGCACTGACCTTTGCTACGCTGCCTCTCTGAACCCGTGACGTGCCGCTTCTTCATAATCCGCGTCGCAATCTTCACTCTTCCACGCCGTTCCTCATCCACCATGAAATCAACCAAACTCCGCAGCCTCCTCCCCGCCCTACTTCTGCTGCTCGCGACGACGCACGCCATCGCGGAAACGCTTCAGGCTCCGCCGAAGGGTCTGCGCGTTCTCACCGCCGGCCACAGCTTCCATGTCTGGATGCCTGGCCTGCTCAATGACCTCGCCGCCAGGGCGCATATCACCGGCCATCAGCAGGTTGGTCTCTCCTCCATCGGCGGCTCGCGCACGATCCAGCATTGGGATGCGAAAGACGACAAGCAGAAGATCAAGCCCGTGCTGATCAAAGGCAAAGCCGATGTGCTCACGCTCTCGCCGGTCTTTCTGCCCGACGCAGGCATCGAGAACTTTGTGAACCTCGGCCTCGAACATAATCCGAACCTGCGCATCACCGTGCAAGAGTTCTGGATGACCTTTGATGACGGCTCGCTCTGGGGCAAGCCGAACAAGGGTCTCGTCATCGATCGCGACAGCAAAACAATGGCGCAACTGCACGAGGCGCACGACGCCTACTTCACGTCGATGGACGATCATGTGCGCGAGCTGAATGCGAAATACGCCAAGGACAAACCTGCGGTCTTCATCGTCCCCGTCGGCCAGGCGGTGCTCGCGTTGCGCGAGCTGATCATCAAAGGCGAGGCGCCCGGCATCGCGAAACAGAGCGAGCTTTTCACCGACCCCATCGGCCATCCGCGTGATCATGTGAAAGCCCTTGCTGCCTACTGCCACTTCGCCGTGATCTATGGCCGCAGCCCCGTCGGCCTGCCGGCGCCCGCCGCCATTGCCAGGCTGCCCGAGTCTGGAAAACTCAACGCGCTGCTCCAAAAACTTGCTTGGGACGCCGTCACGCAACATCCGCTCAGCGGCGTGAAAGCCGTCGCAAAGTAGCCATATCACTCCTGCGAGATGAGCATTGTGCTTCCACAGACACGAAATGCTCCAGAAGTTTTGACGTCCCGCTTAAGGCCGCGCGCGGACGGCGGTTAGAAATCACAGCCACTTCGCGGTGCCTCATCCTGACTGCGGCATTTTGCCGCAGTCCGTTGTAGCGGCTTCCATCCGCGTGCGCTCAGGGGAGGACGATGGATGCGCGTTTGAGTTCGCGTTTAATGTGACCGATGAAACATCGCGCGCTGCTCTCCATTCTCATGCTGTCTCTCGCTGGTGCGTCAAGTAATGCCGCAGAGGAGCCAGCCATCCGCGCGGCAATCGAGAAATCGCTGCCGCTGCTGGAGCGCAGCTCGGTCATCGCCATCGACGAGCGCTCGAACTGCTTCACCTGCCATCACACCGGCCTGCCCGTGATGACCTTTATCACCGCACGCGAGCGCGGCTTTAAAGTGGATGCTGTGAATCTCAAAACACAGCTCCAGTTCACCGCCGACTTTCTCGCCAAAGGTCGCGAAAACTACCTCGCCGGCAAAGGCCAGGGCGGCGAGGCGCTCACCGCAGGCTCGGCCCTTTGGACGCTGAAACTCGGCGGCTGGAGAGCTGACGCCAACACCGAGGCCGTGGTCGCGTACTTGCTCGCTCATCAAAAAGACCTCGACCACTGGAAGCCACAATCCATCCGCCCACCGAGCGAAGAAAGCCCTTTCAGCACCACTTACTTTGCACTCGAAGGCATGACGCACTTCGGCACCGATGCGCAGAAGGAGCGCATCACACAGCGCACGGCGCAGGTGAGATCATGGCTGCTCAAAACACCCGCCAAAGACACCGAGGATCGCGTCTTCCGACTCTGGTCGCACCACGCCATAGCCGCTGATCGCGAGATCATCCAGCAATCAGCGCGAGACCTTCTCCACACGCAACGCGCCGATGGCGGCTGGGCGCAGCTCGAAAGCATGACATCCGACGCCTATGCCACCGCCACAGCGCTCGTCGCGCTGCACCGCACCAGCAGCACCACCACAAATGATCCTGCATTTCAACGCGGCGTGCAGTGGCTGCTAAAAGCACAGCTGCCCGACGCTTCCTGGCATGTCGTCTCGCGTAGCAAACCGTTTCAAAAGCACTTCGAGTCCGGCTACCCGCACGGCAAAGACCAGTTCATCTCCATCACCGCCGCCTGCTGGGCCACGACCGCGCTCGCGCTCGCTTTGCCTGCGACGCATTAGATCCAGTGCCACTCCGAACTTGCGCGCAAGGTGGGCGCTTCTTCTGCTCGAACCGCCATGCAAATCGAACCGCATCTCTGGATCTCGCCGTGCGCACCGTGTTTGTGTTTGGCTTCGTCATGCTGAACACGCTGCTATGGACCGGCACCAGCAAAGCCGCCGTTGCATTGCAGCAGGCTGGCTGGCGCTCCATCGCCCTGCTCGCGCTTTCAGCGCTGACCACCACGCTCTCGTGGATATGCTATTATCGCGCTATGAAGGAAGGCACAGTGTCGTATGTCTCGCTCGTCGATAAAAGCAGCATCCTCGTCACGCTCGTTCTTTCCATCACGCTGCTCGGCGAGCCATTCACTTGGCGCATCGCCGCCGGAGCTGCGCTCATCGTGGCCGGACTAGTCGTGCTCGCGGGTGGAAAATAAAATGGATGCCTTCAGCGGCAAAACTCCACCCTGGCAGTTTCCGAGTCGCCAGCCATAACCACCCGCCCGTCACGGCTTGTCCGTCTCAGCCGACAAATGGCCGTTGTGGTACAGCCAGGAGGCGGACTGATAGAGCGCCACGGTGTCATCAAGTCGTGACTTCATGGCGTCCGTTGCGCCCAATGTCAGCGCACCAGTCCGGATGTTCACTGTTCCGAGTGTGGACTGCTGCTTCGGCTTGAGCATGACAAAGGTGCCACCGGCGATGCAGGCGATCTTTTGGTAGTTGGAGACATAGATGCGCTCGCGCTCCGGCGTGTAGCCGGGAGAGAACACATCCTGGCCGAACGACCGCGTGGTGTAGCTCCAGTTTATCAGCCCGAAGAGCGTGGGCACCACGTCGATCTGGCTGCACAGGCGGTCATACACACGCGGCTTGATGAGCTGCGGATTCCAGATGATGCACGGGATGTGATACTTCGTCACGTCCAGCTCCACCTTGCCAGCGCTGCCGTGGCAGTGATCGGCGACGATGACGAAGATGGTGTTGGCAAACCAGGGCTTCGTCTTCGCCTCCTCCAGAAACGCGCCGATGGCGTGATCCGTGTACTTCACCGCCGCGTCGCGCGTGCCCTCCGGCAGGTCGATGCGGCCTTCCGGGAAGGTGAAGGGGCGGTGATTGGAAACCGTCATCACATGCATGAAGAAAGGTTTCCCATTCGCATGATTCGCATCCGCCTCCTGCGTGGCCCAGCGGAAAAGATCCTCGTCCGCCACGCCCCACGCGTTTTGAAACGTGATGTCCTCCGCCGATTTCGAGCCGCGATCCAGGACACGGTAGCCGTTGCGGGAGAAAAACGTGTCCATGTTGTCGAACATCGCGTCACCGCCATACAGATAGCTCGTGTCGTAACCGCGCTCGCGGCACACGGAGCCGGCGCTGAAGAGATTCGCATTCTGCGGCCGCCAGACAATCGACTGCCCAGGCGTGGGCGGTACGCTGAGGACTAGTGCCTCCAGGCCGCGAACCGTGCGCGTGCCGGTGGCGTAGAGATTCGTGAAGAGGAGGCCCTCATCCGCCAGCCGGTCGAGATTCGGCGTCAACCACGACTTCATTTTGAAGTTGATCTTGAAGTGGCTCATGAACGCCGCGCTCAGACTCTCCACCGAGATGAACACCATGTTGTGCCGCTTCTCCGGCCCCTCATGCCGGATGAGGCGGCGCAGATCGCGCGGATCATCGCTGGCCGGCGGCGTGTCGCTCAGCGTGAGCAATGCCTTCGCCCGCGCGAGCGCCGCATCCGTTTCCAGCTTGAGATAAAAGCGCTCGTAATCGATCTCGCTTTCCCAGAACGCCGCGCACCAGGCATAGATGCCGTTCTTGCCGATCTCGCGGTTGAAGTTGTTTTTGAAAAGCGGGAGCTGCGACTGATTGAAAAAATAAGTCACGCTGGCGACCAGCGCGGCAAAGCCAAGCGTCTGCCACACACGCGGCAGCCAGCGCGCATCACCCGCCGCCACCCAGCGCACCGCGCCCATCCGCCATGCAGCCAGGCCGATGATCGCGCCCAGCACCACGAGACCCCAGATGATCGCGGGCATCGGGTAGGACTGCATGATGTTG
>JANPIW010000793.1:0-2408 GCA_031425215.1 Verrucomicrobiaceae bacterium
TCCGCCAGCCTCGCGCAGAGCCTGCACCTCATGAATGCAGCCGATGTGAAGGCCAAACTCACCGCCATGGGTGGTCGCGCTGAAATGCTCACCAAGGCCGAAATGCCCGAGCCCAAACGCATCCGCGAACTCTACCTCGCCGCCTTCTCCCGCGAACCTGCCGCCGACGAAATCCGCATCGCCGAAACGCATCTGCTGAAGCCGCGAAACGACGCCGCCGGCAAGCCGCTCGATTCCCAACGCGCCAAACGCAACGGCTACGAAGACCTGCTCTGGGCGCTGCTGAATACGAAGGAGTTTCTGTACAATCATTAAGACCATGCATTCGAAAACAGCCCTCATCCTCGCCTCCGGCATCTTCATTGCTGCCTCCGCTTTCGGCCAGCAGGTCACTCTGCCGCTGCCTCGCTTACTCACCGTCATGCCCATGGGCGGTCAGGCGGGAACGAATGTCGAAGTAACGATCACCGGTGAAAACATCGAAGACGTGACCGAACTGACCTTCTCCTCGCCGAAGATCGTGGCGAAACCCGTGGCCGGAACGACGAACAAGTTTGCTGTCAGCATCGCAGCCGATGCACCGGTGGGTGTTTATGATGCGCGAGTGATGTCGCGGCTCGGTGTTTCCTCAGTGCGGGCGTTTTCGGTGAACAAGCTGCCGGAAGTCGTGCGCACGAAGGCCAACAACACCGTGGAGACGGCGATGGCACTGCCTGTGGGCACGATTTGCAATGCGACGATGACGAAGCGGGCGGTGGATTTTTATTCCTTCCAAGGTGTGAAGGACAAGGCCGTCGCCATCGACTGCGCGGCGGTTGGGATCGACTCACGGCTTACGCCGGTGCTCATCCTCGCGGACGCGAAGGGTGGCGATCTGAAAGTGAACCGCACGGGCGGCATCATCGACTTCACGCCGCCTGCGGATGGCACTTATCTCATCAAAGTGAGCGATCTCACCTACCAGGGTGGCGAGCGTCATTTCTATCGTCTCGCGCTGCAAAACTCCCCCGCGCAGCCGCAACCGCAGACAGCGACAGTCAGCTCGATGTCCTGGCCGCCAGAAGGTCTCGCAGCGACGGCTGCCGCCAAAGAAGCCGAGCCAAACAACAAGGACGCGCAGAAGATTACCCTCCCCTGCGACATCGCAGGTGCGTTCTATCCCGCTGCGGACGTCGATACCTTTGAGTTCACCGCCAAAAAAGGCGAGACGTGGTGGGTGGAAGTCGCCAGCGAGCGTCTCGGGCTCAACACCGATCCCTTTGTGCTCGTGCAGCAGGTGAAGGACGGCAAGTTCACCGACGTGGCCGAACTGTATGACATCGCACCGCCGATGAAGACGACGAGCAACGGTTACTCATATGACGGCCCGCCTTACGACGCCGGTTCGCCCGATGTGAACGGTAAATTCGAGATCAAGGAAGACGGCACCTACCGGCTGCAAGTGCGCGATCTCTTCGGCGGCACGCGCACCGATGCGAACAATGTCTATCGGCTCGTCGTGCGTCAGGCCACGCCAGACTTCTCACTCGCCGCGTGGGCCGTTCATATGACGCTGCGCAATGGCGACCGCGCTTCGCTTTCCAAGCCGATGGCGCTGCGGGCGGGCGATTCGCGTGCGTTTGAAGTCGCCGTGCAGCGCCGTGATGGCTTTGATGGCGAGATCGACATCGCCATGGAGAACCTGCCGCCAGGAGTCAGCGCCGCCGGTTTGAAGATCGGCAAGGTCAAGCCTTACGGCCACCTCATCGTCACCGCGTCCAGCGATGCGAAGCGCGGCTTCTCACTCGCGAAGATCGTCGGCAAAGCCACCATCAATGGTGCCGTCGTCTCCCGCCCTGTTCGCGTGGCGAGCATGGAATGGCCGGTGAAGGACGCGAAGGGCGAGATCCCCGCCCCGCGTCTCATGGCCGACGTTCCCGTGTCCGTCACCGATTCCGAACATGCTCCGCTGACCATCGCGCTGGCTGAAAACAAAGTCTTCGAAGCCAAAGCGGGCGAGACGCTGAAAATCCCGCTCAAGCTCACCTGGCGGAATGATTTCAACGGCACCTCGATCAAAGTGAAGGCCTACGGCGAAGGCTTCAGCGCCATCAAGGAGTTCGACATCCCGATCAAGGCCGCCACGCACGAGCTGGTGCTCAATCTCGCCGAATTGAGAATCGCTCCGGGCGATTACACCTTCGCGCTGCAGAGTCTTGGCATCTGCAAATACAGCTACAACCCCGCTGCTGTGCCTTTGGCGGAAGCCGAGCAGAAGAAAGCCGAACAACTTCTCACCGCCGCTGCCGCCGAAGCCAAAAAAATCGCCGCCACCGACGCCGAAGCCGCGAAGAAGGCTGCGGAAAAGCAAAAGCAGGCCGAAGCCGCCATGACCGCCGCATCGACACGCATGAAGTCCGTGACGAGCG
>JANPIW010000794.1:0-11668 GCA_031425215.1 Verrucomicrobiaceae bacterium
TGTCGGTCTTGCCGTTGATCTTCATCTGCGCCGGCATGGTGAAGGCCAGCTCGATGAGGCGGTGATCAAGAAAGGGCAGCCGGTATTCGAGGCTGTGCGCCATCGTGTTTTTGTCCTGGCGGATGAGCGCCCAGTCTTGCAGCCACTCGTCATATTGCAGCTTGAGGAGGCGGTCGAGGAATGGGCCGTTCTTGTCTTTGTCCTTCTCATCTGCCATCCACGACTCGGTGGCGCGATGCTTGAAGGCATCGCAGTAAACATCGCGCCGCTCGTCCTGGCTCCAGAGGGTGCGCAGCGCGTTGAAGTTGTGATTCAGATCACGGCTGCCGTAGCCACGCAGAAAATCCACGACGCGTTTCTTTCCCTGGCTGCCGAGATCAGCCGGGAAAGTGAAAAACTTGTTCAGCAGCGCATGTGGGATCGTTTGAAACGCGAGCGCGCCGAGCCGCGGCGCGAATGGAAACCTCCGTCGCATTTTCTCCACCTTCGTGATGACACCTTGGAATGAATAGCCGGCGAACGCCTCGTCGGCGCCCTCACCGCCGAGCACGACTTTCAAATCTCTACTCGCGCCCTGCGCCAGTTTGTAAAAGGCGATGATAAGCGCGTCGCCTACGGGCCGGTCCATGTGCCAGATGATCTTCGGCAGCAGATCAAAATCCTCCGGCTGGCAGATGATCTCGTGGTGGTTCGTGCCGAGGAATTTAGCCGTCTCGCGCGCGGCAGGCGTTTCATCCACGGGCGAGTCAAAGCCGATGCAGTAGGTGTTGATGCTCTTTGAATGCCGCGTCATCGCCGCGACGGTGAGCGATGAATCGACTCCGGCGCTCAGGTAAGCGCCCACCGGCACATCACTCCTCATGCAGAGGCGCACGCTGTCGTTGAAGAGCGCCTCTAGCTCCTCGAAGTACTCCTGCTCCGTCTTGTATGTCGCCGTACGCGCATCGAGCAGCGGCACCTCCCAGTAGCGGTGAATGCTCAGCACGGCGGTGTCGATCCGGTAATGCAGGTAGTGCGCGACAGGCAGGATGAAAATGCCGTCGAACATCGTCTGCGGCTCCGGCACATTGCGCAGCGTGAGAAAGGGATCGATGGCCGCGAGATTCGGCGCGGCGAACACATGCTGGCTTTGCAGGATGCTCTTTACCTCGCTGCCGAATAGAAAGCGTCCGCCTGCTTGGTGATAATACAGCGGCTTCTGTCCGCAGCGGTCGCGGCCGATGAAGAACTCGCGCTTGTTGGAATCGTAAATGCAAAAGGCAAACATGCCGTTCATGCGCCGCAGCAGGCCCTCGATGCCCCACTCTTCATAGCCATGCACGAGGCACTCGGTGTCGCTGTGCGTTTTGAAGACGTGGCCTCTATTCTCAAGCTCTGCGCGCAGTTCGACGTAATTGTACGTTTCGCCGTTGTAGCAGATGGCGATGGAGCCATCCTCGTTGAAAATCGGCTGCCAGCCAGTGTCGAGGTCGATGATCGAAAGCCGTCGCATTCCCATGGAGAAAGGCACGCCGCGCGGAGCCGCGAACTCCCCTTCCCCGTCTGGGCCGCGATGCCTGATCACGCGCCCCATCCGTTCCAGAAGCCCTTCTTCAGCGAAACCCGCGAATCCGTAAATGCCGCACATAAGTCAGTGGGCCGCGACGATGCAGAAGGAATGACGGATGACGAATGCAAAATGACAAAGCCCGTGAATTCGACCGGCACCACTATCGCGGCATGATCGACACCACCCTGCCCTTTGCGGTGTGGACCACCCGGTCTCATGCTTTGTTACTTGCCATTCGAGCCGGCGCACTTTTGATGTGCGCCCGCTCCCATTGACCATGCGCACCTCACCCAACAGATCATCCCATCCTCCCATGTCCGTCGGGTTGAGTGATCAGTCAGCCGCCTTCATTCCATGAGCGCGCTCCCCTCATCACTGGTCGAGGCAGGAGCCGCCACCGCGCCCACGCCACCGCTGATGGCGACCGAAGTGGCCGTCATCTACGTCGGCGCGGCATCGGTCTCGATGATCATCGGCGAGCGCGGCGAGAGGGAGCGGCCCGAGCACTTTGACAAACCGCTGCCGCTCGCGCGCGATATTTTCCGCGACGGCACGATCTCACGCCGCACCTCGGAGCAGGCTGCGGCGATCATGGCCGACTACTTGCGCGCTACGCAGGAGGTCGGCATCCCGCTGGGCAATGTGCGGCTTTACACCACAAACATTCTCGCTGAGGCGGCGAATCACGAGATTTTCCTCAACCGCCTGCAAGTGACCACGGGCCTCAACGCGAAACTGATCGACGATGGTGACATGACGCGGCTCATTTATCAGATCACACTGCGGCTGCTGAAGCGGAATCCGAAACTCGCGGAGGGCAATACCTTCGTCTCACACATCGGCCCCGGAAACACGCGCGCGCTCTATTTCAAAAAGGGCCGCATCGCCGGATACTCCAGCTACCGCCTCGGCATCTTCCGCGCCCGCGAGGCCGTCACATCGGCGGAGGGCGGAGCGGTGAGCCAGCTCGCGCATCTCGAGGAGCAGATCCGCGGAGTGGTCGATCATCTCGCGCAGGATTACTCGGGCTGCCCGGTCGATCATCACGTCGCCATCGGCAATGAAATCCAAAGCGTCGCGCCGCACATCTCCCCGCCGCGCCAGGGCGCGAGCAGGCTCGTGGAGGAGGAACTGGAAAGCTTCACCGCAAAGCTCGCCAAGCTCACGCCGGATCAGCTCGTGAAGAAATTGAGCCTGCACTACACTGGCAGCGAGGGCGTGGTGCCCGCGCTTCAGACGAATCTCGCGCTCGCGAAACGCTTTGGAGACACCCATGTCTGGGTGCCCGAGGGAGATTTCCAGCGCGATCTGCTTCTCGACCTCATGAACGAGGGCACGCAGACGAAAACCTTCCAGGACGAGGTCATCGACTCGGCCGCCGAGATCGGCAATCGCTACAAGACGGACCGCAAGCACGCCGAGCACGTCGCCGTTTTCGCGCAGCAGCTTTTCCGCGAGCTGCGTCATCTGCACGCGCTCGACAGCAAGTATGAGCTGCTCATCCGCGTCGCGGCGATTCTGCACGAGGTCGGCATGTTCATCAGTCCGCGCGAGCATCACAAGCACAGCATGTACATCATCCTGAATACGGATGTGTTCGGACTGAGCACTGCGGACCGCGAGATGGTTGCTCTGCTCGCGCGCTACATCCGGCGCTACAATCCGGAGCCGAGCCACCCCAACTTTGCCGACCTCTCGCGCGAGGAGCGCATGATCGTCTTCAAACTCGCCGCCATGCTCCGCATCGCCGATGCGCTCGACCGCAGCCACTCCCAGCGCATCCGCTCGATCATCCTGCGCCCCGAAGGCGGCCGGCTGACCATCGTCACTCCCGGTGTGGAGGACAGCACGGTGGAGCAGCTCGCCATCAACTCGAAGTGCGATCTGTTCCGCGAAATCTACGGTTATGAAATTATCCTCAGCAAATCCTGACGCGGACGCACAAGCCGCTCCGCCCGAGCTTCAGCTCACCGAGGCGCATTTCATTAATCGCGAGCTGAGCTGGCTGGCTTTTAATGAACGTGTGCTCGAAGAGGCCGAGCGCGCTGATCTGCCGCTGCTCGAGCGCGTGAAGTTCCTCGCCATCACCGCCTCGAATCTCGATGAGTTCTTCATGGTGCGCGTCGGTGGTCTGCAATATGTGAAGGACCAGGGCCGCAAGGCGCGCGATGACGCGGGCCTCACCGCATCGCAGCAGCTCGATGCGATCCAGGAGCGCGCAAAGGAATTTGTCGCGCGACAATACAAGGTGCTCAACGAGCAGCTCGCGCCCGCGCTGCGACAGCATGGCATCCGGCGGCTGCGTCTCGACGAGATCACGCCTGCGCAGAAAACTTTTCTCGAAGAGTTTTACATGCAGCAGGTGCATCCCGTGCTCTCCCCCATCGGCGTGGATGACAGCGGTCCCACCGTCATGCTCAAGGCGCTGGAAATCGCACTGCTCTGCCGCGTCACGCGCACCGAGGAGAGCGGTGAGGAAACAGGGCGGCTCGTTCTTCTCACCGTGCCCTCCAGCCTCTCGCGCATCGTGATGATCCCCGACTCCGAGCCGGGCCAGTTCGTCTATATCCATCTCGAAGACCTGCTACAGCTCCAGCTCCCGCATTTTTTTCCCGAGGAGCATGTCGCCTCATGCGCCCGCTTCCGCCTCAGCCGCAATGGCGACATCGCTGTCGATGACGAGAGCGCCATCGACCTTGCCATCGAGATGGAGGAAATCCTGGAGGCGCGGCTCATCAGCCCCACCATACGCATCGAGATCGAAGAGGGCGCACCGCGTGATCTCCAGCGCGTGTTGCGCGAGTGGTTCGGCGCAAAGGGCGCGCAGATCTATGTCACGCCTGGCGAGCTTGATCTGCGCTCGTATTTCCACATCGCAGACCTGCCTGGCTACGAGCAGCTCAAGGTCGAGCCTTGGGACGCGCAGAGCTGCCCCGACATCATGCCGGGCGAGAGCATCTTCGACGCGATCAAGCGCCAGGACATCCTGTTGCATCATCCCTTTGAAACTTTCGAACCCGTCCTCGCCCTCATCGAAGAGGCCGCCGCAGATCCGAACGTCGTCGCCATCAAACAAATCCTCTACCGCACCGCGAAGAACAGCCGCGTCATCTCCGCGCTCATCAAAGCCGCCGAGGCCGGCAAGCATGTCACCGTCCTGGTCGAACTGAAGGCCCGCTTTGACGAGGCGCGCAATCTCGAGCGCGCGGAAGAACTCATGCACGCCGGGGCGCAGATCATCTACGGCGTGCGCGGATTGAAATCACACGCCAAGATCTGCCTCGTCATGCGCCGCGAGGCCGGACGCATGACGCGCTACATGCACTTCGGCACCGGGAACTACAACGAGGCCACCTCGCGCATCTACACCGACATCAGCTACCTCACCTGCCGCGCCGACTACGGCACCGACGCCTCCGCGTTCTTCAACACCGTCACGGGCCGCTCGCGCTTCATGCACTTCGAGAAAATCTCCATGGCGCCCTTTGACCTTCGTTCACGCATCGTCGCGCTCATCCGCAGCGAGACCGAGCGCGCGCGCCAGGGCGAGACGGCGCGCATCGTGCTCAAGATGAACGCGCTCGAAGACCGCGAGATGATCACCGCGCTTTACGAAGCCTCGCACGCCGGAGTCATCGTGCGCCTCAATGTGCGCGGCATCTGCTGCCTGCGCCCCGGTATCAAAGGACTCAGCGAGAACATCCGCGTCGTCAGCATCATCGACCGCTACCTTGAGCACGCCCGCGTCTTCTACTTCCGCCAGGGTGGCCGCCCCGCCGTGTTGATCAGCAGCGCAGATTTCATGACGCGCAATCTGTCCAAACGCGTGGAGCTTCTCACTCCCATCGAAGACTCCGCCGCGAAAAAGCGCCTCATCCACATCCTCGACACCCACTTCGCCGACACTCTGCGCGCCCGCGTGCTCCAGCCCGATGGCACCTACACCACCCAGCGCGCCACCGGCACCCGCAAGCTCCGCTCCCAGGAAATCTTCACCCGCGAAGCCGCCGAACGCGCACGCCAAAAAGCCCAGCCACCCGATGTCCTCGTGCCACATCTGCCGAAGGGGTAAGCACGGAGCACAGTTCATCCCCCGCCCGAGTCAAAGCGGTGTCTCCGCCACACGCACACCAAAGCGATGCGCGAGACAGCACATCGTCCACCCTTGAGCAAACGCGGATGGAAGCCGCTAGGACGGACTGGCTCTCAACGCGAGTGCAATAAGGCAAGGGCGTTCAGGATTCAGGCAGCACCATAGAAATGGATTTACGTCCAAACTGAACGCGCTTAGCAGTGCCGCGCGACAACTCACATGAAGCGGAAAACCCAGATCATTGCATTCGGTTTCGACAAAATAGTCACGAACACTGATGGCCTCAATCACACTGATGACGAATATACGATCGGTCACGTCGCTTATGATTCCGAAGAATCAATTGCGTCAGCTGATGCCATAATGCTCCCAAGTGATATTTTTGAAATCACAAAGACACACCAGGATGTCTACGGCCACAGATATACAACATACCAATGTGAAACGAAAAAATTGGCTGAACGTGAAAAACAACTTTATCGCGTTCTGGACAGGAATGGTTGGGTTTGTCTTTTTCTCCGCAGATTGAATCCCGGCGGCTCTCGCGAAACTCGATTTAACGATCTTGCGAGGAAGTTAGTCAACAAGTCCTTTGATTGGGCCAATTCGCACGATCCGTTCCCCCACCTCAGATCAAAGAGTGATGAATTCCGAGCGTTCATTGACGACTTTGGAATCGCGCAAACTAAGCTTGGCGTCCCATTTCGAGCACATGGAATTCAAGCGCTGGCTACTTCTGATGATGTCAGGGAAGTGTTTGCGGCTGAAATTGGAGGCCGGAAATTTTTTCTCCCGCTAAAGCCAATCTCACGCCAAGGGGAGTTGGCTGACATTTTGAAATGCGCGGCGAAATCAATTTTGTCATACAAGAAGCGCAATGACCTTTATCTACCTCAATGGCTTGAAGCCATTTGCTTCAAGAACGAGGAAAATATATCATCAGAAATTGATGCGTTATCAGCACGGCTTGATCAAGCCAAGCTGGAGTTATCGAAATGGCCACGGTATAAAGCTGTTCTCACAGCCTCCGGAACATTGCTGAACAAGGTGGTTGTATCAGTGCTTCGAGACTTTTTTCAACTCAATCTCAAGAGCGAGGAAGGCTACATAGAGGATGCCTTGATTCACACCGAAACCGGCACACCTCTTTTTGTAGTGGAGATCAAAGGAGTCAATTCGGGAATAAAGAGAGAACAGATCAATCAGCTAGACAGCCACAGAGAACGCCTTGGCATGGATCAGCATTTACCAGGCCTGTTAATCATCAATGATTTTGCAGAAACACCGGGCATCGAAGCGCGGAAAGCAAAACGGATCGACGGCCAGCACCTTGAGCATGCTCGAAGACTAAACGTCCGGATTCTGCGCACTGTAACATTGATCGAAATCATGTTGGCCACTGAGAGTCGCGCTAATCGCTCCGAGCTATTCTTGAAGGCATGCGATCAAGGCTCGCCTATTGTGGCTCTGCCACCACTTGCATAGCCGGATACTCAGATTCCCAACCGCCGCTGGACCTCGTTCATTGAAACGCCCTTTCCGGCTGCGAAACGTTCGCGAGCATCAGCGACACGCTGCTTGAATCGCGGGTCGGCAGTGAACTGGTGGTCGAGCGCATCATCTTCATCGGCAAACCAAAGGAGATGGCCGCCGGGTTTGCCGTTGATGATGACAACTAAATCTTCCTCAGCAGATGATTGAACCGAGCTGGCTAGCTCTGGGGCGAGTTGTGCAAGTTCGATGGTTTTCACTTCACCAGTCTGATCAACAAATCCTTGCTCTCCACGCTCTCGCCCACCTTCACGCAGATCTCCGACACCGTCCCCGCAGCAGGGGCGCTGATGGCGGCGAACATTTTCATGGCTTCGAGGGTTAGGAGAGTGTCGCCTTCTTTGATTTTCATTCCTACGGTGGCGGCGATGCTGGCTACCATGCCGGGCATGGGGGCGCCTACTTGGGTGGGGTCGGCGGGATCGGCTTTGGCTCGGGTTTGGACGTTTTTGGCCAGGGCTTTGTTGGTGACGGTGGTGTGGCGCGGGTAGCCGTTGAGCTCGAAGATGGCGGTTTGCTGGCCGTTGTGGTCCGGCTCGGTCATGTTGAGCAGGCGGACGAAGAGGGTTTTACCTTCCTCTAAGTTGACGTTGATCTCTTCTTTGTCGCGCAGGCCGTAGTAATAAGCGGGCGTGGGCAAGACGGAGACGTCGCCGTGGGCTTTGCGGAAGTCGGCGAACTTGAGGAAGACGTCGGGATACATGAGATAGCTCCAGACATCGTCGTCGGTGGGGTCTTTTTTGAACTTGGCTTTCAACTCGGCGCGCACTTCGTCGAGGTTGATCTTGGCGGCTTGCAGACCGGGGCGGCCGGTGATGCGTTTGCCGGTTTTGCCGACGATGGCGTCGGCCAGGGCGTTCCATTTCTTTTTGGAGTCGGCGGCTTTGGCTTTGTCCATGCCGTAGAAGGGTTCGCCTAGCCAGCCTTCAAACATAGAGGTGACGTCCTTGCTCCACTTGGTGCCTTGTAAGTTGAAGATGTCGGCGGGTTTCACGCCACGGGCGACGCATTCGATGGCTAAGTCGCCGACGACCTTGGAGGATGGAGTGACTTTGACGATGTCGCCGCAGAGTTGGTTCACCTCGGCGTAGGCGTGGGCGATCTCAGGCCAACGGGCGGCCATGCCCATGCCGGTGGCTTGTTCCTTGAGATTGGTGTACTGGCCGCCGGGCATTTCGTGGAGATAGACTTCGGCGGTGCCGTAGGGTTCGGAGGTGTCGAAGGGTTTGTAAAAGGCGCGCACGGCCGCCCAGTAGTCGGAGAACTCCTGCAGTGCATCGGTATCGAGGCCGGTGTCGCGCGGGGTGTTCTGCATGGCGGCGACGATGGAGTTCAAATTCGGCTGCGAGGTGCCGCCGGACATCGACGCGATGGCGCAGTCGGCGACATCGACGCCTGCGGTGGCGGCTTCGATGATGCTGGCGGCATTGAGGCCGCTGGTGTCATGGGTGTGGAAGTGGATGGGAATGCCGACTTCGTCCTTCAAGGCTTTGACGAGCTTCTTAGCGGCAAAGGGCCGCACGAGTCCGGCCATGTCTTTGATGCAAAGCATGTGCGCGCCCATTTTCTCCAGCTCTTTGGCGAGGCGGACGTAATAAGCCAGGTCGTACTTATCGCGCTTGGGGTCTAAGATGTCGCCGGTGTAACAGAGGGTGCCCTCGCAGATGGAGTCAGTGTCCTCGCGCACGGCTTGCATGGCGGCGGCTAGGTTTGGCAGGTAATTGAGGCTGTCGAAGATGCGGAAGATGTCCATGCCGTTGGCGGCGGCATGTTTGATGAAACCTTTGACGACATTGTCGGGGTAGTTGGTGTAACCGACGGCGTTGGAGCCGCGGAAAAGCATTTGCAGCAGGATGTTCGGCACTTTCTCGCGGATGGCGCGGAGGCGCTCCCAGGGGTCTTCGCGAAGGAAGCGCATGGTGACATCGAAGGTCGCGCCGCCCCACATTTCGAGGGAGAAGAGGTTCGGCGTGCGACGCGCGACGGCATTGGCGACGGCGAGCATGTCGAAGGTGCGCATCCGGGTGGCGAGCAGCGACTGGTGGGCATCGCGCATCGTGGTGTCGGTGATGAGCAGGCGCTTTTGTTTGGCGACCCAGTTTTTGCAGAACGCCTCAGCGCCCATCTCGGCGAGCAGTTGCTTGGTGCCTTTCGGCGGCGTGATGCGGTGGTCGCTCTTCGGGATAGGAGGCGCGATGGAAACGGCGTCGAGCTTGTGGCCTTTGGAGAAGGGATTGCCGTTGACGATGACGTCGGCGAGATAGTTGAGCAGCTTGGTGGCGCGGTCTTTGCGGGCGACGAATTTCAAGAGGTCGGGGTTGTTATCAATGAAGCGCGTGGTGGCTTGGCCGGCGCGGAAATCGGGGTGATGCACCACGTTCATGAGGAACGGGATGTTGGTTTTCACGCCACGGATGCGGAACTCGCGCAGGCCGCGATCCATGCGGTCGAGCGCTTGCTCATAAGTGCGCGCGAAGACGGTCATTTTCACGAGCATGGAATCGTAGTAGGGCGTGATAACGGCATTGGTCGCGCCGAGCGCGCCATCGAGCCGGATGCCAAAACCTCCGGCGCTGCGGTAGGTGAGGATTTTGCCAAAGTCGGGCGTGAAACCGTTCTCGGGGTCCTCGGTGGTGATGCGGCACTGCACGGCGAATCCGCTTTTCTCGATCTTGTCCTGCACGGGCAGCGCGAGCGGCTCGTCGTGCATCTTGTGGCCTTGCGCGATGAGAATCTGCGAGCGGACGATGTCGATGCCGGTGATCTCCTCGGTGACGGTGTGCTCGACCTGGATGCGCGGGTTCATCTCGATGAAGAACCACTCGCCGCTTTCGTGATCGACAAGAAACTCGACGGTGCCGGCGTGGGTGTAGTTCACCTCGCGCGCGAGTTTCACGGCGGCATCGCAGAGGCCGTCGATGATTTCTTGTTTCACGCCGTAGCTCGGCGCTTGCTCTATGACTTTCTGGTGACGGCGCTGCACGGAGCAGTCGCGCTCGTGGAGATGCAGGACGGTGCCGTGTTTGTCGGCGAGGATTTGCACCTCGATGTGCTTGGCTTTGCCGACGAATTTTTCGAGGAACACCGCGCCATTGCCGAACGCGCGTTCGGCCTCGGTCTGCGCTTCTTCGAGCAGTTTCTCGAGGTCTTTCGCCTCGCGCACGACGCGCATCCCGCGACCGCCGCCGCCGAATGCTGCTTTGATGATGAGCGGAAAGCCGATCTTCTTCGCCACGGCGATGGCTTCTTTGCGATCGCTGACGGGTTCGTCGGTGCCTTCGAGAATGGGCACGTTCAATTTGCGCGCGACGTTTCGCGCGGCGGTTTTGTCCCCCATCATGTCGAGAATCTTCGCATCCGGGCCGATGAAGATGATGCCGGCATCTTTGCATGCCTGGGAGAATTTGGGATTCTCCGAGAGGAAGCCGTAGCCGGGGTGGATGGCGTCCACGTCTTTTTCCTTCGCGAGCGCGACGATGCCGTCGATGTCGAGGTAGGCACCGAGCGGCCCCTTTTCTTTGTTCAGCTCGTAGGCTTCATCGGCCTTGAAGCGATGCGGGCAGAAGCGGTCCTCCTGCGCGTAGATGCCGACGGTGCGGATGCCTAGTTCGGTGGCTGCGCGCATGACGCGGATGGCGATCTCGCTGCGGTTGGCGACGAGGAGTTTTTTGATGGGGCGAACGCCAGCGGGCGAGGGATGTGGACGGGCTGAATTCTTCGGCATGAAAAGGAGGCGTGAAATGGCCCGCATGGTGTCACTGAAACCAAGCGAGGCAAGATGTGAGAAGCACTTTTCAGGCCACGCGGGCTGCGGGCAGCCAAGATTTCAGGGCTTACGCACCAAAACCATGGAAAAGGTGTTGTGTGGCCTCGGTCCTGAGGGCGAGATCGAGGGGGCGCAACGTTTGCGCTTGCTGCGGATGGATCCTTTGACCTCGCTGGTCTTGCGCACTTTGGTCGAGAGTTCGCGCAGCAGCGTGAGGTTGTGCGCGGCGGCTTTGTCGCGCACCTGACAGTGGTCTTGGTGATAGGTGACATCGAGCAGGTGATGGCATTGGTTCTCGACTGACCAATGGTTGCGGATGAGTCAGCCTAGCTCGGCGGCGCTCGCTTTGCTGCTGCTGAGGCTGTAGTGCATTTCCACGGCGGGCACTTCCGTGCTGTGGCGCTGGCGCATCGTCTCGCGCCTCACGCAGATGACGCTTTGCAGCCCCGCCCACTTACAGGCTTTGGGCCACCAACTCAGATCGCGCAGGACGACGACTTCGCGCTGCTCGTAGCGCCCTCGGTTTTGCTCGCGCGTGGTGTTCACTTCGCAGCCCGTGGCCCAGTTGCCTCCATGATTTCGAGCAGGGTGTCGGGGCGCCGGGCGATCGTGGTTCAAAAGCCACGATCACTTTAGAAATCCGTGTCTGCTTCCTTGATGTCCATCTCCTTAATCCACGCATTGCGGTAGCGGATGTCGTGGCCTTCGC
>JANPIW010000795.1:0-16716 GCA_031425215.1 Verrucomicrobiaceae bacterium
TTCCGCCACGTCCACAGCAGCAAATATCTCGACTATGTGCTCACCGCGCGCTTCGACCAAATGGAGCGCTGCTACGGCATGGCGATGGAGGAGTTCCTCGCTCTCGGCCTCGGCTGGGTGGTAAAGACATCGCACATCGAATACAAGCGGCCGCTGGGCCTCTCCGAAAAGTTCACCGTCACCACCTGGGTCGAGATCATGCAGGGCACCGATGTCGAGATCCGCTTCGAGATCCGCAAAAAGGAGACAGCGAAGCCGGCCGCCGCTGGCTGGGTGCTCTTCACGATGACTCAGTTGGAGAACGGACGCGCCGCGACGATCCCGAACTGGATTGTGGAAAAGTACGCCATTTGATTCAGCGGATCGTGGAGCGGCGCACGCTGGCACGATCTACCCTCACCTAAATTGGCGGGCCGACTACCGCTTGCGGACATCGCGCCCATCGCTGAAATAAACCTCACCCCTTCCGATGAACGCCTCCGACCTCCCGCCCCTCCGCAGCACGCACGATCTTGAGCGCGTCCTGGAATTTGAGTTCGTGCGCGCGACGGAGAACGCTGCGCTCCAGGCCATTCATTGGCTCGGCCGTGGCGAGAAGGAGAAGGCCGATGCCGCAGCGTGCCGGGCGATTTACGGCGTCTTCGACATCCTGGACATTCGCGGACAGGTGGTCATCGGTGAGGGCATCAAGGACAACGCGCCCGGCATCTTCGTCGGCGAGCAGCTCGGCACCTGGCGGCCGCACGGTCCGCGCTTCGACATCGCGTTGGACCCCATCGACGGCACGTCAAACATCGCGAAAGGTTTGCCAAACAGCATCGCCGTCATCGCCGCCGCACAAGTGCCGGAAGGCGCGCCTTCCGCGATGCAGGCCATCCCCAGCTTTTACTCGCACAAGGTCGCGTACGGCCCGGCGGTGAAGCGCGCGCTGGAGGGCAGGGGAGACCGGTGCTTCCTCGACATGTCGCTTGCCGAAGTGATTGATTTTGTGGCCACGGCGCTCGACAAACATCCGCGCGATGTGGTGGTGATGACGATGGACCGCCCGCGCCACGCCGGCATCGTCGCCGAGGTCCGCGCGACCGGCGCCGCGCTGCGCATGATCTCCGATGGCGACATCACCGCTGCTGTCGCTCCTTCTCTCCCCGAGAGCGGCGTCGATCTGTACGTCGGCATGGGTGGCTCTCCGGAAGGTGTGCTCGCCGCAGCCGCGCTGAAGTGTCTGGGCGGAGACATGCAGTTGCGCATGTGGTTCCACGACGACGCGCATCGGGAGGATGTCGAGCGCGAGATCGGCATTGCCGAGACCAGACGCGTTTTTCGTTCGGACGAACTCGTGATCGGGGAGAGCGCCCTCTTTTGCGCCACGGGCATCAGCGACAGCGCGCTGCTCCCCGGCGTGAAACTCATCGGCCATCGCGTCGAGACAAACTCAATCCTCATGCGCGCTCGGAGTGGAACTGTCCGCCGCATCCATGCCTCGCATCTGCTCGACAAGAAAGTCGTGCCACTGCGCGAGAATGCGTTTCCGGGTTTCTGATCGAGGTCTCCGCGCGGAGACGTGCGGATCCCATTCCGCTGAATCCTGTCGCGCCAATGATGCAGACAAAAGCTACCCGGCCGCGATGCGCGTCGCCTCGGTCACGATGACTTTTTCACCATCAACGCGCCACCGCACGTTCCAGCCGGCGACGGTCATTCCATAAGATCGCTCACCGCCGTCGTGGTAAGCAGGCTGTGGATCAAGGCGCAAAAGGTGCCGCACCACAGCCGCGTCAGCACCGAGCAATTCGTTGATCGCGTCGCTCAGGATCACATCGCTTTCGTCGCGCTCGCGGGGCGCCGCGCCCGCCCACCCGGCATGAGCGTCCGGCTGGCTTTCACACCACGGCAGATACGGTTTGATGTCGAGCACCGGAGTTCCATCCACCGCATCAACACCGGCCACGTGGATCACCAGCCTGGGTTCTGTCTCGATCGAGACAATGCTCACGAGACTGAGGCCGATAGGATTGGGC
Source organism: Verrucomicrobiaceae bacterium (assembly GCA_031425215.1). Lineage (GTDB taxonomy): Bacteria > Verrucomicrobiota > Verrucomicrobiia > Verrucomicrobiales > Verrucomicrobiaceae > JANPIW01. The sequence continues at coordinate 2,019 of JANPIW010000795.1, forward strand.
CGGTTCGGGCTCCGCGTGGCGAAGACACCGAGCCGCTCGTTTCCTCCCAGGCGCGGCGGTCGCACCGTCGCTTTTCCATCCCACGCCGCAGACTCATGAAACACCGTCACCAGCCAGATGTGTGAAAACGAGTCGAGCCCGCGCACGAAATCCGCGCGGCTAAACTCCGGTAGGAACTCCACCCGCCCCATCGCCTCGTTCACCATGCCGCTTTGTCGAGGCACGCCGAACTTCCCCGCAAACACAGTGCGCAGCGTTGCGATGGGGCGGAGAGAGAATGGCGGGTCCATGCGGAGGTTTAAAGTTGCGTGACTGACTGCGGCGTCTGTTTGTGCCACGCCTTGAACGCGCGCGAAAAGTGCGCGGCCGATTTGTAGCCCACTTCGTTCGCGACGGATTTCACCTGCGCTCCTGGCTGCCGGAGAAGGATGACGGCCTGGGAAAGCTTCAGGCGTGTCAGGCACGTCAGAGGAGTCTCGTGGTCGTAGCGCCGAAAGAGCCGGGTGAAATAGGCGGCCGACACATGGCAGTGTCGCGCGGCCTGTTCGATGCTGCTGAGCGCGGGATAGTTTCTCAACAGATGGCCACGACAGCGAAGATAGCTCGCATACGCGGGGTCAAGGCTGGTCGTGGCCGGCTGCCTTCCGTCCGCGCAGAGAACCAGCGCGTGCTGCAGCGCCGCTGTCGCTGAGCGCAGGCCCCATTCGCTGCCGCGCAGCGCGTGGTCGATCACCTCCTCGAGCAGCGCCACCACCCGGCCTCCGTCCAGAAGGCGGATCACGGTTCCAGGATTTAGGCCCAGCTCTTGCAGCAGGCCCGCCGCTCGTTTGCCGGTGAAATTGAAGAAGTACTTCACCATGGGATCATCCGCGTCGGAGCGGATCTGCTGCGGTGTCGCCGGGTCAAAGAAGAACGCATGGCCCGCGCCCAGCAGATGACTCTTGCCGTCGAAGGTGACCCGGCCTTTTCCGCGCGCGACAAACTCGAACGCCAGGAAAGGAAAGCGCTTCCGCTCCACCACGAAATCCGCGGCGCACCATTCGCAACCGCCTCCCACGAGGCAAAAGCCATCCGCGCGTTTGCGCTCCGCCCAATCGGGCAGGAAAAACCGCCGCGTGCGCACCACTTGCTTCGAGAAATACTCAGCTTGTTCGGTCGCAGACATTTAAATGTTCAGCATTTGAGCAGCCAGCGCGTTCGTCCGCGAAGGTCAGGAATCGTCATGCAGCCGCCAAGGATGCGCAATCGAAGCTGTTTGTTTTCTTTTCCGTCACTTGTCACGATGTCGCCCAACCATGTCCCCGACCCAAAGCGTCATCCATCTCATCGCCAGCGGCGATCTCCGCCTCGCTGCAAACCAAACCTGCTGGCCCGCCCAGGCGGCGATGGAGTCCGCGCTCGGTGCCGCGCTCAAGTTTGAAGGCTTCTCGGTGAAGCGCGCGCACGCCTTCGACAAGACCAGGAAGCATGGCTTCATCGACTCGCAGAAAATGGGCATCGACCTGTTTCGCGGCATCGACCCCGACGCGCCGTTGATCGTCGCAGAGGCTGTGTGGCAATACTCCCACCACGTCCTCGCAGGCCTGACAACGCATCGCGGCCCCATTTTGACCGTGGCGAACTGGAGCGGCCAGTGGCCCGGGCTGGTGGGTCTGCTGAATTTGAATGCCTCGCTCACCAAAGCGGGCGTGAACTACTCCACGCTGTGGAGCGAGGACTTCACCGATGCCTTCTTCAAAAACGGCCTGCGCGAGTGGCTGCGCACCGGCACGGTCAAGCATGATCAAAGCCACGTACGCGACCTGAACCTGCTGCGCCTGCCCGCCGATGATGACCAGACGGGCCGCGACTTCGCCCGCCGCTTCCGCCATGAAAAGGCCATCCTGGGTGTCTTTGATGAAGGCTGCATGGGCATGTTCAACGCCATCGTGCCCGATCATCTGCTGCATCCCACCGGCTGCTTCAAAGAGCGCCTGAGCCAGTCCACACTTTATGCCGCGATGCGCGAGGTCAGCGATGACGATGCTGCTTCCGTGCTCGCATGGCTGCGCCGCAAAGGCCTGCAGATGAAACTCGGCACCGATGAAGCCACGCAGCTCACCGAGCCGCAGGTCTTGCTTCAGTGCAAAATGTACGTCGCCGCCGTGCGCATCGCGGATGACTTCGGCTGCGCCGCCATCGGCATCCAGTATCAGCAGGGTCTCAAGGATCTGACCCCCGCTAGCGATCTCGTGGAAGGCATGCTCAATAATGTGGACCGCCCGCCGGTGCGCAGCGCCGATAGCAAGCGCGTGCTCTTTGAAGGCGAGGCCGTACCGCACTTCAATGAAGTGGATGAATGCGCCGGTCTCGATGGTCTGGTGACCTATCGCCTCTGGCGCGAACTCGGCTTCGCCCCTGAAAACACGCTGCACGATCTGCGCTGGGGTGCCGACTTCAAAGGCGACTATGTCTGGGTGCTGCTCATCAGCGGTGCCGCGCCGCCCGCGCACTTCATCGGCGGATGGAAAGGCGCCAGCAGCGAGCGCCAGCCTGCGATGTACTTCCGCCTCGGCGGCGGCACGCTGAAAGGCGTGAGCAAGCCAGGCCATATCGTCTGGAGCCGTGTCTTCGTCATGGACGGCAAACTGCATGCCGACGTAGGCGTCGCTGAAGTGGTGAAACTGCCCGATGCCGAAACCGATCGTCGCTGGAAGGAAACCACGCCGCAGTGGCCGATCATGCACACCGTCATCAAAGGCGTGTCGCGTGACCAGATGATGGCCCGCCACAAATCCAACCACATCCAGGTCGTCTACTGCCCTAACGAAAAACAAGCCCACCGCGCCGCCCGCATCAAAGCCGCCGCGCTCGCCGAACTCGGCCTCGAAGTGTCGCTGTGTGGTGATGTGAAACTCGGCTAAAACCAAACCTATGGACCGCTAATAAACGCTAATGAACTGAAGTTTTTTTATTAGGTTTCATTAGCGTCTATTAGCGGTTCAAAATCTCTTCAATTCTATGTCCACTCCGCTCTCTGGCATCATCCCACCGCTCATCACTCCGCTCAAAGACCGCGACACTCTGGATCGTGAAGGTCTTCAGCGCCTCATTGAGCATCTCATCAACGGCGGCGTGTCCGGGCTCTTCGTGCTCGGCACCACGGGCGAAGGCCCGAGCCTCAGCTACCGCCTGCGCCGCGAACTCATCGAACACACCTGCAAGCTAACCAAGGGCCGCGTGCCCGTGCTCGTCGGCATCACCGACACCTCCTTCACCGAAAGCGTGAACCTCGCCCGCTACTCCGCCGAGGCCGGTGCCACGCATGTCGTGCTCGCGCCGCCTTACTACTTCCCTGCCGCACCGCCGGAGATGCTGGAGTATGTGCAGGATCTCGTCACCGAGATGCCGCTGCCGCTGTTCCTCTACAACATGCCCGGCTTGACCAAGGTGAGCTTCGAGATTGATCTCGTGCGCCGTGCTCTCGACATGCCCGGCATCTGCGGCGTCAAGGACAGCTCCTGTGACATGATCTACTTCCATCGCCTCATGGAAGTCGCAAAACAACGCGCCGACTGGAGCGTGCTCGTCGGCCCGGAAGAACTCACCGCCGAGGCCGTGCTTCTGGGCGGTCATGGCGGCATCAATGGCGGTGCCAACCTGCACCCGAAACTGTACGTGCAGATGTATCAGGCCGCCGCCGCGCAGGACCTGCAGCGCACCCGCGAACTCCACGCCGAGGTCATGCGCCTCGCGGGCAGCATCTACACCGTCGGCCGGCACAAGTCCGCCATCATCAAGGGCATCAAGTGCGCGCTCAGTCTTCTCGGCATCTGCGAAGACCACATGGCCGAGCCCTTCCACCGCTTCCGCGAAGCCGAGCGCGCCATCATCCGTGAAAGACTCGTCAATTTGGGATTAATTTGACCACGGAAGACACGGATAACACGGAAAAGGATCCAAGCCTATTTTTTGATGGTTCTCGGTCCGTTGCATTTGTTAGTCTTCTGCACCGATGAACAGCAAACTTATCTATCCTGAAGAAAGCTATGCCACCGAGGTTGCCTTTACGAAGTCTATAAGGACAAGGGTGCCGGCTTCCTGGAACCCGTCTACCAGGAATGCCTGGAACTTGAGTTCAAAAGTGCCGGTGTTCCAGCCATTCCACACCCGCATCTACAGCTCGCCTACAAAGGCACTGTTTTGAAAAGCGAATACATCCCTGACTTCGTCTGCTACGACAAAATCATTATCGAACTCAAAGCCGTCAAAGTCCTCGAAGAGTCCCACCGAGCCCAAGTTTTCAATTACCTCAAAGCTACCGGCTTCAAGCTAGGTTTCCTGGTCAATTTCTGCCACTTCCCTCAAATCGAAATCGAACGTATCGCCCGCTAATCACCATGAAAATCCTCTCCAAAATCCTTCCGTGTCTTCTGTGTCTTCCGTGGTTAACCCATGCTGACTCTTCCATCTTGAAGACCGAGTACATCTACGATACCGGCCCGTATCCGCAGATCCACGCCACCACGATCGTCGAAACACCCACGGGCATGGTCTCCGCGTGGTTTGGCGGCACGCATGAAAGGCATCCCGATGTCTGCATCTGGGTCTCGCGTCTCGTGGATGGCAAATGGACTGAGAGCGTGGAAACCGCCAATGGCGTGCAGGCAGATGGCACCACACGCCATCCGACGTGGAATCCGGTGCTGTTTCAGCCGAAGGACGCGCCGTTGATGCTCTTTTATAAAGTGGGCCCGTCCCCGAGCACCTGGTGGGGCGAGCTCAAGACGAGCACCGATGGCGGCAAGAGCTGGTCCGCCGCGACAAAGCTGCCGAAGGGCATCTTTGGTCCCATCAAGAACAAGCCCGTGCAGCTTTCCAATGGCGACATCCTCTGCCCGACAAGCAACGAGACAGACACCAAACCCAGCGCGTGGGCCATCTACTTTGAGCGCACCGCCGACCTCGGCAAGACCTGGACACGCACTGAACTACTGCACGATGGACTGAAGGTGGGCGCCATCCAGCCCAGCGTTCTCTTCCTCGGTGGAGACAAGCTCGAAGCCGTGGGCCGCAGCAAGCAGGGCAAGGTTTTCCAGATCACTTCCGACGATGCGGGTAAGACCTGGGGCGAGATGTCTCTCACCGAACTGCCCAACCCGAACTCCGGCACCGATGCCGTCACGCTCGCCGATGGCCGTCACCTGCTCATCTACAATCACACCGCCAAAGGCCGCAGCCCGCTGAACCTCGCGGTGAGCAAGGATGGCAAGACCTGGGAAGCCGCGCTCGTCTTTGAAGACGAGCCAAAGAAGGAGTTCAGCTACCCCGCGATCATCCAGACGAAAGACGGCCTCGTCCACATCACCTACACCTGGCTGCGCCAGAAGGTGAAGCACATCGTGCTCGATCCCGCCAAGCTGACCACGAAGCCCTTCGTGGACGGCAAGTGGCCGCAGTGAACTGAGTGAAGCCGGCGCCGGTGAAGCACACGATCAAAGTCGAACCTGTCAAATAACATGAAACTTCTCGCGCTGCTTTTGCTCGTCACCACGGCCTGTCAGGCAGCGCCTGATCCAACCTCACCAGTCATGCTCTCCGGAACATGGCTGCCGGCTGATCCGCATCAGCTCGACTTCACCAAGCTGCCACGCGTGCCGAGCCAGCATGCCGTGGTCAATGATGTCCACGCCAAAGGCAGCACACCGGACAAACTTGATAAAAAGAAAGGCGGTGTGAACCAGCACAACTATCTCGTGCATCACAACGGCCAGTTCTGGGCCATGTGGAGTGATGGGCCAGGCATCGAGGATCGCGTGGGCCAGCGAGTGAAGTTCGCAACGAGCCCTGATGGCTTGAAGTGGAGCGAGCCGAAGTATCTGACGCCGATTCCGCCAAACTCCGCTCCGGATTCGTCCCACTATGGCACCCGCACGGACAAAGGCATGCGCTACATTTCACGCGGCTTTTGGAAACGTGATGGCGAGTTGCTCGCACTCGCCTCCCTCGATGAAGCCGCGGGCTTCTTCGGCCCGAGTCTGGAGCTGCACGCCTTCCGCGTGAAGGGTGACGGCTCCTGGGAAGACGCGGGCGTGGTGTACAAGAACGCCATCAATAACTTCCCGCCCCTCATGCTCCGCACCGGCGACTGGATGATGTCCCGCCGCATGTACGACTACAAAACCACGGGCGTGCATTTCCTTGTCGGTGGCGTGAAGTCGCTCGGCGACTGGCAGTCCATTCCCGTGCTCGGCACGGCTTCAGAACTGAAGGCGGAAGAGCCCGACTGGTGGATTCTTCCAGACAACAACCTCGCCGCCGTCTTCCGCGACAACCGCCGCAGCGGCTTCCTTTATCGTGCCTTCTCCACCGATGATGGCCGCACCTGGAGCAAGCCGGTGAAGACCAATTTCCCCGATGCCACCTCCAAGATCAGCGGCCTGCGTCTCAGTGATGGCCGTTACGTCCTCGTTTCCAATCCGAATCCAAAGAAGCGTGATCCGCTCACGCTTTCCATCAGCCCCGATGGCCTGGTCTTCACCAAGATGCTTTACCTCGTCGGTGAACGTCACATTGATTACCCGCACGTCATCGAGCATGAAGGCCATCTCTACATCGCCTTCGCCGGCGGCAAACAGTCGGTCGAGGTGCTGAAAGTGAAGCTGAGCGATGTGGACGCGGTGAAAATGCCGGACACACCGTTGGTAGGTCAGTTCACCAAATAACACCCACTGGCACATCCTATTTTTTCCCAGGCGCGAACGCCGGCGGCCCAGACTTCAAATACGGCTTCAGCGCCTCAAAGCGGAAATCAATCTCAGCGGTCTCATCCGCGCCCAATTTGAGCTCAGCGAAGATGGGTTTGTCGGGAATGGATTGTTTCAGGCCATACTGGCGCGAGATCATGTTCTTGAAGACGCCGCGCTTCTTCCACAGATACAACTGGAAGCCGCGCAGGTCGCCGCCGGGAAGGTGCTGGCCCAGGTTGAAGAGCAGCAGAAGCTTCGCGTGGATGTCGCGCACGGTGTCAGGGTCTTGGCCACTCTCCATGAGTTCCCAGAGACGTGTGAGCACATCCGCATACACCGCGCGTTCGGTGATGAGGCCTTCGGTGCCGAGGTGCGATTCGTAGAGCCAGCCATGCGCTCCACGCGCGCTGAACACGCGGCGAATCACCGGCTTCGCGGCACACAGTTCGCGTGTGCGGGCAATGATGGGCGCCGCCTCTTCCTTGATGTAGCCGAACTGTGAATGCTCCTTCGCCAGCTCGATCATGAGTTTCACGGATGGCACCGGTCCTTTGTAGGCCACGCCGCCGGTGGTCTGGAAGATGACAGGACGTTTAGCCACCTTCGCCAGCTCCCGCCAGTACTGCCGCAGATCATCCTCGGTACGCCCCGAGTCGGGCGGCCGCGAGATGATGGCTGCTGGCGCGAGCTTTTCCGCATGTCGCGCATAGACCAGCATCTCCTCCGTGTCACGGCCCTGCACGCCCAGACACAAGGCCGTCTTGAGGCCTCGTGAAGTCTCCGCCAGCACCTCCATGCCACGCAGCTTTTCATCCATTGTCAAAAGATCCACACTGTCGCCGGACTGCGGCCAGATCATGCCTGGACAGCCGCCCCAATTCACAAAGCGCGCCTGGTTCGCGAGCACTTCGTAATCAACTGCACCTGTCTCGGTGAACGGTGTCGAAAGAATCGGGAACGGCCCGCGCACGCGTGGGTCCGCGTCAGCCGCATGCAGCCGATTTCCAGCCCACAGCGCGGATGCGCCGGAGATGGCCGTTTGGAGCAGTTTTCTTCGTGTGGGGTGGTTCATCATGGCTATGCTTTCAACGTGGCTCACCAGCCAGCCTCTCGAATGAAAAGCCTCTTCTTCGCCTCCCTGCTCCTGATGTCCGCCATAAGTGCGGGCGCACAAAACACTGAGCGGGCTTGGGACATGGTCTGGAGCCGCTTCTATCTTCCCAAGGTGCAGACCTTTGGCGACTACCTCAGCAGCTATGAAAAGGGCAAGGAACAGGCGCATCTGCCGACCGCCGAGGAAGTGAAACGTCAGTATCCGAATCCCTGCGGCTACAGCACCGGCATGGAGGATGGTGCCATCCTCGGCGGAGCGATGCTCAGCCTGCTGTGTGATCGTTATGCGGTGACCAAGGATGAAGCGCTGCGTGAAAAAGCCGCCTCTGTGTTTCAGGGCCTGCACCGCTGTGCCACGGTGCATGGCGTGCGTGGCTTCGTGGCGCGTAATGTTTGCCCGGAGGATGCCACAAGCGTGTATATTAATTCCTCGCGCGACCAGGTCACCCATTTTGTTCACGGCCTCTGGCAGTATTATCATAGTCCGTTGCCGGATGATGCCACGAAGCAGCAGATCCGCAGCATCATGGCGGATGTGGCGGAGCGCATGATCGAGTTCGTCACGCCGGAGAACGACTACGACTTCTGCCGCGCCGATGGCAAGCGCTGCCCGCTGGGCATCTGTCGCATGTGGAATGTGCAGCCGCATGAGGCCGCACGCCTGCCCATGATCTACGCCGCTGCCTGGGATGTGACCCGAGATGAACGCTACCGCGAGCAGTGGCGGAAGTATGTCGCCGATGCCATCGAACAATCCGCCACGCCCGGCGATCAAAAGCCCGCCTATGCTCTGCTGCAGATGCAGTGCTCATTGGAAGTGCTTCATGACCTGGAACCCGATGCGGCCCTGAAGGCCACCATTCTCAAGCGCATGCAGCATGTGCGTGAACTGGCAGCGAAGCGTTTCAAGAGTGTGCTCTCATCGCTGGCCAAGAAAACGCCCGAAGAGATGCGCATGCTCGGCCCGGACTGGCGGCATGTGTCCGTGTGGAAGGATCAAAAGGGTTACCCAAATCCACAGTGGGGACCGTATCGCGAAATCTGGCATCTCACACGTGAAGCAGGCGAGTCCGCCCTCATCCTGCTCATGGGAGAGTCCGGCACTCTCGCGGCTGACGAGGAAGCAGCATTGAAAAACCTGGTTCGCGGCTTCGACTATCAGCACAACTCCAGTTGCGGCCTCATCTACCACCTCGCCGCCTACTGGAAGGCCCGACGTCATCAGAAGCTCGATCCCTCCGCCTCATGATTCTTCGATTGATCCTGCTCCTCGCGTTTCTGGGTGCCTCTGTGGTTCGCGCCGCCGAGCAGCAGTGTCATCAGCAGGGCAAGATCCGCATCTTCTACCACATCGAGGGCCAGCACGCGGTGGATGCCGCCGATGCGAACAATAATGCTATTCCCGATCAGGTGGACGATGCGATGACGCAGATCGTGGCCGCACAGACTCTGTTTGTCGAGGTGCTGGGCTTTCCCGATCCTTTCCAAACCGAGCGCTTCCGCAGCGCCTCGTTTCTCGACGTTCACTTTCGTCACAAGGATCTGATCAAAAGCAATGGCGTGGCTTTTGATGAACTTCAGCGTTACAAGCGCCCCATCGATCCGCTGGGCACATTGAGCCTCTGCTTCAACATGGCCACCTCGGTCAAACCAGCGTCGAACCTCACGCCCTCGCACGAGTTCTTCCACATCATCCAGAACAGCATCACCCATTTCAAAAACTCCTGGTACACCGAAGGCACGGCGCGCTGGTCAGAGCGCGGCCTCGGTGTCGGTGCCGTCGGCCCTGTGCAACCGCACAAGCCCTGGCCGGAAACGGACGAGGAAAAGCAGAAGCTCTTCCGCCGCAGCTACGATGCTTCCGAGCATTTCTGGAATTTGCTCGCGCGAGAATACGATGACGCCGCCCGCGAACTGCCCGCATCCCCCGCCCTGGATCGTTTGAAAGCCATGCGTTATGTGGACGGCACAGCCGTGCTACGGGACACGCAGTTCAGCGGCCACCGCCTCATCCGCGAGGTGCTGCTGGAACTCGGCAAAACCGAAGACACCGCCTTCAAAGCCCTCGGGTATGAAACCTGGGCCGAGGCCAACCAGAAATCCCCCGGCAACTCTCCGCACATTCTTGATGCCGTCCGCCGCGTGACTGGACGGCGGCAGGAATAAACTGCTTCACGCCGCGTTCTGTTTAGCCAGTCATCCTGATGAACCGTCAAGCATCTTAGCCATTTTCACAGCCCATGAAACCCAAGCACCTGCACCTCGCTCTATTTGGCCTTTTATCTTCCGCATTGGCAAACTCGCCTGCGCCGGTGAGCCCGTCTGCCACGCAGATTTGCCAGCCGGACCAGCTCGTCGCCGCAGAAGAGTTTGACCGTCCTGAGTCCTTCGCCAAGGAGAAGCAGCCCGGCACAGGCGGCTGGCGCGCCGGCATCGGCACCTGGAGCATCAAGGATGGCGCGGCCTATGCCGTGCAGGAAGCTCCCAGTGAAAAGCGCCCGAACGGCCACGAGGCCGTCTGCGAGCACCTCGTGGATCTCGGCGACTATGTCCTGACCGGTGAGTTCAAGCTCGGCGCCTCACCACAGATCGGCTTCGTCTGCCGCGACACCAACAAGCCTAACCATCACCTCGGTCGCGTCGTCATCACTCCCACCGCCATCTGGATTCAAAAAATGAGCGGCATCGCCAAGGAGACTCGCCGCGAGGAACTGAAGAAAATCGAGGTCAAACTCGACCCGCAGACCTGGCATCGCATCACCGTCGAAGTCTGCGGCGACAAGTTTCTCGCCCGCATTGACGACCACGTGATCGAAGCCACGCACGAGCGATTCAAGGACCGCAAAGGCCGCATCGGTTTCGTGGCCAAGGCCGAAGGCGCGCAGTTCCGCAACATGAGTCTTTGGAGCGCCAAGCCGAAGTCATGATGGAAAGAACCTAGAATCGGTCTACTTGCCCAGCCATCGCGGCACCACCGTTTTCACATACTCGCCCTGCCATGTGTCCACTTGCTCACGAGTGACGGCGGGTGCGTTGGGATCCGTGATTTGGGCTTTCACATGGCGGATGATGATACCGTGTGGATCGGGGGTTTTTGCGGCAGAGCGGATGCGGAGGTAACTGAGGCCGTTGAGTGTGGTGGAGTGCAGCGGGAGCGTTTCGATGAGTTTGCCGTCGAGATGATACTCGCATTGGCTGCTGCTCAGGTTCCAGCGGAGGGAAAGGGTGTGCCAGGTGTCGGACTGGGCGTTTTCGGGGGTCACGCGGGCTTGAAACACGGCCACGTCTTCGCCGAGGGTGTTTGAGGGATCAAAGAATCGGTCGTTGAGGGAGAAGATCGCGCCTTGAGAGCCGGCGGGAAGGCGGACGCGGGCGGTGAGTTCACCGCGCCAGCCGCTGGGGAAGTTCCACACGGCGGTGTCGGGCTCGCTGGGAGCGTGTGTTTCGTCAGTTGAGGCGACGTGACGCACATGCAGGCTGCGCGTGTCTTTTTCACCGGGCGTTTCGATGAGTGCGCAGCCGGTCCGCCGGGCACGCCACCAGCGTTTGGCGGGGCCGATGTGTTGATAGACGGTCCATTGCGCGAGACCGTCGCGGAAATCGGATTCGGCGCTGGTGGCGGTGATCCACGCTGGATCCACGAGGATGGGATTGCGTCCGCCTTTGCCCTGACCGGCGAGTACGACGATCTGGCCATCGTCGGTGAATGCGGCGAGCGGATAGGCGGTGCCACGGTCACCCGTGCCAGCGGGATTGTCATTGCGGCGATGATCGAGGTAGATCTCGCGAAAGCCCTGCCAGGTGCGGCCATCATCAGACGAGATGGCGATGTGCAGCGCATCGCGTCCGCCATACACGCCTACGCCTTCGTGCTTCGGCGGCAGTTCGCAGTTGTTCCAGGTCAAAACGAGGCGTCCATCTCGGTGGCGCAGCAGATTGGCAGGTCCGGTCGAGGTGCGAAAGCGCGTTGGCGCGGCTGGTGACCAGGTGGTGCCGTTGTCTTTGGAGATGGACTCGTAGAGGCAGCCCGCCTGCGTGCGCATGAGCATCCAGATCGAGCCATCGCCCAGTTCTTCAAAGCACGGCTCGCACGCGCCTTCATTGGATCCGTTAAAGCCTTCGTAGCAGGGCGAGGTGAGTTTTGACGCGCTGAGCAGCCAGCTTGCGCCCCCGTCGTCGGAGTATTCGACAACGGTCTCGTGTCGGCCGGTGGGCGGCACGGTTTTGGCAAAAGGCAGAAAGCTGCCATGCGGCACGAGCAGGCGGCCGCTGGAGAGGCGCTGATACTCCATCTGCGAGCCATTGTAGCCGCGCCAGGTGCGCACTGGCTCGGACACCGCAGACGCGTTCCCTTGCTGAAACCACACATCGAGATACATCGGCAGGCCGATACGCGCCGCGTCCTCTTTGCTATGGCGTTCGGACTTAACCGTGATGCTGCGGACAGTGCCACCGGCGGCGAGCAGTGTCTGCACGTTGTTGAGAAGGCCGCTGTCGATGAGCATTTTTGATTTGGCGAGGCTTTCGGGCAACGCGGGCAGCAGTGTGTGCATCGTGCCTTTCACATCCGGCAGCCGCAGCGGCTCCGCGCTAAGCGCGTAAGGATTGTAGAAGCAAAAGCTGCCGTCCTCGCGCCGCAGGATGGCATAGCCGGAGCGCGTGCCGCTCGGCGCGGTGGCATCGTGTCCGGCATCCTCCAGGAAAAGCATGCGTGGAGGTTCGGCGGCACTCGCGACGATGTTGGCGAGGACGCTGAACAAGCCGAAACCCAGGATGGCGCGTGGACGGAAGAGGTTCATGGTGAGGCGAAGGCCATCAGATACGCGGCGAGATGTCGAATCTGTGCCTGGTCCCAATTCGAGCCCACGCATCCTCATGAAAAAACTCCTCCTGGCGCTCTTGGTCGGCCTGTCCATCGTTGTGCTGCCAGCCGCTGAAACAACGATGGACCACACCACCGCCCTCTCCGCTTACGTCGCGGCACTCAATACCCACTCCTGGGACCAGATCTCCCCGCATGTCACAGACAATGCCGTGTTCATCTTCACCGAAGGCACGTTTGTCGGCAAACCTGCGGCCAAAGCAGCTTTTGAAAAGACTTTTGCTTTGATCGCAGACGAGCAGTTCAGCCTCCACGACGTGACGTGGACCGCTGTCACCGAAAGCATCGCTTCCTGCCACTACGAGTTCCGCTGGAAGGGCCGGATCAGCGGCGAGGAAGCCTCCGGCGGCGGCCGCGGCACCACCATCCTGCGCAGGTCGGGCGACCGCTGGCTCATCGCGCACGAGCATCTCGGGCCCTATCCGCGAAAATGACATCCCTTCCCACGCTTTTTTCGCCAGAAGTCCACTCTGACCACCTTTTCCTCTTTCTCATCAAACCATGAAAACACCTGAAGCAAAGACAGCCTCCAGCTCATCCCGCCGCAGTTTCGTGAAACAGTCCGTCGCCGCAGGCCTCGGCTTCAATTTCATCCCCGCCTACCTCACCAGCGCACGCGCGGCTGACAATCCAAAGCTGCCACCGAGCCGTCGCATCAATCTCGGCTGCATCGGCGTCGGCGGGCGTGCGGGCGGCGTCATTCCCGGACTCACCTCGGGAGGCCACGCCATGCCCGTTGCCTTCGCGGATGTGGACTTTGCCATGGCGAAAGGCATCGAGAAAAACCTGAAGGCGCACCCGGACGTGAAGCGCTTCGCGGACTTCCGCGAGATGCTGGACAAGATGGGCAAGGACATTGACGCCGTCAGCGTGGTCACGCCCGATCACACCCACTTCGTGGCCGCGATCCAGGCGATGGCCCTGGGCAAGCATGTGTATGTGGAGAAGCCTTTGACGCACACTTTTGAAGAGGCGGAGATCCTCATGCGCGCAGAGAAGAAGTTCAAGGTGGTGACGCAGATGGGCAACCAGGGCCACACCTCCGCCGGTGCCGATCAGTTCAAGCAGATGCTTGCCGCGGGCATTGTGGACGACATCGTGAAGATTGACGCTTGGAAGTCGCCCTCCCTATGGTTCATGAACGCGGAGGAGCGGGCGCTCATCAAAGGCTATCCCCCCGGGGAGCCGAAGCCCGAGTCGCTGAACTGGGACCTCTGGTGCGGTCCTCAGGAAGTGAAGCCCTTCAGCAAGATGTACCACCCCTTTAACTGGCGCGGCTTCCACCTCTATGGCGGCGGCATGTTTGGCGACTGGGGCGCGCACATCATCGACTTTGCGCACGACCATCTGAAGCTCGGCCTGCCAACCCAAATCACCCCGATCGCGCTCGCCGACTACAACCAAATCAGCTACCCGCTCAGCTCCGACATCGTTTTCCAGTTCCCGGCGCGCGGCGAAAAAATGCCCGCCGTGGAGTTGCACTGGAAAGCCGGAGGCGACACCAAGATCGAGATCCCCGAGAAGTTTGGCGATCCCGGCGCCGACGGCAAAGTCTTCATTCCGAATCCCGGCAACACGGGCTCGCTCCTGCATCGCAAGCAGGGCGACTACCTCGTGCAGCGCGGCTCGCATGACCGCCACTCGCAGATCTATCCGCGAGCCAAGATGGTGGAGAACAAGGACACCATGGCCCTGCATCCGCCGAAGTACAGCCACCAGGAAAGCTTCATCCAGGCCTGCATGGGCAATGGTAGCACCGAGTCGCCTTTCAGCATCTCCGGCGAACTGACGCAGGTCTTGAACCTGGGCACCATCGCCGAGTATTTGAACGTCGATCTTCAGTTCGACCCGAAGACCAAGCGCGTCATCGGCAACGACGAGGCCAACGCCCGCCTGGCAGGCCCGCCTCCACGCGCCGAGTGGGCCGACTGCTAAAAAACAGCTGCCCCAGCCTAGGCCAGCTTGTAGCAGTCGG
>JANPIW010000796.1:0-25681 GCA_031425215.1 Verrucomicrobiaceae bacterium
GCCGGGACGCGCCCTTGAACTGGGATCGAACCTGTCTTCGCAGTCCGGTGGTTCCGCTCGGTGACTCGCTCCACCACCGGCTACCCTCCTTGGTGCCTCCGGCACCCATCAACTCTGCTGGATTATACCACTGGGACGATCAAGCCTGGAAGCCGGGCTTTTGCCAAAGCCATTGATTTTCAATGACTTAGCCTGCGGAGCGGTGGAGTGAACCCGTGGGTTGGCGGCGTGAACCCGTGGGTTGGCGGCGTGAACCCTGGGGTTGGTGGCGTGAACCCGTGGGTTGGTGGCGTGAACCCGTGGGTTGGTGGCGTGAACCCTGGGGTTGGCGGCGTGAACCCGTGGGTTGGTGGCGTGAACCCTGGGGTTGGCGGCGTGAACCCTGGGGTTGGTGGCGTGAACCCTGGGGTTGGCAGCGTGAACCCTGGGGGTGTGGTGATTGATCCAGACTCCATTCAGATGCGTGTGCTGTGATTCCGAAATTCCGCGACAGCGCGATGCGTTCACTGCGGGATGTCACGATTCATTCTTCTTGTCGGTTGTTTGCTGGTTCCAGGGCTTTGCGTGTTCGCGAAGGACGAGAAGGAATCCAAGGGTGGAAAGGACAAGGCTGCCGCGAAGTCCGCCAAGCCTGCGGCCGAGCCGCGTGAAGGTGCAGTCGCCGGTAAAACAAAAGCCAAACCCGCCGCAGCCGCGACCGCTGACCAGCCGCGCAAGTGGGCGGATTGGGTGGAGAAGGATTTTCCTTTTTTCAGCAGCGTGCTGGATGCGCGTGATGTGGGCGAGGGTTTCCCGAAGGACAATCTCACGCCGCGCGGCATCATCCTGAACCTCGGTCACAATCTCTGGGCCTGCTTCGACACCGACCTCCTCCGCATCGCCTGCATCTGGGAAGGCGAGCCAGGCAAGCCGCCCATCACGATGAACGCGCTCGCGACCGGCTCATACGAGATCGCGGGCCAGAAGACGAAGGACGGCCAGGACGATCTGCCAAAACCCGTGGGCAAAATTTGGTTCGCCAATGGCACCTATCCGGGGTGGCAAAGGGAGGCTGCTGCAATTAATGATCCGCGTCCAAGAGCACCAAGTGACGAAGAGATAGGCAGGGGGCCGTTAGCTCCTGAAATTGGGCGGTTTCTTAGAGTTGAGCGAACTGCTGACGGCCCGCACCTCGTGTACGAGGTGTTTGGTGTCGAAGTTCGCGAACAGTGGCGCGCGGTGCCGAGTCCGGCTCCTGCAAATCAAACAAACCTCGTTCGCCAAATTGTGCTTGGCCCTCGCAAGCTGGATCTGTTCAATGTGCGGAGTTATGACGGAGGAGCATGGGAGCGGGAATTCAAGGCGATGACGCCAGACCAACTGAATGAGCATGATCGTCTTGTCGGGATGTCGCACGATGAAAGAAGTTGGAACGGGTCGCTGAGTTCTCGCAGCAAGGCGTTTGATCAGCCGCAGACTCTGCATGTTCGCGCTGGCTCGAAGAGCGAGATCGTCAACATGGTGCTGGAGTCACCTTGGTCAATATGGGTGATGATTAAGAACGATGATTTGAAACGCTTGAGTGTGTACGCCGGAGTTAATGGTAAGGCGATGCTATGGCCTCAAACCATCACCACCTCCGCCACCCTCTCCACCTCCAAAGAAGCCTACGTCCTCGACGACATCGCGCTGCCGATCAACAACCCGTGGAAGCGCAATGTACGGCTGGCGGACATCGACTTTCTCGACGACCACGGCAACGCGGTGGGTGTGACTTTTGATGGGGACGTTTGGTTGATCGGCGGCTTGAAGGGCGATCTGGAGAAGGTGACGTGGAAGCGCTTCGCGTCGGGGCTGCATGAGCCGATGAGCGTGGTGGTGAGAAAAGCAGAAATGGAAAAGCAGAAAGCTGAAATCCTGGTCTTTGATCGCAACGGCATCTGGAACTTGCGAGACACGAACAACGACGGCGAGTGCGACCGGTATGAGATGTTTTGCAATCTCTTCGCGCAGACGGCGGAGACGCGGGAGTTTCCGAACTCGATGAAGCTGGGGCCGAAGGGGGAGCTTTATATTTCCAAGGGCGGCCAGGAGGGGACGACGAGGGGGAAGCACAACGGGACGGTGATCAAGGTGGCGGCGGATGGGAAGTCGTTTGAAGTTATGGGTTATGGGTTACGGCAGCCGTTCATCGGGGTGCATCCGAAGACGGGGCTGGTGACGGCGAGCGATCAGCAGGGGAACTATGTGCCGAGCACGCCGCTGCACATCATCAGTGATCATCGTTTCTACGGCCATCTGCCGACCATTGCGCCGAAAGAAAAATATCCCGAGACGATCACGGAGCCGATGGTGTGGCTGCCGCATCCGGTGAACCCGAGCGGTGTGACGCAGGTGTGGCTGACGGACGCGAAGATGGGGCCGCTGAATGATGAGTTGCTGCACATCGGGTACAACAGGCCGGAGATTTTCCGCGTGCTGATGAACACGCGCTTCAAGCAGCCGCAGGCGGCGGTGATGAGCTTCTGGCGCGACTTCGATTTCCCGCCGCTGAATGCGAAGGTGAATCCGGCGGACGGGCAGCTCTATGTCACGGGCTTTCAAGTCTGGGGCACGACGGCGAAGAAGATCAGCGGCCTGGCGCGACTGCGATACACTGGCGCGCCGCGTGTGCTGCTCAAGGACTGCACACCGACGGACAAGGGCCTGATCCTGCGCTTCAACGCGAAGCTGGATGCGAAGCTGGCGGCTGATCCCACGAGCTACAGTGCGGAGCGGTGGAACTACAAGCGCACGTTTGATTACGGATCGCCGCATTTGAAGCTCGATGGCACGACGGGTCAGGAGTGGATGACGGCGAGCAGCGCGTATCTCAGCAAGGATGGCATGAGCGTGATGATCGGTTTCCCCGACATGAAAGCGGGCGTGCATCAGATGCGCATCGGCTGGGGCTTGAAGAGCGCGGACGGGCTGAAGGCGGAGAACACGGCGTACTTTTCGCCGTGGGAGCTGGCGAAGTTTGACGCGAAGGCGGAGGGCTTTGAGGACATCACTGTCGATCTCACACCACGCGCCGCCGTGGTCGCGAGTGTGGTGAAACCGACAGTGGAGGAGGGCGAGCGGCTTTATCAGATGATCGGCTGCATGGCGTGCCACAGCACTGACGGCACGACGGTGGGCAAGGTGGGGCCGAGCTGGAAGGGCATCTTCGGCAGCGAGCGCGAGATCGGGAAGAGCGCGGGCGAGAATGTGAAGAAGGCGATGACGGTGAAGGCGGACGAGGCGTATCTGCGCGAGAGCATCACCGCGCCGAGCGCGAAGGTGGTGAAGGGTTTCGAGAAATTTGACGCCGGGATGCCGATCTACGCGGGCATTTTGAATGAGTCGCAGATCGAGAGCCTGGTGATGTACATCAAGAGCTTGGAGTGAAGGGCGGTTGCGCGATGAGCGGCAAGGAATTATTCATGCGGGCAAAGACATGAGAGCAAAGCCAACAAGAGCACTGGTGTGACACAAGACGGCAAAGCTGGCGAGACGACCCACGCTCCTCAGCGAGGTGCGCAAAATGATCTTGCTGGCGCGTGAAGGTGTGGCGCGCGCGGTGGACTCCGGGCTGGTGACGCTCTACTGGCATGTGGGACGACGCATCCGCCAGGATGTGCTCAAAGAGAGACGCGCGGAGTATGGGGAGAAGATAGTGTCCGCATTGGGGACACAATTGAGCGCTGAGTTTGGACGGGGTTTTGGAGTGCGAAATCTGTTTCGCATGATCCGGTTCGCAGAGGTTTTTTCAGACGAGCAAATAGTGTCCGCATTGCGGACACAATTGGGATGGACGCATTTTCGCGAGATCATTGCCCTTGATGAACCGCTGAAACGCGACTTCTACGCCGAAATGTGCCGGATCGAAAAATGGAACACGCGCACACTTGGGAAAAAGATCGGCGGCATGCTTTTCGAGCGCACCGCGCTCTCGAAGAAGCCGGACAAACTCATCCGCAAGGAGCTGGCTGCATTGCGCGCGGAGAACCGTATGACACCCGACTTGGTGTTCCGCGATCCGTATGTGCTGGATTTCCTCGGCCTTCACGACACCTACTCGGAGCGGGACATTGAGAAGGCGATCCTGCGCGAGATGGAGTCGTTCATCCTGGAGCTTGGCGCCGGTTTTTGTTTCGTGGAGCGGCAGAAGCGGATGCAGATCGACGATGAGGATTATCATCTCGACCTGCTGTTTTATCATCGCAAGCTGCGCAGACTGGTGGCGATAGACTTGAAGCTGCGAAACTTTGAAGCCGCTGACAAGGGGCAGATGGAATTGTATCTGAGCTGGCTCAAGCACCACGAGTGCGAGCCGGGCGAGGCTGAGCCTCTGGGCATCATCCTGTGCGCGGGCAAGCGCGCACATCACGTCGAGCTGCTGGAGCTGGAAAAAAGTCGCATCCATGTGGCGAGCTACTGGACCAAGGTGCTGCCAAAGAAATTGCTGGAGCGCAAACTGCATGATGCGGTGAAGCTGGCGCGGGCACGAGCGGAGAGACGGGAGGGCTGACCCCCGCACAGCCGGGCACACGGAGAAAATAGACCGGCCAAGTGCTGGTAAACATGGCTGCGCGAGGCTACGTTTGCCGCCGTCTTGCGCGGACAACCCCCCCTAAAACAAACACCATGTGCGGAATCATCGGATACATCGGAAAACGTCAGGCCAGCCCCATTCTCCTCGACGGGTTGCGCCGTCTTGAATATCGCGGCTACGACTCGGCCGGGATGGCCCTTTGCAATGGCCACGGCATCGAAGTGTTGCGCCGCTCGGGGCGGATTGAGAATTTGAGCAAGCTCGTCGCTGAAACCAATCCGCGTGGCGACGTGGGAATCAGCCACACGCGCTGGGCCACACACGGCGCGCCGACGGATGAGAACGCGCACCCGCATCGCGACCAGTCAGGCAAGCTCGCCATCGTGCATAACGGCGTGATCGAAAACTACCAGCAGCTCCGCGACTGGCTCAAGGGCGAGGGCCACACTTTCTCGTCGGAGACTGACACCGAGGTGCTCGCGCATTTGATCGGCTACAACTATGACATCTCCGATGAGGCAGATCCGGTGCAGCGTCTCGTGGGCGCGGTACAGTCGTCGCTCCCGCGCGTGAAGGGCACCTATGGCATCGCCGTGATGCATGAGGACGCGCCATCGGTCATCGTCGGCGCGCGTCTGGGCAGTCCGCTCGTCGTCGGCCTCGGCACCGATGAGCACTTCCTCGCCAGCGATGTGTCCGCCATCGTCGCGCACACGAAGGATGTCGTTTATCTCAACGACTACGACGTGGTGACAATCACGCGCGAGGGCTTCGATGTGAAGCACATCGAAGGCGGCGCCGCGCGTGTGACGGTGAGCCGCGTGGATTTCACCGAGGACGAGGCGGAGAAGGGCGACTTCCCGCACTTCATGCTCAAGGAAATCTACGAGCAACCCAACAGCATCCGCAACGCGATGCGCGGCCGGCTTTCGCGCGACGAGGCGACGGCGGTTCTCGGCGGCCTGCAAATGACACCGCAGGAGCTGCGCCAGGTGGATCGCATCATCCTCAGCGCGTGCGGCACCGCATGTCACGCGGGCATGGTGGGCGAGTATCTCATCGAGTCCCTCGCGCGCATCCCGACCGAGGTGGAAATTGCGAGCGAGTTCCGCTACCGCAATGTGCCGACGACAAAGGACACGCTGCAATTCGTCATCAGCCAGAGCGGCGAGACCATCGACACGCTCGCCGCGCTGCGTGAGGCGAAACGCAAAGGCATCAAGTGCCTCGGCATCGTCAACAATGTCGCCAGCACCATCGCGCGCGAGACGGATGGCGGCATCTACATCCACGCGGGCCCGGAGATCGGGGTCGCCGCCACGAAGAGCTTCACTTCGCAGGTCGCGGTGATGACGCTGCTTTCGCTGCTGCTTGGTCGCATTCATCATCTCTCGAGCACCGACGGCATGGAGCTGATCGACGAGCTGGAGGCCATCCCTGACAAGATCACCGAGATTCTGAAACAAGCGCCGCACATCAAAGCGATCGCGGAAAAGTACGCGCACGTCGATGGGATGCTCTTCATGGGCCGGCTCATCAATTATCCCGTCGCGCTCGAAGGCGCGCTGAAGATGAAGGAGATCAGCTACATCTACGCCAGCGGTCACCCGAGCGCGGAGCTGAAGCACGGCGTCATCGCGCTCGTGAAGCCGGAGCTACCCAGCGTTTTCATCGCGCCGCACGACGCGGTGTATGAAAAGAACATCAGCAACATCGAGGAGGTGAAGGCGCGAAAAGGCCCCGTCATCGCCGTCGCCACCGAAGGCCATCCGCAGATCGAGAAAGTGGCCGATGATGTGATCTATGTGCCGCGTTGCCCGTCTGCGCTCAGCCCGTTGCTCACCGTCATCCCGCTGCAGTTGCTGAGCTACTACGTCGCCCTCGCACGAGGGTGCGATGTGGACAAGCCGCGCAATCTTGCCAAGAGTGTGACAGTGGAGTGAGGCGGACGTTTCCGCCACAGACCGATGCCAGCCAACCAACCAGCAAACAGCATCCGCAACCTCTGGAGCGCGGCGGCCATGCTGTTTGTCATTGGCATCATTGCAGTTCCGGCTGAGGCGGCTGAGCCGTTCTCCGCCAGCGGGCTCATCATACCGCCCACGAACTGGACTCCAGAGCAGACGCCGATTGATTTTCTCGACGTGGTCGGTCTGCAGACGAAGGCCCGATGGCGGCAGCTTTATCGCGAGCCGCCACCGACGCCCTCCACCGACAGATTGCGCACCGCGTTCACGCTCGGCAGCCTGCTTGGAGACGGATTCCTCGTGCTGCAGGCGACGGATATGCAGCAGTTCCGCAACACGAATCAGGACATCCTCGGTTACTGCCGCGTGCTGGGACTTGGTGAGAAAGTCTCGCCACGGTTGATGGCCATGTCCACACTGGCCTCTCAGGGCAATTGGGGCGTTCTCCGCCAGGACGCGGTGGACGGCCACATGGAGCTGACGCGGCTACTGCGTGAGCAACGCGACGAGGATCTGGCCATCCTTGTCGATCTCGGCGCGTGGATGCGCGTCATCGAGATCTCATCCACGCTCGTGGCGGCCACGCCGGACGCGCCTGTCAGGCCGTTGTGCATCGGCTCTGTCGATTTGCTCAAGAGCCTCAAGCAGCGATTCTCGCAGTTGAGCAAGACCGCGCAGAAACACGAGGCATTCTTCGGCTTGGGAGAGATGCTGGACTTTCTGATCCGCAACTGGGCAAGCCCTGCCAACAATCCGCCGAGCGTTGAGTTTGTGTCCAAGACCAATGACAAACTCAAGGGTCTCATGCGCAAGCTCACGTTGAAAAAGCGGTAGCGGTTGTTTGCGGCGCAAGAAGGCGGACGCCGTCCCGTTCCCGCCTGCCTCCATCATGAATCGCCATACCCTGTGCCTTTCCACCGCGCTGCTCGCCATCGCATCCTCCGTTTTTTCCGAAGAAAAAAAGCCTGTCTCCGCCAGCAAAACGGTCGCGTCCGACTCAGCGCCAAAGGAGGCGAAAAAAGCTCCGCCGGCCTTCCCTGATGCCGATGTCGTTCTCGCTGCGATGAAGAAAGGCGCGTCCGCGATGCGCGCCATTTCCTTTGGAGGTGGTTACGCATGGAAGTGGCCGCGCGATCTGAGCATCGCGAAGGGCGAGAATCACTCGTCGCCCTCCACCATCATGATCCAGCCGCCGGGCACGCCAGCCGTCGGCATGTCGATGCTCGCTGCGTTCAGGGCCACGGGTGACAAGATCTTCCTCCAAGGCGCGCGCGAGGCCGCCGCTGCGCTCATCTGGTGCCAGCTCGCCACAGGCGGATGGGACAGTGACTATGATTTTCATCCGGGCCGCAGCAGCCGCTGGCATTTTCGTCGTGACCTTGAAGGAGGCGACATCGAGCGACGCGGCCGCAACGCATCCTCGACGCTCGACGACAACAAGACGCAGTCCGCGCTGCTCTTTCTCCTCGAGCTGTCGCATACTGCCGAGTGCGCGGACGATGTGCCGCTCAAGGCCGCGGTGAGATTTGGCATCGACGCACTTCTCGCCGCGCAGGCACCCATCGGCGCATGGGGCCAGCACTACACCGGCCCCGCTGATGCGACCGCGCCGGTGAAGAAAGCCGCGATGCCCGCGAAATGGTCGCGTGTCTGGCCTGACATCGACTACACCTCGTTTTACACGCTCAACGACAACAACCTCTTCAGCTTGTTGCTGCTTCTCATCCGCGCGCACGACCTGGAGAAAGACGAGAAGTATCTCGCCGCTGCACGCAAGCTCGGAGATTTTTTGCTCCTCGCGCAACTCCCCGAGCCGCAGCCCGGGTGGGCGCAGCAATACAACCACGAGATGGAGCCAGTGTGGGCGCGGAAGTTCGAGCCACCAGCCGTGAGCGGCCACGAGAGCTTTGGCGCGCTGCGCACATTGCATGAGCTGTGGGCGGCCACCGGCGACGAAAAATATCTCGCGCCGATGAAGTCGGCGCTCGCGTGGCTGGAGCGCTCCAAACTCTCCGATGGTTGCATCGCCCGCTTTTACGAGATGGGCACGAACAAGCCGCTCTTCTGCAAGCGTGAGACCTACGAGCTGACTTACGACGACAGCGATCTGCCGACGCATTACGGCTTCAAATCAGACGACGAATTCCAAGAAGACCTCGACCAATTCAAAGAGCAGCTCGCCATGACTCGCGAGGAGATCACCGCAAAACGTGCGAACCCGACAGACGAGAAAAAGTGGGCCAGCCGAGCCAAAAGTCTGGCCCCGAAGGTGACCACCGCCCTCACCACGCAGGACAAGAAAGGATACTGGCTCAAGGACGACATGATCGACGCGGGCGAGTTCGTGAAGAGTCTCAAGGCCATGAGCAGCTACGTCGAGTCAGCGAAGAAAGGCGGCGCTGCATTCAAGGCGCTTCGCCCGCAGGCAAAGTAACCGGGGCGTGTCGCCGCATTTAAGTAGGGCGGGTTTGTTCCGCGCCACTGATGTCGATCACACACAGGATGATCTCGCGGAACTACCCGCCTGTGTGTGCGTGCGCTCTTGCGCCGCCTGATCACCATTCCCGTCCGTACGCCGCACGAGGCGGGTTATTCGGCGATGGCACTTCTCCTGTCTCCGTTCGCTTCTCGCGCCGAACAAACCCGCGCTACTTCAATGCAGCAGCTTGTCGATGAGGCGTCCGAGCTTCGTGGTCTTCACGGGCTGCACTGGCGCGCTTTGTTCCTGGCGCATGAAGGCTTTGGTTTCGTCTGAGAAGGCGGAGGTGCCGGCGGTATCCTGCACATTGGGCGGGAGATCGCCCTCGCCGGTGACGATGCGGGGATGGATGAAGACGAGAAGCTCGCGGCGTGTTTTGCGATCCTTTTTGGAGCCGAAGAGGTACTTCAAACCCGGGATGCTGCTGAGCACGGGGATGCCGCCGCGCTCTTTTTCCGAGTTCTCGCGGATGAGGCCGCCGAGCAGGACGGTGTCGTTGTTTTTGCACATGACGATGGTCTGCACCTGCTGGCTGCTGATGGTCGGATAGGGGTTGCCGTTGATGGTGGTGGTGCCGCTTTGCTCGTTGTTTTGCTGCTGGATGGAGAGAGTAAGCTCCTCGTCGGTGTTGATGAGCGGAGTGACGGCAAGGCTGAGGGCGATGTCCTGGTAGCTGATGTTGGAGGTCAGGCCCTGGTTGCCATCCACGCCGCCATTGAAGCTGCTGAAGGTCTGCGTGGGCACGGGAATGGACGAGCCGCTGGAGATGGTGGCGGGTTTGTTGTTCTGTGTGAAAACGGACGGGCGGGAGATGACCTTGAAGGCGGTGTTGCTCTTGAGCGCGTTCATCACGACATTCACGTTTTCGTTGATGGCGCCATACAGCGAAAGGCCGTTGCCCACTTCGGCGAGGTCGGCGAGGTCAACGATGTTGTTGGGATCGACGATGGCTGCTCCGCCGTTGCGCAGCGCGCCGCCGATGAGCGCTTCATTGCCTTTGTAGCGCAGCTCGGTGGGTTTGAAAAACCAGTCGAGACCAAACTCAACGCCGTCAGCAAGCGTGACCTCTCCGATGACCACGGAGATGAGAATCTGCTGCGGACGCACGTCCAGCTCGTCCATGATCTCATTGATGACGCGAAGATGCTCGGGCGGGCCGGAGGCGAAGATGCGGTTCATCGTGGAGTCTGCGATGAGTAGGGTCTTGCCGACGACGAGAGATTTCACGCCTTCCTCCTGGCGCAACGGCTGCGTGCTGCCGCCGCTCATGCCGCCGCCACCGCCGATTCCACCGCCACCGCCGCCAAAGCCGCCGCCTCCGCTCTGGCCAAAACCGCTCTGACCAAAACTCGAGCTGCCGCTGCGGCCGAAGCTGTTGTTGTTGCCCAAGCCGCTCGTCGTCTGGTTTGTCGGCGTGCCACTACTGGTGCCTGCCGCTTTGCTGCCGCCCCCGCCGCCTGACGCGCCGCCTGCTTGGTCGTTGCCGCGTGTGATGGCGCTTTCGAGGATGTCTAGCGCTTGCGCGGCACCGAGATATTTGAGCTGGCGCGTGGCAAAGTTGCGCAGCTCCGCGGCGCCATCCAGTTCCTCGATGAGCGCCTCGATGTAGGTCATGTCGGTTGGCTTGGCGATGACGATGAGCTTGTTCGTGCGCGGCACGGCGATGATTTTGGGCGGCACCGCGCCGGAGGAGACTTGCGCGCCGCCTGGGTTGGAAACGATGGCGGTGCGCGGCTGGACTTGCGCGGGCTGACCTGGGATGGGTGGCGCGGTCGGCTGCGCGACGGGGGAGGTGGGGCGCGGAGTCTGGGCACCACCACCGCTGCTGGAACCTCCGCTGCCGCCGGATTTTTTTCCCTCGGTGTCGAGGATGTCATCGAGCGCCTTCTTCACGTCCTCGGCGTTCTCGCGTGTGAGCTGGAAGGATTTTTGCGTGGTGAGCGAAGGCGGGACGTCGAGGTGCTTCATCAATTGCACGATCTGGCGCACGCTGGCGCTGTTCTCGGTGATGATGAGTGCGCGCGAGTTGGGCACGGGCTGGATCTTTCCGTAGCTGTGCGCGGGCACGAGTTCCTGGATGACTTTGATCGCCTCTTCGGGATCGATGTAGGTGAGCGGGAGCAGGTAGTTCACGACCACATCGGTCTCGGGCAGTTCCTTGGCATCAAAGTATGTGAGCACACCGCCTTCCATCGTCGGTTTCTTTGCGTCGAAGGCGATGACCTTGAGCATTTTCGGGCCGGAGGGGACGAAGGCGTAGCCGTTGAGCAGAAGGCTCTTCTCGATGTACTCGATGGCATCGGCCTTCGGCAGCTTGCCGGTGGTGTCGATGGTGATGGTGGCGCCCTCGACGTTGATGTCGCGGATGAGTTTTTTTCCAGTCAGCTCTTCATAAAGCAGGAGGATTTCTGGCAGCGGCGTGTTGGGGAATTGAAGGGAGTAACCTTCCTCTTCGTTGCCGGCGTTCTCAGTCGAGGTGGCTCCCGCCGCCATCGCGCCAGCAGGCCTCGCGCCGGGGACGGCTCCGGGTGGCGGGACGTTGGGCACGGCTCTGCCGGCTCCGGGAGGAATGACGCCGGGGCGGGCACCAGCGCCGATGTTTGGCCGGATGGTGGGATTGGATCCGGGTGGCAGCGCGGTGTTGGGGTTGTTGCCGGGGACGGGGCGGGGGATGTTGGGGATGCCTGGCTGGGCCGGAATCGGCACACCACCGGGCCCGCGCGGCTGAATGTCTGAGTTTTGCGCGAGAAGGAATTGTTTCTCCGCAGAATTCGGCGTGGGAATGATGGCGAGGAGCCGGGAGGATGATTCCGCCGGGGCGTTGAAGGGCAATTGCATCGCAAGCAAGACGACAGGCAGAAAATCTGAAACCTGAAATTTGAAATCTAAAATCTTCATGAGGTTCATTGGTTCACGGTCGGCGCTGGAATGAGCGTGCGTCTGCGCGGGCCGCCGGAGCTGGTGGTGGCTGTGGGCTGGCCGATGGTGCCGGAGACGACGGTGGACGGGTCGATGACCACTGCCGTGCCAGGAGATTCGCTGACATTTGTTTTGATGGCAGGCACTCCGGTCAGGCCGCTGGTGGTCGCTCGCGCGATGGGATTGGCCGCCGAGCCTGCGGGGAGATTGGGATTTCCAAGCGCAGGCTGGTTGAAGTTTCCACCGCCGCCCGGCGCGATGGGCACACCGCGCGCGAAATTGTTGTTTTGGATTCCTGGCTGGTAGTTGTTTGCTCCGCCGGGCATGACGTTGCCGCCGGTGCCGGACATTGCGACGGGCATGGGCACGCGGCTGCTCGATGAAGTGGTGGGCGGGCCGGAGCGGTTTGTGTTTGGCATCACGGGCATGTTTGGCATTCCAGGGCGCGCCATTCCGGGCTGGCCGCCTGGTATTGCCGGATTGCGCCCTACCGCCGCGGCGGTGGCCGTCTCGTCGTAGGTGACTGTTCCGGTTTCGTCTCCTTTGCGAAGCTCGACCGAGGTGGAGCTGCGCCGCGTCTGCATGTTCACGGTGACGAGGGTGAAGCCGCCCTTGCTCGTCTCGCCCGTGGAGACGCGCTCGTATTCACCGGTCTTTTTGTTCTTCATCGACACGCGATGCTTGCCGCCAATCTCGGCGATGCTGGAGAGCGCCCAGTCGAGGAAGGGGGATTCATGCACCTGAACGATCGGCGCGGTCTTGAGCAGGAACGGATTCTTTTTCCAGCTCGACTCATACCGTCCGACGGGAAACGCGGCTGGAATGGCTTCGGCAGGAGGAGGTGGAGCTTCGGCAGGTTTTGCGGGTGTCGGCTCTGGCATCGGCGGCATCGCGCTGGGCGGCGTGCCCATGCCCGGCGGCATTCCCATTCCAGGCGGCATCCCTGGCGGTGGAGGTGGCTGCATCGCCCCTGGCAATGGCGGCGGCGCGGGCGGCTTGTCGTCAGCATCCTGCGCGATGCCGACCGATGAGAGCGCCAAAATGCAGAGAGTGATGGCGGCGCGCTTCATGATTTGTTTTTCTGAAACCATTTTTGAATGTTGAGGCTTGCGGAGACCTTGGCGGTGTCCTCCGCATCAGGCAGCATCCGCAGGGCGGGGATGGCCAGGAAGGTGGCCGGCTGCTGCAGATCGTGCATCCAGCGCATCACGTTCTCCATTTCAGCGTGCGCCTCGACGACCATGGTGAGCGCGATGAGATCGGTGCGCTCCACCGGCTCAGCGGGCTGCACCTTGATGGTCACGTTGTGTGATTTGGCGGACTCCTCGATGAATTTGATGAGAGCCAGCTCCGAGTCCTTGCGGGCGCCAAAAGGCTTCTGTGATTTATCCAGCCAGCCGGAGCGCGCCTCCCAGAGCTGTTCCTGGGACAGAAGCTCCTCCGCCTCCACCTTCGTGCGCTCCACATCGAGCGCCTGCGAGTCGAGATTCTTTTTCCACACATTGAGCCGCATCACGCCGAGCCAGACGAGGCCCGCGACGAGCACGATGCTGAGACCCAAAGCTAAAAATTTTTCGCGCTTGTTCATTGTCCTAGTGCCAGCGTCGGACGCTTGCCCTCCGCTTGAAATTGCGCGCGTCCGTCGGGCAGCACGCTCGGTGATGGGAAGCCTTCCGCGAAACCCCATGCCTTGAACGCGGGCGATGCGACGAGATCCTCGCGCAAAGAGATCGCGTGATTCACGCTCGATGCCTCGCCGGCGATGGTGAGCTTGTCCTCGCTCATTTCAAAGAGCGTGAGCCTGATGCCCTCCGGCGGCAGCAGTTCGACAAGCTGATGGAACAGCTCCACGGGGTATTGCGCGGGCGACAACGCGAGGCCGAGATGATCCCAGCGGTCTTTGGCCGAGCGGATCGAGTCGAGCTTCGGCTCCAGCAAGGCAAGACGCGCAGACTCGTCCTTGATGGACTGCTGCCGTTTCCAAAGTCCCGCCGCGAACGCGCCTAATCCCGCCGCGATCACGAGCAGCGCGCACATCGAGATGAGCGTCGCGGTGCGGCGTCGCCGGCGCGCGACGCGGCTTTGCACAACCGTCGGAGGCACGAGACGCCACGATGATTTCGGCGCGATGGGCAGGCCGAGTTTGGAAATGGAAACCGGCACATCCAGCGCGTCGGTGAAATCTTGCCGAACGGATGAAGTGCTCGCGGCATCCTCGTCTGTCATGCGCAGCGTGATCCCGCTGATGTCAGGTGCCGCGCCCGCCAGCTCCGCCGCAGCGAGGATGCAGCGAATCTCCGCTGCAGCGTCCGCGTCAGTTTCCTGGCTGGTGAGTGCCTGGCAGTGCAGGGGATTGCCCTCGCTGTCGGGGATCGCGAGCGTGAGCGCGCCAGCCTCGCGCCAGATCGCGGCGTGACCGCCTTCGAGCGGATGAAAACAAACCGAGGGCGCGAACTGCGCGTCGATGCCGCCTTCCAGCGCGTCCTTTGACAGCGGCGCGGCCTGCACGCACGTCCACGCGTGCTGGTCACGCGCCTCATCGTCGTGAACGCGCGTTTCAAACAAATGCGGCTGCGCGCTTTCCGCGCCCATGCCTGCGGCTTCGAGTTCGAGCTGCGTCGAGGCCTCGCGCCTGCTGGCATCCACGCCGTGAAAACGCATCGGGAGCGAGACGAGGGATTTCGTCGGCAGCGCGATCCAGTCCGGCTTCTTGCCGCGAGCATCGGGTTCCAGCGTGGGCACACCTTTGCTGCCAGCGCGCCAGGTTTCAAAACCGGCTGCGCCTGGGATGCGAATGATGTTGTCAGAGGCGCTCATGCCTGGAGGCGAAGAATGGGTCGGCGGAGGATGACGAGGCAAAGCCTGAGTTTCTTGGGGGCCGACCCACGGCGCGGATACTACCCGCCCTGCGAGAAGTTGGCAAGCGCGGTGGCTGCGGGCGCATCACGAGAGGCATGATCCTCTTTCCATGACGAATCTGCGGTCGTGATGCGTTTCTCTTCGCGCCATGAACCGCCGCTCTCTCATCGTCTCATCATCCGCCGCAGTCGCGGCACATGTCTTCTCCGCAGATGCTCCGCCGCGCATCCGCATCGGGCAGATCGGCACGGCGCACGCTCATGCGGCAGGCAAGATGGGCGATATGCGCAAGCTGGCTGATCTTTATGATGTCGTCGGCATCGCGGAGGATGTCGCGGTTTTGAGGATGCCCGCGCAAAAGGGCGCCGCTTATGAAGACCTGCGCTGGATGTCGGAGGACGAGCTGCTCGCCACGCCGGACCTGCGCGCCGTGGCAATTGAAACACGCATCGAGGATGCGCCGGCTGCCGTGCGCAAATGCATCCGTGCGGGCAAGCACATGCACCTCGACAAACCAGGCGCGCTGGAGCACGCGGAGTTTCGCGCCTTTAGCGCCGAGGCGGAGGAGAGAAAGCTCGTGATCCAGATGGGTTACATGCTGCGCTACAATCCTGCGTTCAAGCTGCTTTTCCGCGCCGCGCGCGAAGGCTGGCTGGGCGAGATCCACCAGATCGATGCCAGCATGGGCAAGCTCGCTGACCCCGGCACGCGTGCGAAACTCGCGGCTCTTCCCGGCGGCGGGATGTTTGAGCTGGCCTGCCACATCATCGACGCGGCGGTCACGCTGTTGGGCAAACCCAAGGCCGTTCATGCGATCAGCACGCCATCGCTGGCTGATGGCACGTGGGACAACCAGCTCGCCGTCTTTGAGTATGAGCGCGCCACCGCCACGATCCGCTGCGATCACACCGATCCGAACGGCGGCGCGCACCGGCGGTTCTTTGTCTCCGGCACCAAAGGTGCGATGGAGATCGTGCCGCTCGAATCCGGCAAAGCCACGCTGCGGCTGAGCGAGGCGCGCGGCGAGTACAAAAAGGGCGAGCAAAGGATCACACTGCCGCTGCCCGACGGGAGGTATGTGAGCGAGTTCATCGACCTCGCCAAAGTCATCCGGGGAGAGAAGACTCTCGCCTGGAATGCCGCGCACGACATTGCGGTGCATGAAACTCTGCTGCGTGCAAGCGGATTGCCTGTGGCGTGAACAGCGCGGTGGAAATCCATTTGTGCTCGTCTCGCTTATCGCGGAACTTTCCGCCGCATGAACGATTACTCGGAGGACAGCGCAAAACAGGACTGGGGCCAGAAGGGTTTCAGGATGTTGCTCGCGCTCGCGTGCCTCATCATCGTACTCGCCGGGATGCGCGCGGCGGCCGGGATTCTCGTTCCCATCGCGTGCGCGTTTTTTCTCGCCGTGCTGAGCTATCCGATCATGAAATGGCTCACGCGAAGACGCGTGCCGCACAATCTCGCGATGGGCTTCACCGTGGCGCTGAACATTGGCGTGCTCGCGGCCCTGCTGAACGCCGCCATCAGCCTCATCGTGCGTTTTCAACATGACTTCCGCACCGTGTATGTGGACAAGCTCCGCGCCTATGTGAACGAGGCCGGCACGTGGCTCGAATCCAAGGGCGTGCAGGGTGCGAAGACCGAGGCGGAGAATCTTTTCGACTGGAATACGGTGACCGATTACATCAGCAACCAGGACGTGATGGCCAACATCGGCTCCGCGCTCGGCAACACCTTCGGCACCATCGCCGCCATCTTCGCCGGTGTGGTGATGGTCATCATCCTGCAAATCTTCATCCTCATGGAGGCGCGGGGCACGCAGAGCCGAGTCTCCGCCGTGTCCATAGCGGGTGGCCCCGATCTGAGCCACCTGCTGCATTCCGCCTCCGACGTGCAGAAGTATCTCGGCATCAAAACCGCGATCAGCGCGCTCACCGGCATCCTCGCAGGCGGCATGTGCTGGGCGCTCGGCCTCGAGTATCCGCTGCTCTGGGGCATACTCGCGTTTGTCTTCAACTTCATCCCCGCCGTCGGCTCCACCGTCGCGTGCATCCCCGCCGTGATCGAGGCGCTCGTCACGGGCGGCATCAGCTATTCCATCATCGTGGCCGTCGGCTACGGCGGCATCAATTTCTTCCTCGACAATTTCGTGCAGCCCGCGCTGCTCGGACGCCGCTTCGGCATCTCGCCGCTCGTGATCATTTTGTCCGTCATCTTCTGGGGCTGGATGTGGGGGCCGGTGGGCATGTTCCTCGCCGTGCCGCTCACGATGGTGGCCAAGGTGCTGCTGGACAACAGCGAGGAGTTCCGATGGATCTCCGTCGCCATGTCGAAAAAGAAAGTGAAGGGCGGCGAGGTGCAGCTTTCGGATTTCGACCTCAACGAGGACGAGATCATCGGCGGCGGCGCCAGCACCGAGCCGCCGCCGAGGTAGGGTCGGGATGCTTGATTTTTCCTGCTCTGGACTGAGCACCGAGAACTTCGCGGTGAGCGCTTCGGCCAAAATCCTGTCGGCCAAAATCCTTGCCAACCGGGCAAAGTCCCCCATATTCGCCGCCCTTTATGCAAGTCCTGCTCAACATTCTCACCGTCATCGAGGTCATCGTCTGCCTTTTCCTCGTGCTCATCGTCCTCATGCAGCGCCCGCGTCAGGAAGGTCTCGGCGCGGCCTTCGGAGGCGACATGGCCAGCCAGATGTGGGGCGCGCAGACCACGAACGTGCTGCAAAAGTTCACAGTCTATCTCGCCATCGCCTTGTTCGTCCTCACCGTCACCCTCGCCGTCCTCACCACGAGGGTGCAGCAGGGTAAACACCGCGACATCGAGCTGGGCAAAGGCAAGCCACCCGTGACCGCGCCGCCGGCCGCCCCCACGCTGCCCACGCCCGGAATGCCCGCCATCCCGCTCCCCGGTGCTGGTCAGTCCGCCACCATTCCCGTCGAGATCACACCGCAAGGCACCACGACCACCACCGCTGATGGCAAAACCGTGACCGTGCAAAAGCAGCCCGGCGCCACCGTGAAAGTGACCCAGCCTGCAGCGAAGTCCGATGCCAAGCCTGCCGATGCCAAAGCAGCGGACACCACCCCAGCGGCCCCGGCAGCGACCACACCCCCGCCGCCCATCAAGCTCAACTCCGCCCCGGCCCCCGCGAGCCAGACTCCAGCGCCCGCAGCACCTGCCGAGCCAAAGCCAGTGACACCTCCTTCTCCATCTGCGCCAGCCGCCGCGACATCGCCGGCGACGCCCGCGCCAGCGAAGTGATTCAATCACACCCCCGAGTCATCGACGAGCAGTGATGCACCATCGCAAGAGGGCAGGGGAATGCGCTCGCCTTTGGAATAGATGCGCTTCTACCTGAAGCTCTTCGCAAAATCATCCGCAGTCGCCTTCGCCACGACCTTGGTTTTCTGGAAGGTGCTCTTCTCGCCTTTCTCGATGAGAATGCGCTCGTAGTCGGCGCTGCTCATGGGCAGCTCGATGGTTTTGTCCTGCCATGTCGAGAGCAGGATCGCGTTCGCCAGCTCGACACTGCGGATGCCTTCCTCGGCAGGGCTGAGGAGTTTCTCGCCTTTCAAAATGGCGTTGGTGAAGTTCTGCAAAATCTCGACATGCTGCCCGCCGCTCTCGCCGACGGGGATGTCGATGTGCCAGCTCTCGGGCATGGCAAAGGCGGCGTCGGACTCCATGCAGAATTTGCTCATCGGCACGCGGTTGCGTTGGAAGTGGATCGACGTGCCGTCCTTCACGGTGACGCGGCCTTGCTCGGCGGAGATCTCCAGCACGTTGCGGCCCGGTGCTTCGCCTGTGCTCGTGACAAAGGTGGCCGTCGTGCCGTTGTCGTATTGCATGATGGCGGTCACGTCGTCCTCGACCTCGATTTCGTGAAAGCGGCCGAACTGGCAGAAGCCGCGCACACGCTGCGGCATGCCAAACATCCACTGGAAGAGATCGAGATTGTGCGGGCACTGGTTCATGAGCACACCACCGCCCTCGCCCTTCCACGTCCCGCGCCAGCCGCCGGTGGCGTAATAGTAGTTCGTCCGGAACCAGTTCGTTACCTCCCAATGCACGCGCCGCACCGCGCCGATCTCGCCGCTGTCGATGAGATCCTTCACTTTCTTGAAGGTGGCGTTCGTGCGCATGTTGAACATGGCGGCGAAGATTTTTTTCTTGTCCGTGTGCGCCGCGATCAGGCGCTCGCAGTCCGCCTTGTGAACGGAGATGGGTTTCTCGACGAGGACATTCAGCCCGGCCTTCAGCGCCTCGATTCCGATGGTGGTGTGTGAAAAATGCGGCGTGCAGATGAGGATGGCGTCGATCTTGCCGCTGTGGATCATCGCGCTCACATCGGTGAAGGCAGTTTCGCCATCCTGGAGCGGCGGAATGGGGCCGTGGCTTTCACATAGGGCGGTGACGCGCAGCCCGGGCACTTTGCCTGAGCGGATGTTGTGAAGGTGGGCCTTGCCCATGTTGCCGAGGCCGACGATGCCGAGTCTGACTGTGTCCATAATTGGTCGCGAGGGTAGCTGGCGCATGAAGGCGCGCAAGCGCGTGGTTGGGTTGGGTTGACCCGCTGTGTAAAGTCGTGCCTGGTGTTGCATCAGCCACGACTTTCACGAGTCAGGCGTTTCACTCCTCAATTACGGTCGCGGGATCAATGCCGAGCGCTTGCAATTTCATGGCAAGGAGCCGCGACCGCCGTGCTTCCTCGTCCGCCCTCCGGGTTTCGTTCTCCGCCCTGCGGGTTTCGTTCTCCGCCCTGCGAGACGCGCTCTCTGCTTTGAGATTGGACTCAATGGCTTGCTCTTCGCCCGTCGGGACCAGCACACCAGCATCGTCCACCCAGCGGATCCAGTGGTCGTTTTGGTTTTCAAACTCCCCGTCCCATTCCACAAGACCCAGGCCGGTACCGGGGAATACCTGGGCGCTCATCTCCGCGTAGGTGGTCTTGGTGCCCGCTCTCCGCAGCTTGAAACAGCGCAGCATTTTTTTCTGGATCATCAGCTCGGGATCGAACACGACGTAATAAGGCACACCATGAAACGCGTAGCCCCGTTTTTTGCGGTCCAGTTCCCCTCCTTCGCGATTCGACACGATTTCGATGACGATGTCAGGTGCCTTGCCGTAAAGCCAGGTGAAGTAGGCACGGTGCTCTTTCGGTTTCAAATCAGCGGGCGGCTCGACATCAATACTCACGAGTGTGTCGGGGACAAGCGGCGGGCTGTTGAGCGCGAAGTAGAGGCCCACATTCGACATCACCACGAAGGGCTTCCCGGGTTTCCACGACGCATACAGTGGATGCGTGAGCAGACGCATCTGTTTTTCGCAGAAGGGATTATCCACTGGTGTGTCGTCCTCGGTGACCAGATGGGACACGTCCAGGCGGATGACTTCCTCCTTGGGCTTGGCCGCTGGTGTTTCCAGAAATGGTGACATGCCTGCGAGTTTGCCGTGACTTGGCCGCGATTGCAACAAATGAGATGGGCCGCAAACGAGGCGGAAGCGGATCGGCACAAGTCCTCATTTGAATTCCTCTGATGCTGCCGGAGATTCCGCGATGTCATCCTCCCAAGGCACTCTCCTCATCACAGGCGGCGCAGGCTACATCGGCTCGCACACCGTCAAACATCTCCTCGAAACAAACGAGCGCATCGTCGTCCTCGACAATCTCGTCTTCGGTCACCGTGACGCTTTGCCGCTGGATCGCGTCACCTTCGTCGAGGGCGACATGAGTGATGCCGTCCTCGTCGAAAACATTTTCACTCAGCACAAGCCCGAGGCCGTCCTCCACTTCGCAGCCTTCGCTTATGTGGGCGAGTCCGTGACCGATCCCCTTAAATACTACCGCAACAACCTGGCCGCCCCCTTGACCGTCCTCGCCGCCATGCAGCGTCATGAATGCAGGCAGTTCATCTTTTCTTCCACCTGCGCCACATACGGCAATCCCGTCCGCGTCCCCATGGACGAGACCCATCCCCAAGACCCCGTGAACCCCTACGGCGCCAGCAAGCAGATGCTCGAGCGCGTCCTCAAAGACTGCGGTGCCGCCTTCGGACTGCGCTGCGTTTTCCTCCGCTATTTCAACGCCAGCGGCTGCGATCCAGCAGGCGAGATCGGCGAGGATCACGATCCCGAGACGCATCTCATCCCCCGCATCCTCATGGCAGCCACGGGCGAGATCGACGTTATCACCGTCTTCGGCACGGATTACCCCACTCCCGATGGCACCTGCATCCGCGATTACATCCACGTCGCCGACCTCGCCAGAGCGCACGCCCTCGCGCTCGACTACCTGCGCCGCGGCGGCGAGACGACCGCTGTAAACCTCGGCACCGGTCGCGGCTTCACCGTCAATGAGATCATCTCGGTCGCCGAAGCCGTCACCGGAAAAAAAATCCCCGTCACCTACGGCCCCCGCCGCGCCGGTGATCCGCCTGAGTTAATCTGCAATCCCGCCAAAGCCAAAGCCGTCCTCGGCTGGGAAGCCCAGCACAAAGACCCCCGCAGCCACATCGAGAGCGCCTGGAAATGGATGACCGGCCCGAGGAAAGGGCGCTACGCGCCTTTGAACAATCGATGAAGGCCGCTGCGCGGTGCTGAACGATGGTTGAACAATGGTTTTTCAGCATGGGAGCATGCTCGTGGAAACTCTTCTCAAGACACTGCTCAAGCCCTCAACAACTGCTCAACCATCGTTCAGCAACAGTTCAGCCATTGTTCAGCCATTGTTCAGCGCCACGCAGCGGCCTTCAACGGCGCTCCGCCCCCTCACCCAACCACACCCGATTTCTTCAGCGGCGCCATCTGCCCCTTCACCACCTTCGCAGGCGCCACCACTCTCGGCGGCATCACCTGCGCTCCGCAGACGGGGCAATCAACACCCCCGGCTCCAGCCATCGCAGTCATCATCTCCCGGCACGACGGACACGAGAAAAGCAGCGGCTTCGTGTGCGCGGCTCTCTCCAGCTCCCGCGTCTGCATGGGTCGCGGCCTGATGCCCGGCTTCACGGTTTCAGCATCAGCAGAGTCGCTTCGTCGTTCAGGCAGGTTCATGGCTGGATCGGCGTGGAGAGGCAGGCAAAGGGTGGGGCGCGTTGTCCTCAATGCGCCATCATTTGTCAGTCAGGCTCAGGATCATCGCACGGGCATCAAAGAACAGCCGAAGCACTCCGGCGCAAGGCTTGAGTGCATCCGCTGCTTCTCAATCCCCGCAACCAACCATTTTCACGCTTTGGCTTCGCCCGTATCGCGGACCCCGCGTTTGCACCGGTTTGCGGAAAAAATTGAACCCATCCGCCGCCCAGCCATCAAAACGCCGCCTCCCCCTCGTGTCCGGCCACAATTTTCGTCATTCGTCATTCTGAATTCGTCATTCCCTCCCAGCCTTCCGCCTTGAAAACTAAAAAATAAGCTCGACATTTTTCGCCCAATCCTGTAACAAAACAGGTGCCACGGGGTATATACCGGTAAATCAACATCTCTACTTTATGAAAACCAGCCGCCTCTTCTCCACCATCTTCGCCGCCAGTCTCCTGGCAGGCACCAGCTTTGCCCAGACCACCGCCACCAGCGACCCGGTTGGGTTTGTGAATGTGACAGTCCCGGCAAACTCGGACGCGGTTTTGGCTGTGCCAATGAATCGTACGGCTGCTTTTAAGGGGGTGATTCAGTCGATCAATCAAACCACAAGTCCGGTGACCATAACAGTCGCTGGCACTTCGCCGGCATGGGGTGCGAATCAATTTGTTTTTAATGGTCCCCTTGATGCGGGAACTGATCAACTCAACACTTATGCTGTTCAGTTGGCATCTGGAGCCAAGGAGGGGATGATCGGCAAAGTCACGGCCAATGGTGGTAATACTGTGACCATCCAACTCGATGCCGCTGATGACTTTACAGGCATCACGACGGAGGTTGCGAATGGCACAGGAAATGGCGATCATATTGACATTATGCCCTTTTGGACTCCCGGTTCGCTTCTAGGAACCACACTTCCGGCCGCTACTGAATTTTTGGGATTTGAGGGCGTAGGGGCAGGTGTCAACAAAGCGGCAACAAAGGTTTATGGTGCCACGGGCTCTAGCTGGGAGGATGGAGATACAAGCGATGATGTCACTCATTCGCCGCTCCAGTTCGGTTATGCGTTTGTACTCCGCAATAACGGCGGCACACTACTGTCTCTCTCGTTTGTTGGATCTGTGCCCATGAGCGCCAGCCGCATTCGGATTTCAACCTTAGGTTCGAGTATCGATCAGGATCAACGCTTTGGATTTATGAGTCCGATTCCGGAGCCCATCATATCCCTCGGCATTCCTGCTGTTGCTGGGGATATCATTTTTGGTTTCAACAATGCTGCTACAGGCAAGAATAAGGCCGCGTCAATCACATATGCTTATGATGGCACTCAATGGGTCAACGACGAAACCGGTGACCCGCTGACCGCTGCGGATACGCTACAACCTGGCTTCGGCTATCTGTTTCGGAAGTTTCGCACAATCTCACCGACTTCCGTTGTCTGGCAAAGAGCGCCAAGCTACTTGCAGTAAAATTCTCCCAATCAATTCCAATTCAACTCTGACCTCACCCCCTCCTGATTTATGAATTTCAAATTTTTGCTTGGTGCCGCAGTCATCCTTGGTTCGGTACAAATATCTACAGCCACAGTTACACTTCAGTTCGGTCAGACAGGTGTTGCTCGTGCAACTGGTTTCGCCAACAATGGCGGTACACCCACCAACGGTATGCGCTGGGGCATTGTTATCGACTCGGCTGGGGATGGGTTCGGTGCGGGTGGGTATGATGTTTTCAGCCAAGAGGCGAACGGATTTCTATCGATTGGAAGTGTTACTGATGACGATTATTATGTAACAACCGGTCTCTCCACTAACTTAGCCTCTGCTACGGGTGCCGATGCTGCTGTGACTGCTGGTGCCATCACACAACTCTCAAATATTCTCGGCCCCTCATTCCCAACAAGTCCTGCGGGAAATGTCACCGCTAGCGATGCCTTCAGGATCATCTGGTTCGAATCCGCGCCTTCTAATGGCACCTTCTACGGCATGATGGGGGATGCAAGTTTCTTGCTTCCGGCAGATGGAAACACAACTTCGTTCGCTTCGGCGTTTGTTGGTAACGATCCCAACAAACCCGCTAATTTGCAGTTTGGAGCTGTCCCCGAGCCTTCGCGCTTAATGCTGCTAGGCATCGGTTTGGTTGGCGTCTTTGCCCGCCGTCGAAGGAGCTAGTCGGTCTCAGCCAATTTCAATTCAGGAAAGGAGTGGTGCAAATCACTCTTTTTTTGTGCCTGTGGAGTCCCAAGCATCGCCATCGGAGGCCGCTGCCGTTGATAACGCGGGAAAATGAATTGATAACGGCGCGTTAACAAATGCCGAAAACCCCGTGGAGAACACAAACCCGGCCGTCCGCGTCCGCAGGCGGCAGATTCAATGGGCTGCCGTTGAATCGCAGAAAAGGGCAGTTTTGACCGCCAGATGCCGAAAAGTAGGGTGTCCAAGGCCAAAACCAGGGGAATCCTTGGCATGGAAGGTACTCCACTGTGCGTGGGAGGTCTTCCATGCGGCATGGAAGAGGTTCCAAGCGGCGTGGGGGGTGTTCCATGCGGCATGGAAAGGCCTCCATGCGCCATGTGAGATCGTCTATGCGGCATGGAAATGCTCCCACGCGCCATTTGAGATCGTCCATGCGGCGGGGAAAAGCTCCCATGCGCCATGTGAGATCGTCCACGCGGCATGGAAAAGGCATCCATGCGCCATGTGAGATCTTCAACGCTGCAGGAACGACTTCCACGGCGGGCTTGGAGTAGCGAATTCATGCCGGACCGGCGTGTTTACGGGGCCGAGCTTCCACCCTCACCTCACTCGCTCAGTTCCAAGATCGCCGAGGCTCCTCCGGTCGCGCCACCTTGGACGATGGCGATGATGGATTTGGTGAAGACGCCGGTGGTGCCGTGGCTGACGATGCGGCGGGCGGTGCTTTGAACGGAGAGGATGCTCGACAAGCCTTCGGCGTTGCCTTGCACGCCGAGCAGGCGCAGGCCGGTCTGTACATCGGGGAGGAGCGCGTCGTCCTGCGTGTTGCGGATGCCGTCGAGACCGAGGCGGCGCTTTTCCATCTGCTGCGCGATGAGGATGTCGGCCCCGGTGAAGGCGGAGATGATCTCGGGCGAGGCGGAATTGAGATCGAGCGCGCCGCTGGCGTGGATGGAAAACCAGTCGCGCCACTGCGGGAACACTTGATCCACCTCTGTCATGCCGCGCACAAGGGACATCTCATCGATGGAGCGAAAGGGTCGGTTGAACGGCAGACCGGGGATGCCGTACTGCTTCCACTCCGCGCCGCGCGGCAGCACAAAAATATCCTGGTCCACCCAGTCGATCATGGCGTCGATGAGCGAATCGGCCTGCATCAGGTTCATGCCCCAAGCGCGGCAGATGCGGCGCAGCGCCTCGCGATCCTGGCGCTGGATGAGCACGTTGGGATTGAAACGCCCGTCTTCGCCGATCATCTCCACGTCGATCTGCTCGCCATCGCCAATGGTTTGATGCAGCAGCGGATCATCCGGTTTTACGTCCGGGTGCGACGCATACGCCAGCCCCATCTCCGCCAGCATCCGCGCCCGAAACATCTGCCGCCGTGTGCCAATGGTGTCCACGTCCTCCATCACCAGCAGCATCGTCGTCGCCACTAGCATCGAAAGCATGGCAATGATCCAAAGCACCGCCAGCAAAGCCGCGCCGCGGCAACATGGAACGCGGACGATTCGTCGGCTGCCAGCAT
The DNA here is from genome assembly GCA_031425215.1 of Verrucomicrobiaceae bacterium. Classification (GTDB taxonomy): domain Bacteria; phylum Verrucomicrobiota; class Verrucomicrobiia; order Verrucomicrobiales; family Verrucomicrobiaceae; genus JANPIW01. The sequence goes on from JANPIW010000796.1 coordinate 25,586, forward strand.
GGAACGCCGACGATCCGTCGGCCCACTGAGTCCCCCCAGCATCCTCCTGGCAAAGAACTCTCCCCCAGGACAGGCACATTGGAATTTTGTTTGGCC
>JANPIW010000797.1:0-4626 GCA_031425215.1 Verrucomicrobiaceae bacterium
AGCAGAGCACTTCGCCGCCGCTGATGACCGCGCGTGGCAGGAAATGATCCGTGCCGCCGGACTCGTCGAGCTGCCGCGCGACGCGATGATTCACATCGGGTCCGAGGCCGAGCAGCCACACCTCGGTGATGCCGGGAGTGAGCGGATCGTCGTTGGAAAACGCCGAGCAGGTGAACCAGCTCACGCCATTGAAACCGCGCAGCCCCTCTAGCGGCCGCATCGAGTAAAGAAAACGCGGCGGCGCTCCCGCCGGCAGCGTGAGCGTGGCCACGCGCGTGAACGCGCCGGAGATCTCGCGGTAAATGCCGACCGCTGTGTGATCGACGACCGCCGCGTAACAAAGCTCGCCTCCAAACTCCGGCGCGACGATGGCCCACGGATCGGACTTCACTCCGGTGTCGCCCGTGATCGGCGTGATCGTGGCGCCGCTCTGCCGCGCGATTTGCGAGCCGGAGATGACGACGGTGTCGCTCGTGCCGGGCACCGGGTGCGGATTGCTCCAGTCATCCGGCAATGTCACACCCGTGACCGCGATGTCCTCCAGCACATGCTCCGGCGTGGGATAATCGAGATCATCCACCGCCCAGCGCGGTCGCGCCATCTGCGCGGCCCACTCGTCGAATTTGCCGACGAGAAATCCGACGATGTCGGCGCGCGTGTTCGCCAGGTTTTCCTGCTCCATCAGTCCATTGACCGTGCCAAAGTCGTAAAGCTCCCACGTCGCAGCCGCGCCTGGTTTCACGAGCTTCCAGTTCCCCCAGCGCACGGCGCGCAGGCCGTCGAAGACTTCATCACTCTGCGGCTGGCCGTCCGTCTCGACGCGCCAAAAAAGCATCGGGTGCGGCGGGTTTGGATTCTGCCCGCTGAGATGAGGCATCAAATCCACGCCATCGAGCTGCCACGCTTTGGGGATCGGCGTGCCAGTCGCGGCGAGGCAGGTTGGCACGATGTCGAGCGTGCTCACGGGCTGGTGATAGACGCTGCCCGCCGTGATGTGGCCCGGCCAGCGCATGAGCAGCGGCACGCGGATGCCGCCCTCGTACACCTGCGTCTTGCCGCCGCGCAGAGGCGCGTTGTGCGCGGCGTTCTTCGGACTTGTGTCGCCGCCGTTGTCGCTGGTGAGGATGACGATTGTGTTTCCGGCGATGCCTTCGAGCGCGAGCTTTGCCAGGATCGCGCCCACCGCGTCATCCACGCCGAGCAGCACCTCCGCCATCTTGCGGCGCAGCGGCTCGTTCACATCATCGATGGGCAGCGATGCCGCGCGGCTCTGGAGGTTCGGCGTCGATTGCAGATCGAAGTGAATGCCGTTGAACGGCACATAAAGGAAGAACGGCCCGCCCTTGTGCGCCTCAATGAACTCCACCGCCTTGCTCGCGAATGCATTGCTCAGATAAGTCGAGGGCGACAGCGTGACAGGCGAGTCGTACTCGCGGATCGGATCGTGATCCCATTTCGGACTCGCGCTGGCGTTCAGGTAGTCGTGATGGCTTTCGAGGAAACCAAAGAAGTAATCGAAGCCGCGCTGGTTCGGTCGATACGGAGGCTGCCAGCCGAGATGAGATTTGCCCACCCAACCCGTCGCGTAACCGAGCGGTTTGAGCCGGTTGGCGAGCGTGGCCTCCGTCACCGGCAGTCCGAAAGCGTCGCTGAGCTCCAGTGTGACGCCGGGATTTGTCTCATGCCCGAAGCGCTGCTGATACCGCCCCGTCAGAATGCCCGCGCGCGAGGGGCTGCACACTGGCGAGGTAACATAGGCGTTGGTGAATTTCACGCCATCCGCCGCCAGAGAATCAATGCGCGGCGTCAGCAAATCCGGCGCGCCCATGCACGCGAGATCATGCCAGCCGAGATCATCCACTACGATGAGAACGACATTCGGCGTCGCACGGGCGCAGGTGACGACGGCGAGAAATAAAAGAGAAGTCAGAATGCGGATGCTCATGGTGGAATGGTGTTGTTCAAACATGCGTGACACGCGGGCGGGCTGTGCGTTACGGTGGCGGCAAATTTCAGTGAAAAAATGGGCTGGCCTGCCGCGCCAGCTTCGCAAAGCTCGTTGCTCATCGGCGAGGATCCCAGCTTCGCGATGCCGAAGTGCTTCTGAAAGCTGCTCGTGGAGAAGCCGTGGCTTGGATTGCCGGTCGAGTCTATTCCGTCACCCCGCGCGGCTCGCGGGTGTGCTTCACGCCGTGCTTGCGGCCGTTGTCGATCATCCACGCGACGTAGCGGTAGCGCTCCATCAGCGGCAGCTTGCTAACGCGCGCGATCTCGTCGCCGAACGCGCGGCGGAGGTGGTCTTCGAAGATCGAGGACTTTTCTTCGGCGGTGACTTCGGTGTTCATGGTTTCGATTTTAACTCAGGAATGAGCAAAGTGAAGTTTGGAATCACATTCGGCAGCCACGAGGCCAGCTCAGGGTTCATGCCGAAGAGCGCGGCGGCTTTTGCTGATTCAATCAGTGTATTCAATACCTCCGGATTGAGCGGGTGTGGCGGCAGATGAACCTCGGCACAGGCAACACGCAATTGATGATCTTCCAGCAAACTCAATGTCTTGCCAGCAGACGCTTTCCGCACGGCGACGAGATACGGGCGCAGCAGGTGCTCATACTCACGCACACGCAGTTTGGAGAGTTCCATCCAGAACGTCCGCTCCAATCGCAGTGCAGCCGCCAGACCAGGATTGCGATTCAGCAGCATTTGCAGCAAGGGGCGTGATTCGATGATCGTCGCTGGGATACTGGGATTTTTGACCAGCAACTCTGCCATGCGGTCTTCGTCGTAAATGTGCAGCCAGCCGCGTGTATCGCCGCCTTCGACGAGCTTGACGCCCAATGCAGTGAGGAACGGCCAGTCCTTGTCGCGCCCCGTGCGCTTCATGTCCGCAACGACATGTGGATGCACATACGGCGGCATCATCTCATCCAGCCACGACGACCGCGCACGCGGCGCGATGCCGAAGACATCGAGATAACCATCCGTTCCCGGCCATTCAAAGTGGCTCGTCCAGCCGCCCTTGTGCCAGCGGGCATCCAGCGGCGGGCTGATGTTGCCCCGATACTGGCAGCGCGCATCACCGAGCGGACTCTCGGCGAGCAAGGCAATGAACTTGTCCGCCATCTCAGGATCACACAGCAGATCACAGTCCTTCGTTGACTCAGCCACCTCGAAAGCCACGCAAGCCATGCCGCTGGTGATGGCGCAACGGATTCCTCGCTCCTGCGCCCGACGGACAAGCTCGAGGTAGAACTCGATGATCTCGAATTGATTCATGATCCAATCAGTAGGCCAGACGAGTGGCGGCATCAACCTCGCCTCGCCCGAGGACACCGTCTTTGACCAGGGGCTGATGCGCGGCAATACATCCGCCACCGACAACCCATGAAAATCACCGCCATCGAAACGCACGTCTGCCATGCGCGCATGCGCAACTGGGTCTTCGTCAAAGTGCTCACGGATCAGCCGGGGCTGTGGGGCTGGGGCGAGGCCACGCTCGAATGGCACACGCGCGCCATCACCGGCATGATCGAGGACATTTCGCCGCTGCTCATCGGCGAGGACCCGCGCCGCATTGAGCATCTGTGGCAGGTGATGTACCGGCAGCACTTCTGGCACGCGAACGGCATCGTGCGCGGCACGGCCATGAGCGGCATCGACATCGCGCTGTGGGACATCCTCGGCAAAATCCACGGCGTGCCTGTGCATCAGCTCTGGGGCGGCCCCGTGCGCGATCATGTGCGGCTCTACTGCCATCTCGGCGGCGGGAAGATGGAGGATTTTTATCAGACTGACGTGAGCGATGCGAAACGCTTTGGCGAACTCGCGAAGCAGGCCGTCGAGGAAGGATTCACCGCCTTCAAATCCATGGCCGTACCATCGACTATGCCGCTCGAAGGCAACGCGCCGGTCCGTTACGCCGAGCGATGCGTTGCCGCAATGCGCGATGCCGTCGGCCCCGACATCGACATCATGGTGGACTGCCACGCGCGCCCGTCGCCGCGCATGGGCATGCTTTTCGCAAAGGCGTTGGAGCAATTCGATCTCTATTTCTTTGAAGAACCATGCTGGCCTGAATCAATGGACGACATCGCTGCGATTCAACGCGCGGTGAAGACACCCATCGCGACTGGCGAGCGTCTCGTGTCGCAACACGCCTTCCGCGAATTGCTCGAAAAACGCGCCTGTTCCGTGTTGCAGCCCGACATTACTCACTGCGGCGGCTTGAGTGAAGCACGCCGCATCGCTGCGATGGCTGAAGCGTATCGCGTCGCGCTCGCGCCGCACAATCCGCAAGGCCCTGTGAGCACCGCTGCTTCACTCGAGTTTGGTTTTGCCACGCCGAGCTACATCATCTGCGAGACCGTCCATAGCGACGTGCCGTGGCGGCAGGACGTGGTGAGCGAGGGCTTCACCGTCGATGCCAAAGGCCGCGTCGTGCGCCCCAACACGCGCCCCGGCCTCGGCATCGAGATCAACGAGGCAGAGGTGCGCAAGCATCCGTTCCAGCAAGAGAAGGTGCTGCGATCCTTCGGACGCGACGGGTCGGTAGTGAATTGGTGATGCGGCGCTTTGGAGTGCGGCGGCGGAGATGCAAGGGCAAGGCCCTTGCATCGGAGACACCGCTT
>JANPIW010000798.1:0-6235 GCA_031425215.1 Verrucomicrobiaceae bacterium
GCCGACGAGTCCGGGCCACATGGCGTTGTGCAGTTTGGGAAGGGTGTTGCTCATGATGTTCGTGGTTGAAGTGGTGATTCAGGCGGTGCGCGGGCCGATGCTAGCGGGCGGCTTTTGTTTTGCACGGGAAAAGTGCCGGGCGTTCACGCGATCTCGCAAGTCACCTTCCCACTCTTGTCCATCTCACCCAGAGCCACCGCTCCAGTGCCGATCTTGAGCGCTTTCTTTGCATCCTTCGCATCGACAATGGCCACCCAGCCGATGCCCATGTTGAAGGTGTCCCACGCGTCCGCCGCATCAGCGTGGCGGAGGATTTTCTGCGCCACGTCGTTTTGCCAGAACGGAACGCGCAGGTGGCAGCCGAAGCCGCGCCGCGTGAAGATGCGGCCGAGATTCTCGACGAGGCCGCCGCCGGTGATGTGCGCCATCGCGTGAGGCTTGACCTTCGCCTTCCGCAGCGCCCAGCATTGCTCGTGATACAAAAGCGTCGGCGTCAGCAGCTTCGCGGCATCGGCTTTGTTGAGCTTGATGTTCTCCCGCGCGATGATGCGGCGCACGAGGCTGAATCCATTCGCGTGAAAGCCCGCGCTGGGCCAGCCGATGAGCACATCGCCTTTCTTGATCTCAGCGGGATTGAGCACGTCCTTTTTCTCCGCAGCGCCAATGGCGAAGCCGGACAGTTCCACCATCCCGTCGAGCACCGCGCCGGGCATCTCGGCGGTCTCACCGCCGGCGAGGATGCAATTGCAGTCGCGCAAATACTCGCTCATGCCCGCGATGATGCGCGTTAGCTGGCGCTTGATGATTTTGTTGATGCCGACGTAATCGAGGAACATGATCGGATCCGCGCCACACGTCAGCACGTCGTTCACATTCATCGCCACGAGGTCCTTGCCCGCGTTCTCGAGCAGATCGTATTTCAAAAGCAACTCCAGCTTTGTGCCCACGCCGTCGCAGCCGGTGAAGATGATGGGCTGCTTGTATTTCGAGAGATCGTAGCCGGCGGCGAAGAGGCCGAAGGCGTTGGCGAGCTTGCGTTTCTGCTGCGTGCTCTTCACGAGCGCGCCGATGTCATCGACGAATGAAGCGGCCTCATGAATATCGACGCCGGCCTGTTTGTAAGTGTGCTTGGGCATGGGAAGAAGAAAGGCGCGTCACGCGCCGGGGCGCTGAGAGTGAAGCGGCGGGCGGTGAGTGCAAGCGCGGGCTTGCGATCACTGCCCCTGCCGGGCTTTGCTTACCATCCTGCTCTCGGTGCCGGCCAGCAGCCGCGCGATGTTTGCCCGGTGACGAGCGATGACCAGCACACCGAGCACGATGCCAAAGCTCAACAGCACCCAGTCCCACCGTTGCGCGCGCCACATCAGCGCCATCATCGTCGCTGGCACCGCCACCGCCGCTGTGATGGAAGCCAGCGAGACGTATCGCGTGGTGAAAAAGAAAATGAGCCAGGTTCCCAGCGCCACCAGCATCGCAAAAGGCGCGATGCCGAGCAGCACACCAGCCGCCGTCGCCACACCTTTGCCGCCTTTGAAGCCAAGCCAGGGCGTGAACATGTGTCCCAGGATCGCTGCGAAGCCCGATGCCACTGCCGCCGCCGACATCCATTCATCATGCGCCGCAGCCCCGCTCATCAGCCAGCGCGGAGCCAGCGTGGGCAGCAGACCCTTCAGCATGTCGAGGATGAAAACCGGGATGCCGATCCCCTTCCCGCACACTCGGATCACATTCGTCGCGCCGATGTTTCCGCTGCCATGCTGGCGGATGTCGATGCCTTTGAGGCGGCCCGCGAAGTAGCCGAACGGCACCGACCCGCAGAGGAACGCGCCTGCGACGCAGAGGATGAAGCTCACCGTGAAAGTCATGCCCGCCATCTAGCCGAATGAGAAGGACAAAGGCAACCGAAAGCTGCGCGAGAGCGCCAGCCTTTCCCGGCATCAATTCACCGTGAAGCCGCTCGTGATCGTGCGCGTCACGCCGCCGTTGAAGGTGATGATCACATTGCGCGCGCCGGTGCTCGCGCCAGCGGTGATGGTGAAGGTCGCGGTCATGCTCGTCTGGCTGTAGCGCGAGATGCCGCTGGCAGTCACGCCCGTGCCGCTGCCGAAGGTGACGCTGGTCACGCCGATGTTCTGCATGGGCAAAGGCAGCGGCAACTCGATCACCACGCTCACGGAGGTGCCGCGATTTCCATTGTTCGGCGTCACCGTGTTCGCCCCGCCGCCGACGGGCGCGATGGTGGTGATGTAGGTGCCCGCGAATCCGGTTTTGTCATACGTCGAGATGCCGGTGCGCACGCTGCGGTAAAAGCGCTTTGTCCGGCCCGTTGCACCGCCGGTTTCCGTGGCTGACGCGGAGTCGTCGCCAGCGGCAGTGACGCTCGGCACGATGGTGCTCCAGGTGCTGAGATCATCGGACGCCTCGGCGCGATACACGCCGCCCTCCGCGCCGCTCCAGCTCAGCGTGACGTTGCCGCTGAAGGCATTGAGGGAAACAGGGCCTGCATCATTGGAGCGGAACGGTCCGCCGATGAACGCCGTGGTCACCGGCTCGGTGATGCCCGTCGTCGATGAAACCGTGCCGCCAGTGGGATCACCGAAGTAACTGCGACCGCACTGATAAGGAAACACCGGCGTGCCATTTGAGGCGATGCAGAGAAAGTACGCCCAGGTGCCGGATGGAAACTCGGGCGTGACGCAGTAGCGCACGTTGTACTCGTTGAGATCAAAGTCGCGAATGATCGCGCCCGTCGTCTGCGTCTGGCCGAGATCGCCGCGATACGCGTTGTCCTCCATGTAGCGGCCCAGCGGATACGTCCCGTTCACGGGCGGGCCGGCCAGAATGTTCGGAGCCACGTTGCCGTAAGCTCGCTGCGCCCACGCTGGAATAGTCGCGCGACCTCCGGTGATGTCGTCCGCGCCGTTCTGTCCGTTGCGCAGCACGTAGCCGCTGATCATGCGCCGCACGCCGCTGCCCGCGTTTGTCGGATCACTGTAACCATACGGCCCGTAGATCGGCAGACCGTCGCGCACCCAGGCGAGGATGGGACTGTGATGCAGGCTCGCGGGATTCTCCGTGTAAACATTCGTCGCCGCGTTGTAATCGACGTGATCACCCAGCAAATGGCGCAGCGCGCGCGGGCTGGCGTGGTAGTGATGATTGTTCCCAGCCTGATGCGCGCCAGCGTTGTCAAAGGTGATGCCCTCATTCACATACGCCTCGCGGTTCCAGTAACCGCTGCCGTTTGCCTCTGCTGTGCCGTTCCAGTAATTGCCGTCGCGAATGTCGAACATCGAAACGCCATCGACAAAGTAGCCGACGGTGCCGAGGCCGAAGAGCGTCTTGGTCGCGGGAATCGCCGCCGGCACACGTGGGAAGCGGAACGTCGCAGCTGTGTTCGATGGATAATTCGGGAAGAGGCTCGCAGGTGTCCGCGCCGCATTGAGATACCAAGGCCCCATGATGTGGCTGCCGAGTCCGGTAGTGCGAATGTAAACACAGCTCGCAGAGTAATCGATCTGATGCACTCCCGAGTAGGTCGGATTGGTTTGCACTCCGGTGCCACGGCTCCATGTCGTGGTGGAGCTTTGCGTGCTCATAGCGGGGTCATCGAGGTAGATGCGCGCATACTCGCCGCTGTTCTTTGTGAACCACGAGGTCAGCAGCGGCTCGGCTGGAGTGCTGCTCGTTTGAAACCTCGCTGCATCAAGCTTCAGCGCCGCATATGCGTCTTGCGCCGCGCTGCTGATCGCGGCGCCGAGAAGATTCGTCGCCTCGTTCGGATCCGTGGCCGTGTTGTAGAACTCCTCATGGCCGTCGTCGAACTGCAGCAGCGCGTACCCCGCGTCGTCCGTGATCACGCGGCCCGAGACATTCGTGGCGAGGTCAGCGCTGAACTCCTGGCTGAATGCCGTGCGCGTGCCTGCCGATGTGTTTTGCAGAATGGGCAGCAAACTCTGTGAGTCGATCCGGTTCGCAGATGGTTGCGTCGCCGACACGTTGATGCCCGCCATTTCGAGGATGGTCGAGTAAATGTCCACGCAACTCACCCTTGCTGTGCTTGTGCGGTTGGGCGAAACGACAGCCGGCCCGGCGATGATGAGCGGCACACGAATGCCGCCTTCATAGATCGTCTCCTTCGAGTGCGCCGCCGTGTAGGGCGATTGGATCACATTCTGCGGCGTGCCGTTGTCGCCGATGAAGATCACGTTTGTCGTTGCCAGATTCACGCTCGCCAAAACTCGGCCCACCTCCGTGTCCAGCGCCTCGCACATCGCCTCATACATGCCGCGATTCGTCACGGGCGTGCCGTAGCTATGCAGTCCGGCAGGCGGCACATGCAGAGGTGTGTGCGGCGCGCTAAAGGCCGCCCATGCAAACCACGGCGTGCCCACGGGCCGCGACGTGATGAAGGCGATCACATCATTCGCGATGTCGGTCGTCGCGTAAGTGGTCGAAGACGTTACCACCGCGTTAGTGATCTTGGACCACGCATTGTAATCCGGCAGCGCGCCGATGATCGTGCCCGCAAACGAAGGCCAGCCTCCCACGGTGCGGGGCGTGTCATTCGTGCCAGCGCCGGAGTTCAGATGCCATTTGCCAAACATCGCCAGCGAGTAGCCGAGAGCGGCGTTCGCCGCGAACGCGTCCGGCAGCGTAAACTCCGACGCCGCGAGCTGCGGACTCGTCGCACCCGTGAGTTGCGCGCCGATCCCCGTGCGGAATGGATGCCGTCCTGTGAGCATCGACGCGCGCGACGGCGAGCACGTCGGATGCGCGTAGGCCCGTGAGAAAAGCACACCGCTGTTTTTCAGCGCCGTGATGTTCGGCATCGGCGCCTGCGTCCCGCCCGTCGCCGTCAGCGGAAAACTGTCCGCGCCCAAATCATCCGCGATGATCAGCAGCACGTTTGCAGGCTGCGCCCGGCTTTGTGAAAGAGCGGCAAGGAAAAGCAGGCCAAGAACTGCGAGCGCGGGTTTCATGCGGGAGGAAGAATGCGTGTCCATACGAACGCAGGCTGGCATGGACAACCTTGTGGAAACATGAAGCCACAAATTTTTCGGTGCATTTTATTCTCATTGTCTAATCTTGCGCGCATGGCTCTGATCGAGTTCACACCCAATCTCGCGCGACAGACGACGACGGCTTCGTGCCGTGTCGAGGCGGCGACTGTGGGCGATGCGTTGCGCGCGGTGTTTGAGAAACTGCCGACATTGCGAGGCTATGTCCTCGACGATCAGGGCGCGCTCCGACAGCACGTCGTCATCTTTGTTGATGGCACGGCGATCACGGACCGGCGACATCTCACGGAAGCGCTGCGGCCCGAGTCGGAGGTCTTTGTCATGCAGGCACTTTCAGGAGGATAAAAAACATGAGCGCCAAACTGTATCTCGGCACACGCAAAGGATTGATTGAAGCGGAGAAAACCAACGACACATGGCGCATCACGCGCGCCTCATTCCCAGGCGTGCAGGTGCCGATGCTGCTGCCGGACAAGCGCAACGGCATGCTTTACGCAGCGGTGGAGCACGGGCACTTCGGCACCAAGTTTCACGCCTCCCGCGATGACGGCGCTACCTGGGAGGAACGCGCCGCGCCAGCCTATCCGCAGAAGCCGGAGGGCACGCCCGATGTGATCAACTTCGTGAACCAGCAGCCCATTCCCTGGGACTTGAAAAAAATCTGGGCCCTCGAGTCGGGCGCGGCGCCCGGCGAACTGTGGTGCGGCACCATCCCCGGCGGCCTGTTTCACTCGCGTGATTCCGGCGCGTCGTGGCGGCTGGTGGAGAGTCTTTGGAATGATCCGGGCCGCGCGAAATGGATGGGCGGCGGCGCAGAATGGCCGGGCATTCACACCATCCTCGTCGATCCACGCGACCAGCGCCGCATCCTCCTCGCCGTATCGTGCGGGGGCGTGTGGGAGAGCGCTGACAGCGGCGCGACGTGGCGCAATATCGGCGAGGGCATCCGCGCTGACTACGCGCCGCCCGAGCTGGCTTACGATCCCGGCGGCCAGGACGCGCACCGCATCGCCTGGAGCGCCGCCCAGCCGGACACCATCTGGATGCAGCATCACAACGGCATTTTCCATTCCACCGACGGCGGTAAAAAATGGCGCGAGATCGACAATGCCAACCCCTCCGCCTTTGGTTTTGCCGTGGTCACACATCCGCGTGATCCAATGACCGCATGGTTCGTTCCCGGCGTGAAGGACGAGATGCGCATCGCCTGCGAC
>JANPIW010000799.1:0-3237 GCA_031425215.1 Verrucomicrobiaceae bacterium
GCGGTTCTGCTCGGCGTCGAGCCCTTGCAGGGTGAAAAGTTTTGGTCCGGCGGCGGTTTCCACCACGAGCGCATCGACTTCCCCGGCGCGGATCGCGCAAAGCATCTCCTCCGCCAACTCCAGCCGCGCGCGCAGTTCCGCGTTTTCGGTGCGAAGTGTTTCGTCGGTGGAGGCTGTTGCACTCATCGTCACTCCAATCTCAGGAATCTTGTTTCTCACCCTTCTGCCGCAGATCTAGCCCGAGCAAGATGCGCTCGGTCTTCGACATGTCGCCGATGAAGCGGCGCAGGGGCAGCGGCAGTTCTTTGATCAAGGTCGGCGCGGCGATAATCTGCTCACCTTCGGCCAGCGTTGAGTTCTGGGCGATGTCGATGACTTCTAGGTCGTATCGCCCTTGCAGATGCTCCTCGCAAATCTTGCGGATGTTCACGATCGCCCGCGTCGAGTGCGGCGTGGTGCCGGTGACATAGAGCCGCAGGACGTAGCGCGCGTTCGCGTCCGCACCTGCGGCTGCGGCGGCTTCAAAGTCGGCGGTATCGTCCGGGGGTGGAGTGTTCTTTTCCATCATGAGGTCTCCATAACCGGCTGCACATCTAGCCCCACGAGCACGCGCTCCTCATTCGAGAGGTCGCCGATGATTTTCTTGATCGGCTCGGGCAGGCGGCGCACGAGAGTGGGAACCGCGAAGATCTGGTCGCCGGCGGCGAGCGCGGGGGTTTTCGTCAGGTCGATGACCTCGATGCGATACTGCCCGGCGAGGTGCGTCTCGCAGATGCGCTTGAGGTTGGCGAAGGCCGCGAGCGATTTCGCGGTCTGGCCGGCGACGTAGAGCCGCAGTTCGTATTCGGCTGGTTCGATCATGGTTTTCCTTTCGCCTGGCCGTTGTCACCTTTGGGGCCGCCGCGCAGTTGCGACATGGCGTCGGCGTTTTGGAGCATGGCGCTGTTCAGCAAGGTCTCCTGCGCGATGGTGAAGGTCACCTCCGCCTCCTCGGCCTCGCCCTCGGCCTGGAGCGCGGCGATCTGCGCTTCGAGGGCTTTTCGTTTTGCGGCGAGCCGGCGCATCTTGCGCTCGTGATCCTGCGCGCGCAGCTCGGCGGCGGCGCGTTCCTGCGTTTCCTGCGCCACCCGCGCGGTTCCGGTGAGCACGCGGTCCCCGCCGAGGTACACGGGCCGGAGGTCGATGCCCGCGTCGCTCATCAGAAATTCGCGCACCTGGTTCGAGTGCGCCATGCCGCGCGATTTCAGCACGTAGATCAGGCGGTTGCGCTCGCCGTTGAATTCCACATTGCGCAGCAGCAGCCACGTATCCATGAGCGAGGAGACGCCGAACTGCGTATCCTCCGGCGCGCTCGTCGCGGTGCCGCCGGTGGTGAGGCTGGTGAAGAGCGAGGTGATTTGCAGCTTTTTCAGAAAATCAATGAGCCGCATGAGCGTGGGCTTCACCTCCGTCTCGCTGTTGTTCACCGTGAGATTGCTGATCGGATCGACGACCACCACGCCGGGCCGGAAGGCCAGCACCGTGTCGTGCATCATCACCAGATGCTGCTCCAGCCCGTGCATCGACGGGCGCGAGCAGTGAATCTGGAGCAGCCCCTGTTCCACCCACGGCGCGAGGTCGATGCCGATGGAGCGCATGTTGCGCAGCAGTTGCTCGGACGATTCCTCGTAGGCGAAAAGGAGCGTGCGCTCGCCGCGGCGGCACGCGGTCTCGGCAAACTTCGCGCTGATGCTGCTCTTGCCCGTGCCCGCCGACCCGGTGACGAGCACGCTGCTGCCGCGATACACGCCCTGGCCGCCGAGCATGTCATCGAGCCCCGCGACGCCGGTGGGGATGCGCTCCGCGGAGGCCTTGTGGTCGAGCGTGAGCGAAGTGATCGGCAGCACCGAGAGACCCCGCTCACCGATGATGAACGGGTATTCGTTGGTGCCGTGCACCGTGCCGCGATACTTCACCACGCGCAGCCGTCGTGTGCAGATCTGCTCGGCCACGCGGTGGTCAAGCGTGATCACGCAATCGGCCACGTACTCCTCCAGCCCGTAGCGCGTGATCGAGGCCTCGCCCTTCTCGCCGGTGATGACCGCCGTCATGCCGCGGTCCTTCAGCCAGCGGAACAGCCGGCGCAGCTCCGCGCGGAGGATGGCGTGATTCGGCAGCCCGGCGAAGAGCGCCTCCACCGTGTCCAGCACCACCCGCTTCGCCCCGATGGAATCGATGGCGTGCCCGAGCCGAATGAAAAGCCCCTCGAGATCGTACTCGCCCGTCTCCTCGATCTCGCTGCGCTCGATCTGGACGTGATCGAGCACGATTTTTTTCTGTCCCACAAGCTCGTCGAGGTCGAAGCCGAGCGAGCGCACATTGTCCGTGAGCTCCTTGGCATTTTCCTCGAACATCATGAACACGCCCGGCTCGCCGAACTGCGTTGCACCGCGCACGAGGAATTCCATGCCGAGCATCGTCTTCCCGCACCCTGCGCTGCCGCTGACGAGCGTGGGCCGCCCGGTGGGCAGCCCGCCGCCGGTGATTTCATCGAGACCGGTGATACCGGTGGGCGATTTGAGGAGGGTGGCAGGGATGGCGGGAGTTTTCTTAGTCATGAGTTTTGTTCCTCCGCGTTACGGTGCGGTCGCCGTAGCCGTGGAACGTCCGGACCATACCCCACAACTGGACACACGTACACATCTTTTCCCACTCGTGCATTCTCCTCAAATACAAGGCAGCGACGACAATAGGAAGAAACAGATTTATTGTACGGAAGCCTGACGCTGAATGGAACAGTCAGGGAGCCAGATGTTTTCATCGCGTTCTTCGGTCGATACCTTCGTTTGTTTCGTTCACTAAACCCATAAAAAGTCAAGCTGTTAGAGCGGATGCCGCTGATCTCGCTGTCAAAAAAGACTCAAAACAGACTTGATTCCCGGTTTTGGCGTTGCCGTTCAATCACGATGCGCTCCTAAAACGTCATCGGCCGCAAAGCAGATGAATCATCCCGGGCTGCCGGCGGCGGTGGTCGCGAGCGGACGGTTCCGGCGAAAGATCGCCCATGATCGATTCCACCTGGCCAAGCACCTCAACGAGGCCGTGAATCAGGTTCGCCAACAAGAACATCGCGCGCTGCAAAAAGAGGGCGACGAACGCCTCACCGGCTCGCGGCAGATGTGGCTCTTCAATCAAGAGAACCTGCGCGAGGATGACATCGAGTATTTCAACCTCTTGAAGGAATTGAATTTAAAAACC
>JANPIW010000800.1:0-4441 GCA_031425215.1 Verrucomicrobiaceae bacterium
CCTTCGGCGGCGCGTAACCAGGCGGCTCCACTGCGGGCGCATCTGGCGCTGGCACCACCTCCTTGATCCCTGAGTCCTGGAGCGGCGTCCATGCTTCATCAGCAGCACGTCGCACCATCGTCATGTCCACGACACTGCTACGCTGACGGAGATCGAGCAGTTGCCTGGCGCTGATGGGGCCGAAGGTTTTGCCATTCCGCTGATAGTGCCACTCTTCCATGTGCAGCCTGGGTTGACTCGCTAAGCCCACGCCCGGCATCAAACATCACGAAGGTAAAACACATCCACCGCCTCAGGCTGTCCTTTCACCATATGCGTACCTGCTGGTTCAAAGAGCGCGGTGTCGCGCGGCATGCCTTGCACAAAGGCGGCGGTGGCCAGCACGGGCTTCTCGAGTTTTCGCGTCAGGCTCTCGACGCGAAAAGTCACGTTCACAGCCTCGCCCACCGCTGTGTTCACTCCGCGGCCCATCGCGCCGAGCGCCACCTCGCCGATGTTCAGGCCCACGTTGCACTGGATGTCGATGCCCATTTTCTCCGCCAGCCACTTGCGCGTGGGCGAGTGCGCGGCCTCGGCGCGCGCGAGGAGGCGCGCGCATTCCGTGGCGTGCGCGCGCGTCTCGGCATCACACGCGGACCAGTACGCAAAGACGCCGTCGCCAATGAATTTGTCGATCACCGCGCCGCGCGGCTTCAGGATGTGCTCGCAGTCCGAGTACCACTCGCGCAGCAACGCGGCCACGTCCTCGGCGCTGAGTTGCGCGGATGTGGCGGTGAAGTTTTTCAAATCACCCACCAGCAGCGTGGCGACGATGGTTTTCACAGGGAGATTCAGGGAGCCGAGCATCTGCGTCTGGCCTCCCACCAGCTCGCGCGTGGTCTCGCTCTCATCGTGATCGAAGACAAAGAGCGAGGTGCCGAGCTGGATGCGGTCGCCATGGCGCAGCGCGCGTGAGGAGCTGATGGCGATGTCATTGACGTAGCTGCCGTTCGCGCTGCCCAGATCAGTGATCCAGAACAGGCGGCCCTCGCGCCGGATCGTGGCGTGCTGGCGCGAGATGCCTGTGTCCTGGATGCGGATGGTCGCGTCCGTGCTCCTTCCGATGAGGTTGAAGTCATCAAGGGAGTAGGCCCCGTCGCCGTCCATTGCTCGTAAAATTGCCGCCATTTGTTTGTGCCGACCTTCTTTGAAGCAAGTTGCGGCGCAGAAGTCAAGCCAACGTCTTGTCCTGGGGTAGAAAAAACGAACATCCAACATCGAACATCCAACATCGAACATCGAACATCCAACATCGAACATCGAAGTCTTGATCTCACGAGGTTCGCGTCCCCTCCGACTGTTGGGGGCGGCGGGAGACGAAAAGACATGAGAGCACCAGTGGGATGAACCGATCACCATGACAAATGAGCTTCGCGATTTCACCAGTTCGATGTTCAATGTTCGATGTCCAATGTTCGATGTTCCATGCTCCATCTCCGCCAGATGTTCGACACCCACTGCTTGATGAAAACAACTGCTCTGCTGCTCGCCGTGCTGGCCTTTGATGCACGCGCACACACTGTGCCCAGCCTCTCGGTCGATGCGATGTTCTCCTCTGACCGCGGCTATGAGCTGCGCGTGAATCTCGATCCGCGTCTCTTTCTCTCCGAAACACCCGCGTCGCTCCCGCCCGTGCCCATCGCATGGTATCGCGATCAATCACCCGCCGAACTCCAGAAATCCCAGCAGCGCGCCACCGAGTATTTGCACCGCGCCATCACAGCGCGCTTTGGTGGCGAGGCCATCGTGCCACCCGACTTCACCTTCCAGCCCATGGACGGAGCGACCAACATGCCCCTGGCCGATGACACCCAGGAGGTCCACTTCCTCGCCACGGCGAAAGGCGCGGTGCCGGCCGGCAGGAACACCTTTGAGCTGGTGCTCGCCAACGATGCAAAGGTCAGCATGATCCTCATCAACAGCATGGACGGCACAATGGAGCGCCGTCCCAGCGTGGTCTTCCCCGGAGAGACCAGCCGCCCCTATGCGCTGGCCTTTCCCGCAGAGAAAAAGGGCGCTCCGACTGCCGATGCCAGCGATCCATTCGTGGGCAAATCAGAAGCATCCCCTGCCCCGCGCACACCGCCCGTGACGGAGAAGCACGCGCCCGACCGCCTGCTCCTCGCAGCGATCAGCGGCGCCATCGCACTGGTGTTGGTGCTCGTGATTCGCCTCGTGATCCGGAGGCGGCAATGAATTTTCCGCCACCTTGAAGTGACGGAGCATTTTTATCTGACGCGGAAAACTGCGGCGGCCTGATCAGATTTTCATCCGGGCGATCTCGCTCCAGGCGGGGATCTCCATGACACCGCCGAGGATGTCGTAGAGTACTTTGGCTGGAGGCTGGCTGGCGTCGATCTCGATGATTTTGTCCGGACCGTAGTATTCGAGGATGGGCTTGGTTTCCTCCTCATAAGTCTGGAAGCGCTTGAAGATGACGGCATCGCTGGCGTCATCGAAGCGATTGTCTTTGAGCGCGCGCTTGCGGAGGCGACGCGCCAGCTCGGCGCGGTCGGGACAAGAGAGATGGAAGAGTTTCAAAAGCTCGATGTCCTCCTCCATGAAGCGCGCCTGCTCCACGTTGCGAGGGATGCCGTCGAGAACGAGGAAGTCGATCTCGGGTTTGAAAATGTGGCTCTCGACTCGCTGCTGGATGTTTGCGCGCCAGAGCTGCACGGTGAGATCGTCGGGCACGAGCTCGCCGCGGCTGGAATACTCGACAAACTTTTGCCCGAGCGTCGTGCGAGTGTCGAGGCTGCGAAACACATCGCCGCAGGCCAGATGATGAAAGCGTGGCACGGAGCCGAGCACCTTGCCCTGCGTGCCCTTGCCGCTGCCTGGAGCGCCGAGGATGAGGAGGGTCCGAAACTTTTCGTACTTTTTGAGGGCCGACATGAGGCGCGGACGCTAACAGGATGGCGAAGGGGCGCAAGAGACGTGAGCCGGGATTTTCCGCGCGACGAAATCGCGAGCCATGGGCCACGCATCATCCCAGGAGAGATCGGCGAGGTCGCCGCTAGCGATGCGATGAGCCATGATCTCCGCCATGCCGCGCGGCACCCAGGTGCCGGGATCAGTCGGGCCGAAGAAGACGTGGCAAGGGAGGCCGACGGCGGCGGCCAGGTGCGAGATGCCGCTGTCGTGTCCGAGAAAAGCGGCGCACGAGGGGAGGCGGCAGGCGAGCTCAGTGAGCGGGAGTGAATCGAAATGCGTGAAGCGCAGCCCGGCCCAGCCTGCGACGATCTCGCGCGTGATGCCGCGATCCTGCTCGGCCTCGCCTGTGATGAGCGCAAGGCGGATGTGCGGCAGCGCGGATTGCAACTCGCGGCCGAGACGGATCCAGTGCGGCAGCGGCCAGTTCTTTTTCAGCGAGCCGCTTCCGGGATGAATGGCGATGAGTGGCTCCGCGTTCTCATCGCAAGGCGCATGGAATGCCAAACGCGGCACGGGATCATCGAGAAAGAATGCGAGCTTTTCGAGAGGGCGCGCGAGCTGCTCGGTGGCGTGGCCTTTGCCTGCCTCGATGCGATGGGAGCACTCGATGAGGCACTTCACGCCGATGCGCTGCATGTTGTCGCGGAAGTGGCCGTCGGGATCGTAGAGGTAGCTGACGATGAGATTGAAGGAGCACAAATATTCGCACAGCGCCTCATCAATCACGCCGCCGCGCGCGAAGAGCAGCGCCATGGCGCGATGCTCCAGGCTGCGTGTCGCATCGGCCAGGCCGCCGATCAGCGCCAGATCAACGATGCCCGGATAACCGATCAGTTCGAGATGGCACTGCGGCGTCACGCTGTCACGCAGCACTCGAATGGCCGGCAGCGTGAGGATGAAATCGCCAATGGCACCGCCACGGATGACGAGGACGCGCGGGGTGATCACAGGCTTCACTTCATTCCCAGCAGGCTTCTGGCCTCGGCCTCCTCGATTCCTGCCGCCAGCATTTTCTTTAGCGCGCCTTCGAGCGCCTCCTTTGCGCCCTCGGCACGGCCTTGCGCGATGCCTTTTGCAATGCCTTGCGCGATGCCTTGCGTGATGCCTTGCGCGATGCCTTGCTCCATCCCTTGCTCCATTCCTTGCTTCAGAGCTTCTTTGGTCTTGCCTTCGATCAGTGTCCGCTCGGTGCTCACGGCAAACCAGAACCGGTCATAGGCATTGCGCTCCGCCGGGCTGAAGTTGCTTTCGCGCGCCAGCCGCAGCGCGTCAGTGAGCGCTTTGTTGATTCCGGTCTCGCGCTCAAAACTTTCCAGGCTGGGGTGTCCGACCTTGCCAGCGTCGCTGGCATCGCGCAAAAAGCGCAGCCAGGCCCAGCGCACCAGGCGGGCCTCGCTCGGCTTCGTCTCGCGGAATTTCGGCAGCTCCACGAACACGAACTCCAGCCCCTCGATGCGACGCTGCGGCT
>JANPIW010000801.1:0-2325 GCA_031425215.1 Verrucomicrobiaceae bacterium
CCGCGCTCGGCTTTGCCGATGCTGCCAAGGCGCTCCTCGACGTAGCCCGCCACCAGTTCGTGCTCCTGGATTTCCTTCACGTCGGAGAGGAAGTTGTTTTTGTCACCAGGCTTCGCGGTGCCGGCGAGCGCCATCGTTTCGAGCGTGGCACCCTTGATGTGAAAGAGCTGCTCTGGCGTCGCGCCGATGAAACCGTGTGTGTCGGCGCAGAAACCGTAGCCCCAGAGATTCGACGGCGCGGCCAGCGCGCTGCGGAGAAGTTGCCGCGTGCTGCCCGAAAGACGCGCCCCCTTCTCCGCCATCACCGGCACCATCTTGGCGAGGCGGCCCGCCAGCACCTCGCGGCGGATGCGGCGGAAGGCCATCTTGAACCATTCCGTACGCGGCTTCTCCCACTGCACGCGCAGCGGCCCCGCGTCGTCGCCAGCCCATGCCGCGATGTTCCCCGCGCTCACCTCGTGCAGCCGCGCAGGTTTCTTCCACGGCAGCGGATCAGTGAGATCGAAGTCATTGACATAAAAGCACGCGCCACCGCCAGCCGGCGCAGCCAGCAGCTCAAATGGCCCCTCACCGATCCACGCCCGTCCGTCGGGCATCCTGAAAAACGCGATCTCCGTCATGTGTCACGCCATATTGAAACGCTCGTGAGCGCTTGCAAGGAGGGAGTCGCACGTAACAGCTCCATGTCTGCGAGGCTGCGGCACGTTGTGGAATGCCGACGACCCGTCGGCCATCAGGAATTCCATGCAGTTGGCAGGCCGACGACTCGTCGGCATTCCATGCTAGCTTCCCGCCAATATGATTACTTCCTCGCTCCGCGCTTGCCTGCTTCTTCTCTCTTTCATGCCAGCGCTTCACGCAGCAGAAGGCGTGAAGGCGGGCGCTGGTTCGTATCTGCGTGGTCTGCCTGATGGCGCAAAGGGGCCGCCTGCGATGATTTACAAGACCGACGAGGTACATGGAGCGATGCCGACGAATGACTGGTGGAGCTCCCTCGCGTGGGTGCCTTTGTCCGACAGCATGTATCCGCATCCGCTGGCGATGAAGGCTGTCGAGGGCGGATTGCGCGTGTGGTATCCGGGCGCGGCGCTGGCAGCGAGCAAAGCGGCCATCATGGGTGGCGGTGGCGAGGATGTGCTGCTCGGGCATTCGGCGATGCCGGTTTTCAAAGAGGCGCTCGTGGCGGGATGGAGTGACTGGTTTGTCACGACGCAGATGGGCGACAAGGAGCGAGGCATGAGTCTTACATTCGGGCATGGCTCGCCATTTGTGTTCGCAGAGTTCGCTGGCGGAGATCCTGTGGTGACACTTGCAAAAGGCGCGGTGGTTTTCTCCGGCAGTGAAAAGGACGCCACGCTCGCGGTGCGAGTCGGGGGCAAAATCTACGGACTCTTTGCACCGGCAGGATCGACGTGGAGCGGCATCGACACGACCAGGCTGACTGCGATGACCCAAGGCAAAACCTATTTCACTCTCGCTCTGCTGCCGGACGAGAAGGCGGAGACGCTCGAGATGTTCCGCAAGCGCGCTCACGCGCATGTCACGGGATCAAAGGTGACATGGAGCTACAACGAGAAGCTGGCGGCTGTGAGCACGAAGTTTGATTTCACCACGCGTGTTTTCGAGGGCGATGAGAGCAGCACGATCTTCGCGCTCTATCCGCATCAGTGGCGCAATGCGGAGGCTGGCTTCAGCGGACAAGCTTACAGCTCGGTGCGTGGTCCGATGAAACTGGCGACGGGTTTGAATTTCACGACTACAACCGCGATGCCATCCGTGCTGCCCTCGCTGCCGCTGACTGACGGCATCGACAAAACAAAGCTGCGCGAGCTGCTCGCCGCCGATCTCGCGGGGCCGCCGCAACTCATCGGCGACACCTACTGGCTCGGCAAGCAGCTCGGCAAATGGGCCACGATGCTCCCGCTGGCCGAGCAAGCAGGCGACGCGGCATCTGTCGCGGAGTGCGACAAACGATTGCGCGCTGCGATGGAGAGCTTCCTCACCGTGGAGTCAGGCGAGCGCGCCAACGTCTTCGCTTACGAACCGAAGTGGGGGACGCTCATCGGTTATCCGGCCAGCTTTGGCAGTGACGATCAATTGAACGACCACCACTTTCACTACGGCTACTTCATCCGCGCGGCAGGCGAACTGGCGCGTCGTGATCCCGCGTGGGCCGCAAAGTGGAGCGAGATGCTGAGCCTGCTCGTGCGTGATGTCGTCAGCGCGGATCGCGATGACAAGCTGTTCCCGTTTCTACGCTGCTTCGATCCATACGCGGGCCACTCGTGGGCGAGTGGTCACGCGAAATTTGGCGACGGCAACAAC
>JANPIW010000802.1:0-5327 GCA_031425215.1 Verrucomicrobiaceae bacterium
ACCGTGCCGAAGTCCGCGGAACCTCCGTTGCGCGTGGTGCCCCACAGGTTGCCGTCAGCGCCAGCTGTGAGATCGCCCACGGGCTGCTTGCCAATGAACGCGCCGTCTTTGCCCGTGAAGTCGAGAACCGTGGCGGCTTCGCCGGAGGCAAGATTCACCTTGAAGATCGTGCCGTTGCCCGTGCTGCCGCCATCACCGGTGGCACCCCACAGAAAACCGAGACCGTCCGGGGTAAGCCCCGCCTGTGTGCGAC
The DNA here is from genome assembly GCA_031425215.1 of Verrucomicrobiaceae bacterium. Taxonomy (GTDB): domain Bacteria; phylum Verrucomicrobiota; class Verrucomicrobiia; order Verrucomicrobiales; family Verrucomicrobiaceae; genus JANPIW01. The sequence continues at coordinate 254 of JANPIW010000802.1, forward strand.
CACCACGCAGCCCGCCTTTCGTTCCGGTGAAACGTGCGATCGTGACACCCTCGCGGGACTTGGGATCAAAGCGGTAGATACTATTATAGGTGGTGCCCCAAAGCCTTCCATCTGGCGCGACCCAAGGTCGCGCCCATGGCAATCCAACGCGTTCAAAGTCCACTGCAGTCTCCAGCTTGCCCGAGCGCGGATCGAAATGGTAAAGCGTGCCATCATCGTGTTGGCCGCCACTCTCGGTCACGCCCCAGAGGGTGCCGTCAGATGCAGGTGCCAAGCCGCCGCGTGGATATTTGCCGCGCGGCACCCCATTGATGCCGTTGAAAGCCAGCACTTGCTGCCAGTCTGCGCCATCTTCGCGCATCTTGTAAATCGCGCCCAGACCGTAGTCGCCGCCAGACGTGACCGTGCCCCATAGCCAGCCGTCCGCATCGCGCGACAAGTGCCCGCCGGGATGCATGGGTGGTTTGGGGAAGCTATGCACGAGTTCATGCACAGGTTGCGGCTTCTCAGTCGCAGCGGAAACCGCCGGCGGTGTCAACACGGAAGAGGTCGGGATGGACTTCGCAGGCATTGCCACCACCGGCACGGCGATGGCGGGCGCGGATTGATTTAGCGGCGCGGGTTGCGTGGAATGTTCAGATGTTCTCGCGATCACATCGAGAGCGGGACTCGGTGGCGGCTGCGACTGATTCTTCACGATCACGAAAGCTCCCGCTGTCAGCAGCGCGGCAGCACCCGCCTTCAGCCACATGGCAGTGCCAGCGACTGTCGTGACCGTTGTGCCCGTCGCGCCGATGCCGCTAAGACTTATTTTTCCCAGCGATGCCAGCAGCGCCGCTGGTGCAGCCGTGACGCTGTTCGCCGACAAGAGCGCCGCAAGCCCCGCTCCACAAAGCAGCCCGTGAGTTTTCAGTCGCGCGCGCAAAACGGAAAGCCCTTCATCCACCTGCCGCGACACCGTGGACTGGTTCACGCCGAGCTGAGCCGCGATGTCGCGTTGCGAGCGGCTTTGGAGAAAATGCATGACCAGCGGCACGCGGAGATCGTCGGGCAACTCATCAATGGCGGCATCGAGCACCGTCTCCACTTCTGTCCACGTCGCCTCATGCTCCGACGGCCCTCGCACCGCCGCCTCGCTGGCAGCCGCATCCTCCTCAATGCGGCGGCGCGTCGCATCATCGCGCACCGCATTGCACGCGCGCCGCCACGCCACGCGGTGCAGCCATGCCGCCACCGATTGCGTGATGTGCCGCGACTGCCGCGCGAGCTGGAAGAACGTCTCCTGCGCCACATCCTCCGCCATCGCCTCATCACGTGTGATGCGCCGCGCCGTGGCGAAGACCATGCTGGCGTGCGCCTGCACGAGATCGCGAAACGCGGTGGCATCACCTTTGAGATGATAGCGGGAGAGCAGTTGGAGGTCGGTGAGCATCGGGGAGTTGCTGTACTTTTTAAAAGACACGGCAAACGCCGGAATGATGCAGACATTTTGCGCTGATGGCTTTCTGATTGAAGCCGCACTACCTCCATCACCTCTCAGCCATCCCGTCCTGTCGTCGCCGCAGGCAGCTAGTGCCCATGCGTGACCCCATGAAGGCAACGAAGAGGAACAGATTCCCGGCTTGCGAGACGGGTTTCAATGATTCACAATCCCCGTATGACTTTAACTCTGAACCTGCCAGATGAATGGGCGGCCTATCTGCCACAGAAGGAATCGGATTTGGTGGCGGTGATGTCGGCGGGGTTGCGTCACTGGCGCGGATCTCAGCGTGGAGAGGTGGAGCAGTTCACGGACGTGGCAGAGGCGCTGGCGAACCTCCCATCCCCGGCGGAGGTGCTGGCATTGAAACCCTCCGAGCAAATGGCAGAGCGGACGCTGGCGCTTCTCAACAAGAGCAAGGAATGCGGCCTTGATGCTGAAGAACAGGCGGAGTGGAATGACATCATGCGTGTCGAACACCTGGTGCGCATGGCGAAAGCGAAAGCGGCACTCAAGCTCAAGGTGGCATGAGCGCGGTTCATGTCCCGGCGGCGCTCCGGCGTCTGGTGCGAGAACGTGCGCGGGAGTGTTGCGAGTATTGCCTCGCCCCTGAGTTCCTGTGCTTTCACACGCACCAGGTCGATCACATCATCGCGCAGAAACATGACGGCGCGACGATCTGGGAAAATCTCGCGCTCTCTTGCATTCATTGCAATCAAGCCAAGGGCAGCGACCTGACTTCAATCGATTCGGAGGACGGTCAGATCGTCGCGCTTTTTCATCCGCGCAAAGATAGCTGGTCAGAACATTTTGAACTTCGCGATGCATTCATCATACCGAAGACCGCGATTGGTCGTGTGACCGCGCGGCTTCTTCTTTTTAACGAACTTGATCGCGTGGCAGAACGTGAGGCGTTCATTGCGGCAGGGGCTTTGATTATTCCAAGGTGAACACACCTGGCATCACAGCACCTCGATCACCTGCTGTCTGCGGATGGTTGAGCCACTGTCCCGGCATGAAAATAGCGGTCGATCTCAACTCCAAAGACCTGCGAGATGTCATGCGCCTCGCGGGTGAAAAGCGCCAGGATGCGGCTGTGTGAATATTTTGCCCAGCAGCCTGCAACTTTCGCGTCGGCGTGAGGTGCTCGACAAGTTCATGACTGGCGAGTTGAGAACCGCAAGTGTGCCTGGCCCTGAGAAAAAGAATCAGCGGGCCTGATCCCCTTCACGACATGCATTGATGGCAGATTCAAAGTCGGCGAGGCAGGAAACAGCTTCTTCAAGCGGCACACGATCACGCAGGGCCTCAAGCAGCGGAATCAACCTCGGTTCTTGCATCAGGGTGGCGGCTTCAACGCACCATGATCCATAAAACTCACCAGCAAGTTCACACTCTAAAGCAGGCAGCACCCTGGTTTCATGACGCTTGGAAAGGCCGATGAGCGCCTCGCCTCGAATTTCGGGATCGGAGTCATGAAGAAGCTGAATGAGAGCGTCTCGAAGTTCTTTGGAATCGGCATCTGAGATCGTCCCCAACCCAAAAGCCGCCCAATTTCGAACATCGCGGTGTTGATCCCGGGTCAGCGTGATCAGTCCGTCGATGGCAGCAGGATCATTCTGACCTGTGATCCCATGCACAACAGCATATCGAACATCGCTGTTCGCGTGATCAACAAGAAGCAGGATTGCCTCAATGCTTCGTGGCGACTTGCGATGTCCAAGAGCGTGGGCTGCGGAGGCTACAACCCTGTCATCCGCATCGCCGAGATGCCTCAAGAGGATATCGACGGACTCATCATGAAAGCAGTCGTCACCCCATCCAAGTTGCGCCAGCACATCGCATCCAGTCGCTCTGTCTAACGGATCATTGCTCTCCGCGCATCTCCGGCCAATCTCAAACTCAAGCCGCCCGCCACGATAATGAACGAGAGCAAGCGTTGCAGTGGAATCATCACTCTCAATTGCCTTTCGATAGGTGCTCACGATCTCCTCGGATGGAGTCGTGACGCCCTCGAATCCCTCGTCGCTGCGAGTGCGCATTGTTTTTGATTCGTTCAATGTGCCGATCACTCGACGCTAGCATCACAGCACCTCGATCATCCCCTGGCTGTCTCCAAACTTCTCGAGCTTCACACCCGCTTTATCCAACAGCGTGAGGTGGAGGTTCGCCAGAGGAACGGTCTTTTTGCTGCTGAGGTGGCGGTTGCCTTTGACTCCGGCAGCCGCGCCGCCTGCGACGATGACGGGGAGGTTGGTGTGGTCGTGGACGTTGGGGTTGCCCATGCCGCTGCCGTAGAGGATGAGGCTGTGATCGAGAAGTGTGCCACCGGCTTCTTTCGTGGCGGCGAGCTTGGCGATGAACTCGGCAAAGAGGCTGACGTGGAAGGCGTTGATCTTGGACATGCGCTCGATCTTTTCGGGATCATTACCGTGATGAGAGAGCGGGTGATGCGGATCGCTCACGCCGATCTCGGGGTAGGTGCGGTTGCTCGTCTCGCGCGCGAGCTGGAAGGTGATGACGCGCGTGACATCGCCCTGCATGGCTAGGAGCTGGAGCTCAAACATGAGCCGCGCATGCTCGGCGTAGCTGGCCGGCACGCCAGTGGGACGCGAGAGGTCGGGCAGTTCGTTCTCCGCGACGGCGGCCCCGGCTTTCTCGATGCGGCGCTCGACCTCGCGGATGCTGTCGAGGTAATGATTCACGCGGTCGCGATCTTGCGGGCCGAGCTGCTTGGCGAGGCGTTGCATGTCGTCCTTCACAAAGTCGAGCAGACTGGCTCGGCGCTGCAAAGCGGCCTGGCGATCCGTTTTGCTGCCACCATCGCCAAAGAGCTGCTCGAAGACGAGACGCGGATGCGCCTCGGCGGGCAGCGGAGTTGTCGGCGAGGACCATGAGAGGTTGTTTTGATAAACGCAGGCGTAGCCGTTGTCGCACTGACCGACGACCTGCATCAAATCCATGGCGAGTTCCAGCGATGGGAGCTGCGTCTGCTGGCCGATGGCTTTGGCGGCGATCTGGTCGGCGGTGGTGCCGTTGTAGTAGTCAGTGCTCTCCGTGTGCTTCACGCGGGCGGCGCTAAGGAATGAGGCATTCGAGGTGGCGTGCGTGCCGGGATAGGCGGGTTCGAGTTCGAGATTCGAAACGACGGTGCAGTGCTGCCTCACTGGCTCCAGGGATTTTAATATGGGCGAGAGCTGGTCGAGCGTGGAAGCTTTGCCCATCGACCAGCGGGAGTGATCGGTGCCCATCGGGATGTAAATGTAGCCGATGCGCTTCGCCGGCTGCGCGGTGCGTGACGCGGCGGTGGCGGCGGGCACCATCGCATCGAGATAGGGCAGCGACAGCGTGGCGCCGACGCCGCGAAGCAGCGTGCGACGGGAGAGAGACTTGCGCGTGGTAAAGGTGCTCATGGTGGAGGTAACGTTGGCCGCGTCTATTTGTAACCGAATAAGGCATCAAAAGGCAATCGGTTGATCATGTCAGCAGCCCGCATTTGGCAGAAACAAATCACCGAGCGCAGCCTGGAGCGGATCGATCTCCTTTGTGGAAAAGCCCAGGTGCAAATGCCTGCGCCAGCCCTCGGCGAACTCG
>JANPIW010000803.1:0-1603 GCA_031425215.1 Verrucomicrobiaceae bacterium
CGACCGCTGGATGTTCATCGCTTTGTTGGTCATCGGCCTGATCACGATCCGGTTCCTCGCCCGCTATTTCATGCGGCAAGTCGAGGCGTTGCAGCGGGAGATCATCGCGACGCGGACGGGGTTTGAGCAGCACCTGAAAACGGCAAATGCCGACATGGTGGCAGCGTTGACCAAAAGCAGCGAGATCATCGCCCAAAACTCCGCGATCCTGGAGCAGATCTACCAGCGGCTGGGCGCTGATGGTGGGCGTGAGGTTCGCGCGGAGAGCGCACGTAACGGCCGATAGAGCCGCACATGCTGGCTGCGTGGTGTGATGAGTAGGTCGTCGCCTTAGCTCGTGGCCTTGGGCGTGAACCCGAACTTCGTCGTGAGCACCGACTTCACCTGCACCGGGTCGAATAAGTGCAGACGCGCACTCGGTGCGAGGTAAGGAATGACGCCACTTGCCACCCACGTATCCACGGTTCGTGGCGAGACGCCGAGCAATTGGGCGAGCTTCTTCTTACGGACGAGAGTTGGTGCAGGAGCGGTGTCGTTCATGCAGAGTCTCGCAGCGTCAACCGTCGGAAATCAGGTCAGAAAGCGATGCTTCACCCAGCCACGGAATTCTTCGGTCGCCGAGCGGAGTTGCACGGGATACGGCGAGTCAGCGCGCTTCATCACCACGCCCTCGAAGAAATCGCAGCCGAGCCCGCGATTCGCGGCGCGGAGTCGCTGGTAGAAAGCGAGCGCGTCGGCGTGAAAATCAGTGCGCCGAGTCGGCGTGAGGAACGCCACGCCGCACGGGACCGAGCGCGATGAGTCACCATCGAAGACGGGATCACACGGGAGGAGCGACTCCAGTATCGTGCGTCTCTCCTCGTAGGTAGGTGCGCTGGATTCAGGCGCAACGTCGAGCACGACGAGCGTGCCGCGGCCGAGATTGTGGCGGCGTTCGAGAGCTTCGCAGTCCGCCCACACGAGGCCATGACTGGCGAGCTTCGCCAACATCGCCAGCGCGGGCCGGAAGCAATCCGCGATGGTGAGCAGCGCGCCGTGGCGATTCCACATCGTTCCGCTCGGCGTGTGGATGAGTGCGCGCCAACCATTCAACTTGGGCTCCGCGAACCACAGACCGCGCTTGGGTGGGGCGAGGTCGAGTCGCCCGCCCTGAATCGGTCGCGCCGGGAACGTCAGCAGCGGTGGAGCCGTCATGGGGTTGGAGCCTCCGTTTTGGAAGGGCCGGATTCCGCGTTTATCAGGCTGATGTGGCCTTCGATTTCCGCGCCGAGAGTGGAGGGATGCGCGCTCGTCTCGGATTCACGAACGGCCTTCGAGTGGATGGCGTGCGCTACGGCTTCGAGGTCTTCGAGCGTGGTCACGCATCGCTCGCCGCCGAAGATGGAGAGGACGATTTCAGTCTTCATCGGGAAGCATCACGGTGATTGCGGGCTGCGGGTCGTCGATGTCGCGCGGGCCGCACACGGCCTTGAGATTCACGAGCGGTGGTGTGCGGTCCGCGCGACATCGACGACCCGCAGCCCGCCATCACCGTGATGCTTCCCGATGAAGACTGAAATCGTGCTCTCGATCTTCGGCGGCGAGCGATGTGTCACCACGATCG
>JANPIW010000804.1:0-10812 GCA_031425215.1 Verrucomicrobiaceae bacterium
CTCGCCCTCATGAACAACGGCCTCATCGTCACGATGGCGAAGCACTTTGCCGCCCGCGTGACGAAAGAAGCAGATGGAATCGAAGCGCAGCTCAAACGCGCGTTCACGCTCGCCATCTCGCGGGAACCCACGCCAGAAGAACTCGCGCCGCTTCTTGACTACACAAAACGAGAAGGCCTCGAAAACACCTGCCGTCTGATTTTGAATCTGAATGAGTTCGGCTTTGTGGATTGAGAAGCCTCAAGCGACGACCAAGCTTTTGCTGGTGCCACGGAAGGCCTCAGCTCCCTGTTGATCGTGGAGCGGGCGGTGAGAACAGAATGACCGCGCGGGTGCGTTATGGATGGCATGAATACCGCGTTGCTACTTCTCGCCGCTTCGTTTGCTAGTCATCCGCCGATGCGACCGCTGCCAGAGCCGACGCAGCGCGCACTCGATGGGGAAAGAATTTTCGTTGTCGATGTGGCGAAAGGAAATGATGCCAGCGATGGCACGTCCGACGCACCATGGGGTTCGGTGGCTCATGCGCTGGCGAGAATGAGTGACGGTGGCGTGCTGGTACTGCGTGGAGGGACGCATTACACGCATGCAAAGGTGACGAGCACGAAGCCGCTGACGATCCGTGCATGGCCGGGAGAACTGGCGGTGCTGGATGGCGGCATCGCGGAGTTTGCGGACTCGGCGGCGACGGCGTGGGAAGTGTGCGCGGAGGGTGTGAAGGGCGAGTTCCGTTCCGTGAAGGCTTACCCGCTCGAAAAACCGGCTGCAGGCGAGGAAGATGGCGATGGTGAAGTGCTGGCGATGGGACGCTTCATCGATTCGATGGTGCCGCTGCATGGCGCACGGTTTCGCGGTGATTTGCAGTCGGACAATCCGTGGTGGAACATCGATTCGAAGTCGAGCGCGCGGCAATTCGTCTCCTGTGGGCCGGCGGTGTGGCAGGATGGCAAAACGGGTCACCTCCATTGCCGCCTCACGCACACACAACTACCGGGACTCGGCGCGGACAACTACCGTGGCGAGACGGACGTGAGGAAAATGCCGCTTTGCGTGGCGGTGAGGGCATCGGGGCCGGTTTTGACGCTGAACAAGGCGCGGAATGTGACGCTGCAAGACATCGTGATTCGTGGCAGCGCGGTTTCGACGCTGGAGATTCTGAACTGCGCGGACATCACGCTGGATGGCGTGACGGTTTATGGCGGCGGGCGAGCGGTGCTGGTGAAGGACACGAGCGGGCTGCGCATGATGCACTGCGCGGTACGCGGTGTTTCAGCGCCGTGGCATTATCGCGGCGCGATGAAGTATCGCAGCGTGGAGGCGCGCTTGTTCTCCGCGACGCAGTGGATGCCGAGCGGCGTGGACAGTCGTGATTTCGAGATCGCTTACAGCGAGTTCACCGACAGCGAGGACGGTGTGTTCTTCGGCTGCGTGCGTGGCGTGCGTTTTCATCACAACCTCGTGGAGAACATCACCGACGACGGCATCTTCATCACCGCAGTCACTGGCTGGGACAGTGTGGTGGCGGGGGGTGACATGCGCATATGGCAGAACAGGCTCTCGCGTTGTTTGACCACGTTTGCCTTCGGCGTTGGTCATGGGCGGCAGATCGCGCTGCCGGAGCGCGTGCAGACGGGTGACGGCGCATGGATCACGCGGAATGTGATCGATGCACGGCGGCCGGTGCATTATCACTGGCCGAAGAGCGCGTCTGATCCGCAGGTGCCGTCGTTTCGCACACGGTTCGGTGGTGACCACGGCAGTCCAGCCTGGGAGCCGATGTGGATTTATCACAACACGATCATCGGCGGTCATCTGGAGCGCGCGGACTTCGGTAGTGCGGGCCTGGGTTCAGGCATGGGCAAGGGAACGACGCGCAGTGTGCTGAACAACATCTTGTGCGCGGACATCGGCAATCCAGGGCTGACTTTTCCGCAGCAGCGTGAGCGTTTCGATGCGCGTGGTAACGTGATTTGGTCGTTTGATGCCGAAAAAAAGCTAGTGAAGCCCGGTGAGGCCGAAAAGGCGAATTTCATCACCGATCCGGGTTTTTCGAGCTACAGCGCCGACTGGCGTCAAAACGTCGATTTGAGGCCGAAATCGACTCAACTCGGCGTGCCGGTGCCTGCAGAGTGGTTTGATCCCATTCGTGATCGTGGCGTCGGCGCGGTGCCTGCGGGTGCGGAGCCGTGGCGTGTCGGTGTGCATGGTCGCATGGACGTTTTTGGCCGCCAGCTCGACAAAGCGCCGGTGGAGTCATTCGCGTGGTCGTTTCCGGATCATCATGATGTGCCGCCGGTCAAAGCACGCGCGCTGAGCTTGCAAGGCTATCCGGCCTTCGATTCGCCGATCATCTACTACGTGATGCGGCGTCATGGCATCGAGGTGGAGAGTCATGAGCGCGAGTTTGTGCCTCTGACGACCGCAAAGCTGGCGGACAAGAAACTGCTCGTGATCGATGGCAGCTTCACGCGGGCGAAAATGATGCCCGATGTGTTTGGCATCAATGATTTAGCTGCGCTGGAGGCTTGGCTGCAAAAAGGCGGCACGCTGATCTTGTTTTCGCAACGCACGGATGTCTTCAAAGGCAGCGAATTTCTAACACGGCTCGTGGGCACGCCGCGGCGTGTGAAGCCGGAGGCCGCAGTGATCGCGAAACGAGATCATCCGTGGCTCAAGCCACTCACGAATGCCTCGCCGTCGTGGTTGGCGAAAACCTCGCCCATCGCGACGACGACGGGTGAGAGCGTAATCAGCGCGGGGCCGACTTTTGGCGTCCTGTGGCAAAACCCAATCGGCGCGGGTCGAGTGATCTACATCGGCTGGAGTCTCGGCGGCAAGCTCACCGACAACCGCCGTGGTGGCGCCGTGGAGGCGGATGTGGCGATGATCGAGCAGGTGAGGGTGCTCAGCGCGATCATCCAAGACGTGACAGGCATAAAGTAGCGTCCCGCAAAGGCGTGACTGGCAGCGGCGTAAATCTCTCGCCATTATCACGACATGTTCTCCCGCCGACAGATTCTTCAAACGACCGGACAAGGATTCGGTGCGCTCGCGTTTGCTTCCCTGCAAGCGGGCGAGACCGCGCATCGCTCGCAGGTCGTCGCGCCGAAGGCCAAGCGAGTGGTGCAGCTCTTCATGGGCGGAGCGGCCAGTCACCTCGACTTGTTTGATTACAAGCCGGCACTCATCAGACATCACGGTGAAGAGTCGAACTTCGGCGAGGCTGTGGAGGCTTTTCAAAACGGACTCGGGCCGTGGAAGAAGCCGGTGTGGGAGTTTAAACCGTATGGTCGGAGCGGGAGGATGCTGAGCGAGGCCGTGGCGCCGCTCGGCGCGTGCGCGGATGACATGGCCTTCGTGCATAACATGGTCGGCAAGACCGGCGTGCATTCGCAGGCGACGCTGTTGCAGGCCACGGGCTTCAATCTGCCTGGCTTTCCAGGTGTAGGCTGCTGGGTGAGCTATGCGCTCGGCTCGCTGAGCGACAATCTGCCGACCTTCGTGGTGCTGCCGGATCATCGCGGCTTTGCCTCCAATGGGCCGAAGAACTGGGACAGCGCCTTTTTGCCATCGCAACATGCGGGAACGATCATTTATCCCGGCGCGGAGACACCCATCGCCGATTTGTTTCCGCATAAAGCGGGTCGCTACATCAGCGCGAAATCGGACCGCGAAGGTTTCGCATTGCTGGAGCAATTGAATCGCAAACACATGCAGGAGCGTGAGGAGGACAGCCGTCTCGACTCGCGCATCAAGAGCTACGAACTCGCCGCGAAAATGCAGCTCGCCGCGCCGGAGGCTTTGGACATCAGCAAGGAGTCTGACGCGATGAAAACCATGTACGGCATCCAGGAGCATCGCAAAGAGTGGCCCACCGAGATCAATCCCGAAGAAGAGGCGGACTACATGGGCCGCAAGTGTCTGGCTGCGCGTCGCTTGCTCGAACGTGGCGTGCGCTTTGTGCAAATCTGGAGCGGCAACGACAACGGTTTCCCGCGTCGCAACTGGGACAGCCACGAAGACGTGGAACGTGATCACGGACCACTCGCCTGGGGCATGGCGAAGGCGGTTTCAGCATTGATCCTCGATTTGAAACAGCGCGGTCTGCTCGATGACACGATCATCTTGTGGACCACCGAGTTTGGCCGCATGCCCAGCACGCAGGGCGGCAAGGGACGCGACCACAATCCTTACGTCTTCACCAACTGGCTCTGCGGCGGCGGCATACGCGGCGGTGTCACCGCTGGCGAGAGCGATCAATGGGGCTACAAGCCCCTCGACCGCGCCAATCCCACGACCTGCTACGACATTCACGCCACCATGATGCACCTGCTCGGCATCAATCACGAAAAGCTCACCGTCCGCCACAACGGCATCGACCGTCGCCTCACGGATGTGCATGGGCATGTGATTCGGGAGTTGGTGGCGTGAGCTGCCAGTGCCTCACGCAACGTTCACGATTCTGCCCAATCATGGCGCCTCGCTCCTTCTTTACCTAGCCTTCGGCAGCGCGCGGGTCGCGCCGACGGAGATGCCGCCGTCGATGAGGAGGAGCTGGCCGGTGATGTAGCGGCTTTCCTCGGAGGCGAGGAAGAGCAGAGGGCCTTCGAGATCATCCATCGCGCCGGGGCGGCCCAGCGGGATGCGCTCGCAGAGATACTCGACCCAGCCTTCATCCTCGTACATCACGCGGTTTTGCGAAGTCTTGAACCATCCGGGCGCGAGCACGTTCACGGTGATGCCGTGAGCGCCCCAGTCGTGCGCGAGGCTCATGGTCATCTGCCGCACACCGCCACGGCTCGCACCATACGGAGCGAGGCCGGCGTATCCGGCGACGCAGGTGACGGAGCCGATGTTGATGACGCGACCGTAGCCTGCGGGGATCATCAGATGTTTGGCGACTTGCTGCGCGACGAAGAATGATCCTCGCAGATTCGTGTCCACCACGAGGTTCCAGTCGTCCCATGAAATCTCCGTCGCGGGTTTGCGCACGTTGCAGCCGGCGTTGTTCACGAGGATGTCCACTTTCCCGTAGTGCGCCTTCGCGGCTTGCACGGCTGCGGTGATGCTGTCGAGCGAGCGCACATCCAGCTCCAGCGCCAGGCATTTTCGTCCGAGCGCCTCGACCTCGCTTTTCATTTTATCGAGTGAGTCAAGCGTACGGCTGGTGATGACGAGATCAGCGCCTGCTTTGGCGAGCGTGGAGGCAAAGCGCTCGCCGAGTCCGCGTGAGGTGCCGGAGACGAAGGCAACGCGGCCCGTGAGATCGAATGGTTTGTCGAAGTTCATGCGCGCGGTGATTGCGACATGATGGGCGCGTTGGCAAAGAAAATCCCCGACAAGAACGGACTCGAAGCCGGTGCTCCGACGGCGGGCGGTGAGCTTTCGGTTGCCTCTTGCCGCTGCTCTCCGCTAGTTGAACATTGAACATTGAACATTGAAGTGATGAAACTGTGGCGTTCACTGAGCACTTCGCGCTTCCACCCGCCATGTCACCACCATCACCATTTCAATCGGTCATCATCCTGGGCGCAGGGAGCTGGGGGACGGCGCTGGCGGCGATGCTGGCGGAGCGGGGAATGCAGGTGCAGTTCTGGGGTAGGGATGCGGAACTGATGGAGGAGATCGAGCGGACGCGGAGGAATCCACGCTACATGTCGGACCTTGTTTTGCCGTACGGCGTGACGGCGACGAGTCGGATCACGGCGCTGGAGCCAGCGGATCTGATCCTCTTTGTCGTGCCCTCGAAAGGGATGCGCGCGGTGGCGCAGATGGTGCAGGGCGCGGGGTTTGCGAAGGGGCGCGGGGTCATCGTGACATGCACAAAGGGCATCGAGCTGGAGACGGGGGAGACGATGTCGGAGGTGATCGGCGATTGCATTCCTGATGCAATGATAGCGGCTCTCTCGGGGCCGAATCATGCGGAGGAGGTTGCGCTGCGGATGCCCTCGGCGGCGGTGGTGGCCTGCCGGGATCATGATGTGGCGGTGGAGTTGCAGGATGTGTTCACGCTGCCGTGGTTCCGCTGCTACACGACGGATGATGTGGCGGGCGTGGAATGGGCGGGCGCATTGAAGAACGTGTACGCCATCGCGGCGGGCATAGCGCGCGGTTTGAATCTCGGCGACAACGCCATCGCGGCGCTGGTGACGCGCGCGTTGGCGGAGATGACGCGCTTTGGCGTGGAGCAGGGCGGGAAGGCGGAGACGTTTTATGGATTGAGCGGCGTGGGTGATCTGGCGGCGACGTGCTACTCCGAGCACAGCCGGAACAATCGCGTGGGCAAACTGCTGGGGCAGGGGATGAAGCTGGCGGAGATCATCGCCAGCACGCGCATGGTCGCGGAAGGCGTGCCCAACACCGAGAGCCTGCACCGCTGTGCGCAGAAGGCCAGCGCGCGCACGCCTTTGCTGGATGAGATGTATGCGATCCTCTACGAGAACAAACCGGCGCGCGAGGCGATGCGCGCGCTGCTCTCGCGTGATCCCAGGCCGGAGGCAGGGTAGGGGTTTGTTTCTCGCACCATCACTCTGAGGGAGAACGAAGTGCTCAGTGCTCACCGGGCGAGCGGCGTTTCCCCGGATCACTTCACGCGCATCCGCTGAAACGGAACACTCTGGCAGACGCTGGTGATGATGTCTTGAAAGCGATGCTGCGCCGCGGCGGCGCGGGAGGCGAGGTCTCTGACGGCGTTGCGGTCCTGGTAGGTGAGGCCGCGGCCGAGGCCGTAGGTGAGGAGGTTCTCGATGAGGCTGCGCGTGAAATCGGCTGACATGTCGCGCACGAGGATGGCGCGCAGCTCGGTGAGGTCTTTGAAGTCCTGTCCGCGCACGAGATGGCCGGCGGCATCGACGGGCTGGCCTTTCTCGGTGTCGCGCCAGCGGCCGATGGCGTCGTAGTGCTCAAAGGCGAATCCCATCGGATCGAGGAAGGCGTGACAACCGGCGCAACTGGCGGCGGAGCGGTGCGCCTCGAACTGCTGGCGGAGGGTGAGTTTGTCGAAGCGGATTTTTTCCTCGTCGAGCGGCGGCACGTCGCCGGGGGCTGGTGGTGGCGGGATGCCGATGATGTTTTCGAGGAGGAACTTGCCGCGCTTCACAGGGGAGGTGCGCGTGGGATTGGAGGTGAGGGTGAGGATGCTGCCGTGGGTGAGCACGCCGCCGCGCGGTGTGCCGGTGAGGGAGACTTTCTCGAACTTGTCGCGCTCGCCGCCCTTCGGTCCGTCGAGGCCGTAGTAGCGCGAGAGGGTGGAGTTGAGGAAGGTGTAGTCGGCGTTGAGGAACTCGATCACGCTGCGGTTCCCGCGCAGGATGTGATCGAAGAACATCTGCGTCTCCTTTTTCATCGAGTAGGCGACGCCGCCTTTGAAGTCGGGAAAGCGCTTTGTGTTTGGCGAGACGAGATCTATGTCGCGGAGCTGGAGCCACTGGCCGGCGAAGTTCTCCGCCATCGCCCATGCGCGCCAGTCGGCGATCATGCGTGTGATTTCCGCAGGGAGGTTTTTGCGCAGTTCACCTTTGTCGGCGAGCTGCAGGAGGCGGTCATCGGGCGGTGCTGACCAGAGGAAGTAAGACAGGCGCGAGGCGAGGCTGTGCTCGTCGATGAGCGCGGTGCCGTCCACCACATCGCCCGCAGGCTGCGCGCTGCCGCGAAACAGAAACGCCGGTGAGACCAGCATGCCTTCGAGCACGAGCTGCACTGCGCCGAGCGGCGGCTCGCCTTCCTTGATGGCGAGCGCGGCAAAGTCGCTCCACTTCTTTTTTTCCGGGTCGCCAAGCGGTCTGCGAAACATGCGGCGGCCCATTTTATCGACGAGCGCGGGCATCTCGGCGGCGCTGAGCGCATCGACGCCACGCTGACTGACGGTGACCTCGTGGATCCAGAGGTTGCGGTCGGCTTTGGTTTTCTCGTCGTAGAAATCGTTGAGGAACCAGAGCTGCAACTCGTGCCGCCCGGCGGGGAGGTCGGCGTCGCAAAGGAACCACTGCGGGGCCTGGTCTTTCGCCGTGACATTGAAAGCGCCGATGGTTTTTCCAGCGATGCGCGCCTCGCACTTCACGGGCTCGTCACCCGCTTGTTGCGCGCCTGCTTTGATTTTGAAATGCAGAGCGGTGGGTTTGTCGATCTCGAGGAAGTGCTTCACATAGCCGTTGGCGGCCAGATTGATCGCGCCGGTGTCGAGACGGGAGTCACCCTCGCCTTTCTCGAAGTTCTCGCCGGAAAGCTCCATCGCTGGAGCGCCGACGGGACGGCCATCGAGGAGCCATTCGAGAAAGCGGCTTGGCTTCGGCGTGGCGAGTCCGAAGGGGCCGTCTAGCTGCACCTCGTCGAGCGCGAGGTTGCGGTCGCGCTTGTTCGGATCGGGATTCGCTGCGTCGTAATGATCATTCAGGAAGGCGAGTGTGAGCTTTGTCTCGCCGCGCTTGAGCTTGATCTCGTGGACGATGGACTGCCAGCCGGTCTTGTCGCCTTTGAAGAGCTTGGTGATCTCGAAGACACCGAGTTCCTTGCCATCGACAGCGACACGCATCTTTGCTGCCTCGTCGCCTGCTGGCGTGGCGCTGGCTTTGATGGTGAGCTTGTAGGTGCCGTCGGCGGGAGCCTTGAGTTTCGTGGCTATCTCCGCCTCGCTGTTGAACCAGCGCGCGCCCTCCCACTCGCTCGTCTCGCCTTTTTGATTCCAAAACTTGCTCGCGCCAATGAGCAGATGCGCGTGCTCGGGCGCGCGCACTTTCATGGCCTCTGCTGCGACCTGGCTCGCGGCGCGCAGGTACTTTTCCATGAGCATGGGCGAGAGGCTGAGCACGTCGCCGATGTTGTCGAAGCCATAGCCGGTGTCGTCCGGCGGGAATTCGTTCGCGGGATGAATGTCGATGAGCAGCGCGTCGCGGATGGTGTTGTCATACTCCGCGCGGTTCAGGCGGCGGTAGGTGACATGGCCGGGGTCTTCCTTGCCCGGCTCGACCCAAAAGACCACGTCATCGATCCACGCCACTATTTCATCGCGCTCAGCGAGAGACGGCGCGGGCTTTTTGTCCGGCGGCATCACATGCGTGACGATCTGCTGGCGTGCGTGATCCCAGAGTTCCAGGTCCGCGAGCAGCGCGGCGTAGTCCTTGTGCGCATCAAGAGCGAAGTGCCCCTTGTCCGCGCCGTCCGCATGGCAGTCGTAGCAATACTGCTCCAACATGGGCCGGACGCGCTTCTCAAAAACCTGTTGTCCGCGCAATGCACCTGACGCGTCCGCCGCAAAAGCAGAAGCGCCGCCGAGCAGCGCGGAGGCAAAAAACAAAGTGATTCTCATTCCTGTCTGACGAATACGATTGGGGGTGGGATCGCAGTCACGCGTGATCCGAGAAAAAGAAACGGGAGGCGTGGCGATGTCTTGCCGGGGAAAGCTGCCGGGGAAAGCTTGACGGCGCTCGCTCGTCCATCCACTCTGGCGCGCACGGTCGCGGGCCGTCGTTTCTCCTTCGTATGCGGGTATTCTTCGGCTTCACAGAGATTGCAGGCATGTTCTCGAGCATGGTCCGGGAGCTGGAGGGGCAGGGGATCGCGGCCTCGCTCGTGACCTTTGCAGATCACCCTTTCGGCTACGGTAAAAAAGCAGGGCTGCTCTCAAAATGGATCAGGCTCGGACGCGCGTGGCGGGCGAAGGTTTATACCTCCAGCAATCCGCTGCACCGTGTGTTTTATCACGCGCTCGCCTCGCTGGCGAAAGGCTCCTGCCTGCTCTGGTGCGCGCTGTGGTATGATGTGTTCGTGCTCGCTTACGGCACGTCATTCAGTGAGCGGCGGCCGATGGCGGATCTGCGTGTGCTGCGGTTTTTCCGGCGTCGGATCATTTGTGTCTTCGTGGGCACGGATCACCGGCCCTCGTATCTCGACCGCATCGGCTACGAGCGCGAGGGCGGCGCGGCGGTGAGCGTGGGTGAGCTGGAGGCGCAGCTCGATGCGGTGACGCGACGTGTGTCGCTGGTGGAAAAGTACGCGGATGTCGTGGTGGCGAATCCGCTGACGAGCCAGTTTCACAAACGTCATGCGGTGAACATCGAATGGTTTGCGCCCTACAAGCGCGATCAGCATGAGGCACCGAAACGTGAACGAGGCACGCGATTGAAGATCGTTCATGCGCCGTCGTGGCCGGAGTTCAAAGGCAGCGATCTCGTTGCCGAGACCATCGCGGTGCTGCGCGCGGAGGGACGCGAGATCGACTACACGGAGATCAAAGGCAGGCCGAATCACGAAGTGCTGCAGCTTCTCTCCCAGAGTGATCTCGCCATCGACCAAATGTTCTCCGACAGACCGATGGCCGGATTTGCCGCCGAGTCGTTGTGTCAGGGCGTGCCATGCGTGGTCGGAGGATACGGCTGGGAGTTTGTGGAGAAAGCCATGCCCGCAAGCTGCCTGCCGCCCACGATCCGAATCGCGCCCGACGATCTCGCCAAATTGCTGCGCGAGGTGATGGACGATCCCGCACGGTTCGAAAGAGAGCGCGAGCGCATCCGCGCCTACATGCAATCGCCGTACTTCACGGACTGGGGCGCGCGCGTCGCCCGTCTGGTCCGCGGCGACGTGCCGCCCGAGTGGTATTTCGAGCCGGCCGATTATCCCTACGCGCTCGGCGGCGGCCTGCATGAAAGCGAGGTCGCGCGCAGACTGGCCAGCTTTGTCTCCGAGTGCGGCCCGCGCGGTATTCACGCCGAGCACTTTCCCGCATGGCGCGAGCGCCTGCTTTCCCTCGCCTCAACCGCAGGCGCGTCCGTGCCGCCCTACGTCACCGCGCGTGAGGCCAACCGCCACGCGGCGATG
>JANPIW010000805.1:0-5821 GCA_031425215.1 Verrucomicrobiaceae bacterium
CGTGATGCCGTCGATGGTGAACTCTCCGCCCTGCCAGAGGGAGCTGTTGTTGGCGGCGTCCTCCGTGTAGGGATCGGCCACGTCGGGGATATCATCGCTGTCCACATCACTCTCCACTCCATTGATTTGCTCTGGTTCATAGTGGGTGGAGACACCGTCGATGTAGAAATCACCGCCCGGCCAGTCGTAGTGCGTGTCGTTCCAGGCGTCGGTGACGAAGGGGTCAATCTCGTCTGGCAGGCCGTCCAGATCGGTGTCCGTCACCGAAGGGGCATGGTATTGGAACGGATCGAAAGTGCTGTAGCTGCCCAGGATCAAGAAGGTGCCACCGGGGAACTGCTGGAGGGTGCCGTGCGCGGAGGGATTGTCGAACCAGCTCTCGAGCACATCGGGCATGGTGTTGCCGTTGTTGTCATTGGAGTTGCCCGCGTACCACTGGGCGCGGAAGACGTGGTAGATGTTCACGCCGAGCGTGGTGTTGTACTTCATGAACGCGCCGCCCTGCCACCAGAAGCTGTTGTTGCTCTGATCACCAGGATAGGGATCGAGGTCATCGGGAATCTCATCCTGATCCGCATCACCCGCTCCGGCGACGTGCCATACACCATTGTAGGACACCTCAACACCATTCACCACGCGGGTGCCACCGCTCCAGAAGACAACCGCGCCGGAAACCTGCGCGGCGGCGAACTGCGCGCGCCAGACCACTACTTCATTTTCATCCAGGCTCATGTCTGGCCCGCTGGCTGGCGCGGTGTCACCCAAACTCAAGGGCACCCAGAGAGGCTCATCATTGGCATCAGGCACATACACTGCGTGAGAGAGTGAAGGAGCCAGCGACCACCAGAACATGGCGATGAACTGGATCAGGTGAACGAACTTACAGCCTCGCAACCGCCGCAGCGACGCGGAGACGCGGAGACGCGGAGACGCGGAGACGCGGAGACGCGGAGACGCGGAGACGCGGAGACGCGGAGACGCGGAGACGCGGAGACGCGGAGACGCGGAGAGATGGGTCTGATGATTCATGGCAAGCAGGTGAGGCGGTTTCCTGACAGCACAGATTTTTCTAATTTGTCCCTGACGGCTGATGAGGCTCTCAAAAACTGGGGGAACAAACAAGACTTTCTTTTGGAAAGTTTCGAGACTGGGCCGGGTGGAATGCGACTGTGGCCTGACTTCTGAGCTGGTGTCGCTCACCCGTCCATCGTCTCGACGCGCATCCATACGGGGGCTTCGCGCACGCAGTCTAGTTTCTCGATCTCGCTGACGGCTGCCTTCATGTCGCCGAGTCTGGCGTCATGGATCATGAGCACGAGCATGATGGAGTCACTGGTGGCGGTGTCCTCGGGCTGGATGAGCGATGAGATGCCGATGCCGGAGGCGCCGAGGACGGAGGCGACCTGGGCGAGCACGCCGGGGCGGTCATCGACGGTGAGACGGAGGAAGTAGTGGCTGACGGTGTCGTCGATGGGTTTGGACCTGCCGTAGAGTCCGTGCGGGACAAAGCCGCTGTGACGCGCGCCGTAGATGAGGGTGGCGGCGGCTTCGCAGAGATCGCTGATGACGGAACTGGACGTCGGGTCCTGGCCGGCGCCCTTGCCGTAAAAGAGTGTCTCGCCGACGATGTCGCCGTTCACGACGATGGCATTGAAGGCACCGTTCACGTTCGCTAGCACATGACTCTTGGGCACGAGCGTGGGCTGGGTGCGCACTTCGACGAGGCCTTTCTCGTCGGCGCGGATGACGGAGAGAAGTTTCACGCCATAGCCGAGGCGGTCGGCGAAGCGGATGTCGGCGATGTTTACTTTGTCGATGCCCTCGACGTGGACATTGGCCTCGGGAATCCAGAAGCCGTAGGAAAGCGAGGCGAGGATGATGGCTTTGTGCGCGGCATCCCATCCGCTGACATCGAGGGCTGGATCGGCCTCGGCGTAGCCTTTCTCCTGCGCCTCGCGCAAGGCCTCGGTGTAACTGAGACCGGCCTGCGACATGCGGGTGAGGATGTAATTGCAGGTGCCGTTGATGATGCCGTGGATGGAGCGGATGTGATTGGCGACGAGTCCCTCTTGCAGCACCTGGATGATGGGAATGCCGCCGGCGACAGCAGCCTCAAAGTAAATCGGCACGCCATGCTGCTCGGCCAGGGCGAAAAGCTCCTGACCTTTCTCCGCGAGCAGCGCTTTATTTCCTGTGACGACGATTTTTTTCGCGCGCAGCGCAGCGCTGACGAGATGGAATGCCTCGGTGGTGCCGCCGATGAGTTCGACAGCGATCTGGATGGAATCGTCGCTGATGAGGTCGCGCCAGTTTGCAGTGAGCATCGCATCGGGCACGGCGACATCGCGCGCCTTATTCAAATCGCGCACGGCGACCTTTGCCACCTGCAAGTCTGCTCCGGTGCGCTGGCGGATGAGATCGCCATTGGTCGCGAGGTTTTTGAAAACACCGGCGCCCACGTTGCCGAGTCCGGCGAGGCCGATGCGGATCGTGCGAGGTGTGGCGGGAGAGGGCATGGAGTGAGGAGTGCTCAGTTCTCGGTTCTCAGTGCGAAGAAAGCCTCGGAGGCAGAACTTCGATGTTCCGTGTTGGACGTTCGACGTTCAATGTTCCCTTTCCGTCCTGGCACCGGGCACTCAGATTTGATCAATGCTTTGCCGGCTCTTTCGCGGGCGCATCGCCATGCGGTGCGTCCTTGGCGTGAGCATCGCCGTGCTGCGCGTGGCTGCTGTGCAGCACCTTGGTCTTCTCCCACGAATGAGAGTCACAGGAGTTCAGGGCGGCGATGGCGAGTGCGGTGCAGACGAGGAGTGCGATGCGCTTCATGGATGCGTTGAGTGAGGGTGAAAACAGGCGCGATCTTTAGACGACATCGCGCATGGTGCAAACAGCAAATCCCGGGCCATGCCCAGCCTGACTTCACGAACTGCGTTTTCCGTGCGCCTGTGATTGAGCGCGATGTTGCTGAGGGCAAAGCCGAAGGCCCGCGCGCATCCACACCGAACCGGGGAACAGCCTCGCCCATACCGCATTCTGCGCCCTCGTGTCGAAGAGCAAATGCTGATCATCGAGTTCCTTGACGCAGGGGCCACCACGTTCGACATCCTCAACGTGGAAGCCCAGCGCGCCATCGACTTGCTGCAAAAAATGTCTGACCGCGCTAATCTCCGCCGCCGTCACCGGGCAGATCGATGCGCGGCAAGAAATCGCACTGTGACCGGTTTGTCGGAAGCGGCGCTATGAACCCAAAACCCTGAGAATTCCCACCCCATGCGGCATGATGACACCCTTTTCGAACCGACGCGAAGTCGGGGCCAAAGTCCCTCGAACCATCTAAACACTGCGCGAGATGAGATGAATGCCTTGATACTCTTTAAGAGCGCAGCATCTGCCGCGTAACCGGAATCTCATGGTGCGAAAACTCATCCTCTGCATCAATCTCATCGCGCCTGTCGCGGCGGTGGTGATCTTGTTCAGCGGCGGCCGCTGGTGGTGGGCGCTCGGGGTGCTGATGCTGGCTCATGCGCTCTGGCTTTGGGCCACGCTGGTGCCCGGCTGCACCTGGTGGGGGCCGCAATTCAAAAGGCTGCCGGGTGATGAGCGCGAGGTGTGGCTGACCATCGATGACGGGCCTGATCCGGCGGATACGCCGGCGCTTCTCGATCTGCTGGACCGGCATGGTGCGCGGGCGACATTTTTTGTGATCGGTGACAAAGCGGCGCGGCACGCGGAGCTGACCCAGCAGATCGTGGCGCGTGGGCATGAGCTGGGGGATCACACGTTTCATCATCCTGCAAAATGGTTTTGGTTTCTCGGACGTGGTCGCATCGAGATGGAGATCAAGAAGGGGCTGGGTGCGATCAGGCGCGCCGCGCCTGAAGCCAAGGTGCGCTGGTTCCGCGCGCCGGCCGGGATGCGGAATCATCATGTGCATCCTGTGTTGCGCGAGGTGGGTCTGGATCTCGCGGGCTGGAGTGTGCGCGGACGTGATGGAGTCTCCACGGACAGCGGGGCGATTCTCACGCGGCTGAAGAAGGGCGCGCGTCCCGGCGCGGTGATTCTGATGCACGAGGGCCGGGTGGATGACAAAGGCAGGCGTCTCGCGCCGCAGGTGCTGGAGGCGCTGCTGGAGCATTTGCGCGCGGAGAATCTGCGCTGCGTGCTGCCTTGAGTTGAATGAAAGAGCCAGCCGCGCCCTTCGATTACTCTGCCCTTACTTATCCAAATCCATGATCCAATCCATCCGCAACACCCGTCGTGATTTCATCCGCAGCGGCGCCGCAATCACAGGCGGCCTCGTTTTTCCCAACATCCTCCTCGCGCAGCAAGGCGGCGGCAAAAAAGTCAACGTGGCCGGTGTGGGCGCGATGGGCAAAGGCGAGTCCGATCTCGGCGGCGCTGCGAAGGGCGCGAACATCGTGGCATTCTGTGATCCTGACCGCGACCGCTTGAAGCAGGCGCTTGCCAAACACCCCGGCGCGAAAGGCTTTGAGAGCTTCCGCGAGATGTTCGACGCGATGAGCGACAAGATCGACATGGTCACCATCTCCACGCCCGACCACGCGCACTACGCTGCGGCGATGGAGGCCATCAAACGTGGCAAGCATGTCTGCGTGCAGAAGCCGCTGGTGAACCGCATCTGGGAGGCCAATCAACTGCACGAGGCAGCGAAGAAAAAGGGTGTGAAGACCAATATGGGCAACCAGGGCCACACGGGTGAAGGCATCCGCGCGATGAAGGAATGGCTGGCGGCAGGCATCGTGGGCAACGTCAAAGAAATCCACGTCTGGACAAACCGCCCCATCTGGCCGCAAGGCAATGACGCGAAAGCCAAGTACATCGCTGGTGCTGCACCCGCGAACCTAAACTGGTCAAGCTGGCTCGCGCAGTGCCCTGAGATCCCCTACACCAACGGACTGCATCCCTTCGCATGGCGCGGTCATCAGGAATACGGCGCGGGCGCGATGGGCGACATGGGCTGCCACCTTCTCGACGGTCCGTTCTGGGGCTGCGACCTCGGCGAGCCGTACAAGATGGAGGCCGAGTGCGATGAACTCACTGATGTCTCCTGGCCGAAGTCCTCGCACGTCCTTCTCTATTTCAAGACCGCCAAATACGGCGAGGTGAAACTCCACTGGTATGAGGGCGGCCGCAAACCCGAGCGTCCTAAAGAACTCGAAGCGGAGCGCGACTGGGACAAGGTCAAGGGCGGCTTTCTCATCTATGGAGACGAAGGCACCATCTTCGACACGAGCGACTACTGCCAAAGCCCGCGCGTGATCCCCGAGGCGAAGTTCCAGGCGTGGATGAAGGACAAGAAGCCCGAGAAGAGCATTGAGCGCAGCCTCGCCTCGGGCAACCCGCAGCTCGAACTCGTCATGTCCATCGAGCAGGACAAGATCGCCCCCGGTAGCTTTGATTATTCCGTGCCGCTGACGAAGCTCTGCCTCCTGGGCAACCTCGCCATCGACAACCCCGGCAAGGTCATCAACTGGAACACGTCCGCGCAATCCACTGGAGATGCCGCCGTGGACAAGCTCCTCAAGCGCGCCGCCGTGCGCGAGGGGTTTGATTACAGCGCGGCGAATATCTAGTCGCATGGAGCGCTCCCGCGCCTGCGGGAGCGGCCAGTCACATCAAGAAAGGAGTGGGTCGGAAAACCCGCTCTTTTTTGTTTGGAGGCGAGCGCACGTTCCCTGCCTGATCACAATGAAGGCGCGTTCCACGGGGTGGCTTTCGGCACGGGGACGGTCTCGGGGTTGGCGGGGTAGTACTTGCGCTCGCCGAACTCGATGTAGGCATTCTCGGCGCTCTTGAGGTA
>JANPIW010000806.1:0-5669 GCA_031425215.1 Verrucomicrobiaceae bacterium
CGCGCATGAGCAGCTTGCGCTCTTCGAGCAGGGCATTGACCTCGTCAAAGATGCGCTTGGTGAGTTCATGCGCTTCGAGCAGATGGCGGAACTTCAAGAGCGTGGTGGCGTCGGGCACCAAATTGCAGGCCAGGTCGATGCCGGCAAAATTGCGCATCGCCTGACTGTCATAAATGGTGTCCTCCAGCGCCTCGTCAGCCAGCCCGTACCACTGCTGGAGGAAGTACACGCGCAGCATCCGCTCAATGCCCATCGGCGGACGCCCACGCTTGCCCTTGGGATAGTGCGGACGGATCAGCTCCATCAGCCGCGCCCATGGCACCACCTGGTTCATCTCGGCGAGAAACTTGTCGCGCCGCGTGGTCTTTTTCTTCCGCGCGTATTCCTGTTGGGCAAAGCTCAGTTGTCGTTCCATGCCTGTGAGCTTACCCCACCGCGCAACTTCTTTTTGCTTCTGATTGTCGCGCCGATTAAATCAGCGGTTCCCTAGGGAACCCACAGGATTTGCGCAAGACTAAACTTGCGGTGGTTAATCGCCATGGGAGGGGCAGGGCAGGCAGGCGGCGTGCTCTCACTTGCCAGCTCACCTTGAATGTATCACCCGCAAGCTTTTGTTTTGGCCTCTGTGAATCACACGGCTCAGCAGGGATTCGGAATCACCATGGTTTTGTCAAGAATCCTCTCTTGACACCTTCCCCTAGTTTTTCGAGAGTCGTCTGAAACCTTCCTCTTGCATACAGCCGCTTGTCCGCGCTAAACGTTTCAACCTCTGAACTCCACACTCATTAAATCCATGAAAACCCTCCGGCCTCTTCTTCTACTCACAGTTGGCACTTCGCTCTTGGCTACTTCCTGTGTCGTCGCACCCGCCACACGGGGGCCTCATGTTGCGGTCACATCCGGCGGAGTACACCCGGGCGTGGCAGAAGTCAGCGTTGGCGTTTACGACCGACTGCCCCCTGGACACAACTCGCCGTACTATCACCACGGCGACCGGTATTACTCAGGTGGGCGCTGGGAGGATGGGCGGTTCCTTCATGACGGGCGCTACTATGAAGGGCGTTACTTCCACGGTGGACGCTACATCTACGGGGGCCGTTACGCACTCGACAGCCCCACGCCCGAGAACTCCTACCACGGTGGCCACTTCATCGACGGGGGCCGTTACGCCCACGGCCCAGATGTCCGTCTTGGTCTGAGGTAACTCGATTGTTGATGCCCTCACCGATCACCCCTCATCATCTGTTGCGGGCGTTGAGCAGGCATCCTGCGGGCTTGCTGTTGGTTGCGCAATTGCTCGCGGTATGCGTCTATCCGTTGATGGACGACGTGGTACCTGTTCAGCCCCTGACGCGGTCCTGGTGATATTGGAGATGTTTTGCGGGGTAATGTACATGGCCCTCATTGTCTCGCGCCTCATCGCCATGTCGGCCATCATGCGCGGTCGTCCCCGCGAGGGTTGACCTTCCTGCTGCAAGAACCCCCACGCGCTGGCCCCGCCACTAGCACCCTGCGGTGGGTTCACTTCTCCGCCGGGGCGGGAGCCGCAGTGGCATCCCGCGCGCTGAACTCCCACACGTCGTGAAAAGGATAAATGGGATGATGCCCCTGCCGTTCAAAACCCGCCTCGCTCATGACTTGCAGGAACTGCGGTCGGCGGTACAACCACCAGTCCATCAGCACACGGAACTCTTGCTCATGCAGCACATCGAGAGCGAAGGCGCTGAGCCAGTCGCTAAGGCCTAGCATGTCGCCGATGATCATGCGGTTCAGTGTCCGCGACGCCGTTCGCTGCGCTATGAGGGTGTCGTCCGCCGGAGAATCGAAAGCAGTGAACTCGCACAAGAGACCGAGAAGAACATACCTTTTCCACTTGAGAGCCGGATCGAGCATGGCGTCCATCGAGGAGTCCTCCCATAGCGACTCATCATCCAGCAGGCGATTGAGAAACCCGAGCAGGCGCGACTGGGAGGCGCTCGACGCGTGATCCGCCGATTGGAGATCTCCGATCGCCTCCCTCACACCGGCATCCATGCGTCGGAGGATGGGAGACTTTGCCGGCAGCGCCTGCATCCGGCGGACGAGTTGCTTTGCATCCCCGATCTCGACCGTGGTGTAATCCGCCTCGCAGCGCAAATCGACCACCCACATCCGGCCCGTGCCGGGCCTGATGCTGCGTTTGATCCCCGACATAAAGCCACTCAAGTCCCTCATCAACGGCAGCACGTCACACACCAGCACGACATCATAGACGTGCTGCGAGTAGAATGAAAAGTCGTGAGGGCCGCCGCTGACTTGCACCGGATGGACGTTCGTGAAGCCGCGCGCGGCAGCCTCACGGGATAGAAAATCCACCGCCCCTCTCGATACATCCGTCGCCGTGACGCGGCCTTCCGGTCCAGTGGCGGACGCGAGCGCGAAGGTGTTCAGTCCGAAGCCCGCCCCCACATCCAGCACCATGCTGCCGCGCGGCGCACGCATCGCCGCGACGAGACGGTCCACTGGCATGAACCGCTTCCGCAGATCGCTCAACTGCGCCTCGGGGATCTGGCCGCGGTTGCGACTCCGGGGTATGGCTGGCGGGGGAGCTTCGGTCTTGTCTCCCTCCTTCACCGGCGGACTGCCCTCGCGCCACAGCATGAGCGCGCCAGCCGGCAGGACAACGAGGACGGCCGCGAGAATTTTGAGCGCGCGTTGCATTAGAAAACGCTGCCACCTCAACAAGAAAATGTCCAGCGTGATCTTATCGCATTCATGTTCCGTAGCTTCGCAAGATCCATGACGCGGCAGAAGGCGGCAGAAGACGAGTTCCACCCCTTCCTGCTATCCACTGTAAAAAGCAAAAAGCCGACACCTTTCTCCCGAAAAGGTGCCGGCTTCAACTTCACAGCTTCTAGACGAGGCTGTGCATGTTTTTGACCACGAATGATGGCTCCCCTCCTTGAAATGAAAAGGCAGGTGAAACCCTACTTTTAACTCAAGGGTTAAATAGCGCATGGCGCGGCGAGCCGGCCTGCTGGGTTCCAACATGAATTCACGGACGAAGAACACATCCACGCGCGACGTGGGCCGCGATTCCGTCGGTATGAAACCATCCAGAAACCACATGAACCGGCAGAACAAGCAAGGTGTCACGAGCAAACCCCGTCCCGAAATCCGAGACGACCTCGACAGCCGCAGTCAGAATGAGAGAGGCTCCAGAGTCAACAAGAGCAAAAAAGGCGAAGCCGCTTCAGAGAGCACGGTCGCGTCGCGCACATAGTCCAGGCGGAAACACCTTTGGCTCCGCGCGCTCCGATCACTGCCGCCCCTCCCGGCAACATTCATTCCGAATCATCTCGGTCTGATCAAAACAAACCCACCCCCAAAAAACCAAAAACCATGAACACACAACAACAAACCAGAAACAGAAATCCAAACGCACCTGATGACGATCTCGACCATCCCCTCGGCACCGGCCTCGGCGCAGCCGGGGGAGTGGCAGCAGGCGCCGCCCTTGGCGCAGTTGGAGGCCCCCCAGGTATGCTCGTCGGCGCCGCTATCGGCGGCCTCGTCGGCGGTCTCGCCGGTAATGGCGTTGCTGAACTGATCGATCCTGTAGCCGAGGACGCCTATTGGCGCGATAACTACAGGAACGAGCCGTATGCAAACCGCAATCTGAGCTACGATGACTACCAGCCTGCGTATCGCGCAGGCTACACGGGCTTTGGAAAGCACGCCGGCAAGAAATGGGACGACGTTGAAGACGACCTCCAGCACGAATGGGAGCAGGTGAAGGGCAAGTCCAGCCTCGCTTGGTCCGATGCCAAGCACGCCACCAAGGCCGCATGGCACAAAGTCGAACGCGCGCTTCCGGGCGATGCTGATGGCGATGGCCGGTAAGCTTGGCTGCCACTGAAGTTAGAAGTTAGAGGCCCGCGTGCTGCAAGGCTCGCGGGCCTCTTAATATCGCGCTTCGCGCACAGCTTAAACCTTGCTTCCCTCACCCGAGTTGCCCGTGAGTTTGCTTTCACGGGGCCATGCTTGGGAACTCGCGGGCTTTGCGCAAGACTAAGTTTCCCGTGGTGCGCGCCGCGTGAGGGGCAAGGCAGGCGGAGTTCTCTCACTTGCCAGCTCATCTTGAAGGCAGCACGCGCACCCTATTGGTTTAGCCTCTGTGAACCAAATGGTTGATCAGGGACTCGGAGTGACCATATTTTTGTCAAGAATCGTCTCCCGACCGCTTCCTGCCGGCCCCTTCCCGCACGATGTCGCTCAAATCACGATCTGGCACCGACGTCAGCGGAGCAAAACGGCGGGAGAACAATTCGCGACGACCGGTGGCCGCTGGTGAGAGTGTGGATATCGCCGCTGCCTCATCGCCCAAGGCCAATGCTAAACCATCACGCAGCAAGCGCTCCAGGCGGGAGGCTTTAGACGGGTCAAGACGTTGCAGTGCGAGATCGATTTCCAGGGCCAGTGAACTCATGCCCAGAGCATTCCTGTCCGCACTTGGGTTGTCAACGGCGGGGAAGGTGTGTGCGGTGCCCGATTGCGGAGAGACTTGAGAGCGGATGCTGGATTGACAGATGGATGGCTGGAGCGCACCTTCGTGCATCATGAGTGCAACAGTGACGACCTTCACCGAACAAGACTTCGCCCCAGGCGCGGCGAAGGTCTTTGATGCCGTGCGGCAATTTGGCAGCGCGATGATTCGCACGCAAAAGGGCGACACGTTTGTTGTGCAGATGCAACCAAATGAAGGTTCCGACGACGTCGTCCCCGATTTTCCAGCGCGGTGGAAACGGCTGCGCGAGATGGGCAACGTGCCACCGCCGGCATCTGAAAATGATCGGATCAACCGGATCATCGCTGGTGAGCTATGAACGTTTATGTCGATGCCAACCTTCTGATTCGCCTGTATCTCGACTTTGATGGGAGTGGCGAGGCGTATCAGTTGATCACGCGGGCCGACATCAAGGCGATGATGCCCGTTCCAGTGACTGATTTATTGAGGCACGAAGTGGCGAATGGATTGGAGCGCATGGTTTTCGAAAGCCGCCATGGCGGCCAGTGGCGAGTTTCGCCGGAGCATGCTGCCGCAGCGCGCGCCTCTTTTGACACTGACATTGCGGCGGGGCGGTTTCTCATGCGCCGGACGCTCACGTTGGCGGAAATTGAAACGCAATTCGATCTTCTCATCGGCCGCCACACTGCCAAGCACGGCTTCCGCACCTACGACATCATGCACGTTGCTTCGGCGCTGCATCTTGGCTGCTCGCGGTTCTTCAGCTTTGACGCCAAAGCCAAGAGCCTTGCCCAGTTGGAAGGCTTGCAAACGAATTGACCGCGAATGCTGCGACTCAATAGAGGTAACGAAACTCGGCCGAGGCAAAGAGTGTCTGGCAGAACGCCGCCCAGGCAGTCAGCTCCGGGTTCTTGCTGTCACTCGCTGGGAAGTCGCGAATGAACGCGGTGGCGTCAGCGCTCTCTTCATCGGTGGGCGCTCGGGCAAGGATAAGCTGGTAGGCGGTGTCGATGCGAGACAGATCGTCTTGGGTCATCTGCATCAAGCGTCGGGCCGTGCGCTGCGAGTGATCGACGACGAGTTGGCTGTTCATCATGAACAGCGCCTGCGTGGGCACGGTGGTGATGCTGCGGCGACCTGTGACCATCTCGGGATCGGGGAA
>JANPIW010000807.1:0-46935 GCA_031425215.1 Verrucomicrobiaceae bacterium
GGTCCTCGGCGCCGAGGGCTTCGAGGTCATCGCGGCCGAGGATGGAATCCAGGCGATCGAGGCCTTTCGGGCATTGCACCCTGATTTTGTCTGCCTCGACGTGATGATGCCGGGCATGAGCGGCTACGAGGTGTGCAAGAAAATCCGCAAGTTGAACCCCAAGGTGCCCATCCTCTTCCTCACCGCCAAGGCCGAGGAGATCGACACCGTGCTGGGCCTCGAGCTGGGCGCTGACGACTACATGACCAAGCCCTTCGGCGTGAAGGAAGTAATCGCGCGCATCCGCGCCATCATGCGCCGCACTAGCGGCACGAGCGCCACACGATTTGACGATGATTTTGTCATGGCAGACCTGCGCGTGTGTCCTGCGGAGATGCGCGCGTACAGGGATGGCGAGGAGATACCGCTCACGCCGCGCGACGTGAGAATGCTGCGGTTGCTCTTCGACTGGAAGGGGAGGGTGGTGACTCGCGAGAAACTAGTGGCCGAGGTCTGGGGTGCCGGATATTTCCCTGAGAGCCGCGCACTGGACCAGCACATCTCACAACTCCGCAAACGCATCGAATCTGATCCGGCCAGTCCGCGCGTGATCCGCACCGTGCATGGCACCGGATACCGTTACCAGGAATGAGGCGCAAAAAAACCGCCGTCTCGCGAACGGGACGGCGGCTTGTATCAGTGCCTATGCACGACGGACTGAGGAAGATGCGGCGCTTACGAGCCTTTCTTCTCTGCGCTGCAGCAGGCGGCTCCAGCGGCGGCAGGCTTTGCCTTGCTGTCACAGCAGGAGCTGCACGCTTCTTTATTCTTCGGGCACTGGCAGGAAACGAGCCCTGTCACGGCGAGGATGAGGATGAGATTTTTCATGTTGGAATTGGAACTAGATTTGGCGGGCGCGAGCCGGATCACGACTCACGCCCTCAAAGCCTGTGTTACTTGCCGGAGCGCACACCCATGTCAACCATCGGAGGTTGCTGAGGGGCGGGCTTGGAGGAGCAGGAGCTGAGGCTGATGGCGGCGACAGCAGCGACGAGGGCGAGGATGGTGTATTTCATTTGGGTATGTTTGCGGTGTTTGTTTGTGATGTGAGAACCCACAGGCCAGTCTCCTGGCAGCGGACAGTCGGCGGAGAGTAATCAGAAGTTCCACGATTGCCAACAGGCAATTCGTGCGGGCACAGATCAGGCGGGCGCCAAGTCCACTCATTGAGGCAAGGCGCTGCTCACCGCACCTGGAAGAACCTGCGAGTGAATGTCACGGGTGACTGCGCAACGTGGAAGCTCAGTGCTCCCGTCACGCTGTCGGCAGTCACGGTTTGCACCACGGTCCAGTTCACCAAGTCGATGCTGGCCTCCAGATCGTAACTCGTGCTCAATGTGCCGGTCGCCGTCATGTCGAAGACGATCTGGCCTAGCTCGACGCCGGCGCCGGGCGTGAGTGTGAAGGTACCAATCGTCGCCACGGCTTTTGTCACGGGCGCGGTGAGCACCACGTTGTTTCCATCGCCGCCGATGTAGCTGATGGTGAAAATCTCACCGTCGAACGCGGTGACCGTCGCTCCTTCGGCGAGGCCGGCAAAGGTGCCACTGACCGCGTCGGGGCTGGTTTTATTGATGAGCGTAAAAACCGTACCGGGCGCTATGACGTGGCCGTCGAGAATGTCGAGCGTGAGCGTGCCGCCGAGCGTGACGGTGCCGCCGACATTGATCGCGGCATAGACGCCGGGAGTCGTGGTGTCGTCGAGAAACAACTCCATGACCGCGCCGGAGGGGAATGTGAGATTGCCGTTCACGGTAAGCCCGGTGGTGGGATCGTTGTTATAAATGGATGTGGCAGCGATGGAGAGGTTTCCAGTGATGGTGCCAATGCCATAAAAAACTCCGGGAGCCGATGCAGAGCCGGTGAGCGTGCCGTTGATCTCCATATAGCCGGTGTCGGTCGTCGCGATCGTGACCCCGGTCGCGGCGATGTCGAGTTCCGCACCGAGAGCGACATAGACATACTCGCTGCCGCCGAATGATGTCGCGGTGGTGATCTCGAGCAGTCCGCCTTCCACAGAGACATCACCGCTGATCGCGCACCCTCCGGTGAGCCGGATCGTGTTGGTGCCATTGGCGTAGAGATCGAGATTGCCCGACACCGCGCCATTGAGATTCATCGCGCCGTCGCCGAAGAAAACGAGTCCGCCCTGGCCTGCGCCAGTGAAGGTGATCGCGCCGTGCATCACCGCTTCCACAGCCGCAGGGCCATCATAGACTTCAAACGAGAGGTAAGGACTCGTGTCCGCATTGTCCATGCTGAGCGGGTTCATCCAGTTCACCGTGTGTGTGGCGCTGGGACAGCCAAACATGAGGCTTCCTTCGTTGGTGCCGCTCGCCAGAAACAGTCCGCTGCCCCAGGTGAGCGTGGCGGTGGCACCGCCGATGTTCACCGTGCGATCCGCGCCAAAGGCAGCGAAGCCAGCGCCATCTCCGGTAGGAAATTGGATCTCGCCCGCTCCGGTGCCGAGTGCGCGCGTCATGTCGCTGGTCAGTTCCCATACCCAGAAGTTGTCGAAGGTGATATTGCCGCTCGGCATGGCGAAGCCGCTGCGTGTGGAGAGCACGCCGCGATTGCCCGTGAGCTTGCCCGTCGTCACGGTGCCAAACGCATTCGAGTATGTGCCGATCATCATCGCTCCCGTGCCACCGCCGCCACTGGAGAGAATGATCTGGCCCGCGCCGATGAAGCCCAGGTCGTTGTCATTCGTCGTCACGCTGCCGGTGATCTCAAAGCCCACATCCGTCGTGCTCGCACGCAACGTGCTGTCGTTGGTGAAAACAAGATTGCGCGAAGTGGTGACATCAGCCTCCGCCTCCAGCACGCCTCCGTTCATCGTGATCGTCGTGTTCGTGCCCAGCGCAGCAATGTCACTGAAGGCCAGCCTGCCGGAACTCACCGTCACAGGTCCATCGAACGTGTTCACCTGCGTGAGCCGCGTGGTGCCGAAGCCTGTCTTTGAGATTCCAAAGCTGCCCGCTCCATCATTGACCACGCCGCTCACGATCATGAGCGCGGTGTCGTTCTCATCCACCTCGCCATTCGTCACATCGAAGGTCAAATCACTGCCCAGCGTGATCGCACCGCTGAAGGTCGCCGTCGTATCAATCGCCCCGCCGTAGCGCAGCACATTCGTGCCCGCGCCGCTGGTGCTGATGTCCTGGGTCACGGTGGCGGCGCTGGTGTTGATGCCGAGCACGGCGGTGTTGCCGATGCCTGCGGTGAGCGAGATCGGCAGCGCGCCAAACGATCCCGGAGCCGCGCCGAGGACAGTGCCTTGAGCGACGACGAGGCCGCTGCTGAACGTGTTGCTCGTATGCGCGAGCACGAGGCCGCTGCTGCCGGTCTTGAGGATGCCGCCGTTGATGACTGCCGTCTCGATGGTCGCTGTCGGATTCGTATCGGACGGAGCCGCCGCGTTGCTCACCGTGATCGTGCGCACCACGCCGCCGAGGTCGAGCGTGCCGCCAGTCGCGGGTGTGAACTTCGCGCCAGTGCTGGTGATGATCATGTTTCGCTCGTTGATGCTGCCGACATTTTCAAACGTGAGGTTGCCGCCGAGCACCGCCGTTCCAGTCGCACCCACGCGCAGCGCAGCTTGCGAGCCGCCGAGCGTGAGATTGTCAAAGGTCGTGGTGAAGTTGTTCAGCTCCAGCGAGGCTGCGCTGATGCCATTGCCCACGATGATCGGCGTGGAGCTGGCGAACTGCGCGGCCTGGATCAGCTTCACCGTCGCCGTGCTGGTATTGAGAATGCTCAGGCCGCCGCTGCCGATGGCGAGGCCGCTGGATTTATTTAACTCCAGCGTCCCCACGCTGACAGTCGTGAGGCCATCGTAAGTGTTGCCCGCGCCGTTCATGCGCAGCACACCCGCGCCCGACTTGGTCAGACCCACGCCGGGATCACCGCTGATGACGCCATTGACCTCCATGTCGATGGCGGCCTGCGAGCTTTCATCGAGCGTGAACGTGCGCGTCGCGCTGCCGAGGTTCACACTGCCATTGATGGTGGACTGGCCCTGCTCGGTCACACCGGAGCCGCTTTCATCATACGTCACATTGCCCGTGAGCGTGATCAAGCCACCACCAGTGTTTATCATGGAAGTGGATTGCGCGGAGCCGAGTCCCATGCCGATGCTGCTCGCGGTGACGTTGAGTCCATTCAGATTCAGCACGCCCTCGTAGCACTGCAAGGCACCCGTCCAGCCGTGGCTCGTGCCCAGTGTCAGCGTGCCCGCGCCCACTTTGCGCAGACTCGAACTGCCCGTTCCCTGTGTCGTCGTGCCCTGGATCACCACATTGCCGCTGCCGCCGAGATCAAGCGTCTGTGCATTCGTATTCGTCGAAACCAAAGAGCCGATGCGCAGCTCGCCCGGCGCATTGTTGACCAGCGATCCTCCACTCGAAGACAAGCTCGTGGCCGTGAGCCCGTAGCCGTGATCACCCTGCACCGTGAAGTCGCCGAGATCGCTGGCGTAAGTGATCGAAGGCAGCGTGTGGCGGCCATTCGTCGTCGCGCCCGATGGCGAGCGATCGACAAACAACACCGCCGTGCCGCCCGTGATCGTGCGCGTCATCGGGTGCGCGAAAGTCGTGTCCGCATCCACCATCATTTCAAACCGCGCGTCCGTGCCCATCGCGATGCCACCCGTCGCGCTCACACCCGTGGCCGATTGCGTGCGCAGCGTGCCCGAGGTGATCGTGGTGAGCGATGCCCCGCGCGAACTCCCGTCCGCCAGCGGCCCGAGAATGAGCGAGCCTTCGCCGGTCTTGCTGATCGCACCCGTGCCCAGCACACTTGAGGTCAGCGTCAGCTCGATGCCTGTGTTCACCTGCAACTCCGCCGTGCCCGTGTGCGCGAAGGTGAATGAGCGCGCCGTGGAGAAGCTGCTGTCTGGACGAAAATCAGGACCACTGCCGCTAAAGGTGATCCCATTCGCCGCATGGCCCATCGCCGTATCACTGCTCACCGCCATCATCGCCGCATTGACGATGATGCTGTCCGCGGCGCCAGTGCCGAAGGTATTGCTCGCGCTGTGCAGTTTCACGATGCCGCCGTTCGCCACGGTCACATCGAATGCACCTGTGATCGGCCCTGCAAACCAAGCCTCACGTAGAGGAAGCGCGATGACCGTGTTGCTTTGCAGCTCCACATCACCCGCGAGCGTGATCGCGCCGTTGAAGGTCACATCGCCATCGCCGCTGTTGTCGCGCCCAAGCGCGCCGCCGTTTACCGTGATCGTGTTGTTCAAAAAAATGCCCGTCGTCAGCAGCAGCGTGCCTGTGGTCACCCCATTGCCGACAGTAATCGCGCCGCTGCCCGCGCCCGTGTTGTGTTTGATCAACACCGTGCCCGCGTTCACATCGAGTCCGCCAGTCGTTGTCGAATCGCCCATCAATTCCAGCGTGCCGGTGCCTGACTTGATGATCTTCCGCGCGCCGCCGACTTCGCTGACGCCAGACGTGCGCGCGGTCACGCCGCTGTTCACGTTGAAGGTCACGTTGCTCTCCAAACTCAGCGGCCCCATCGTCAGCGAGTAGGAGTTCGCATTGGCAATGGTGATCACCGGCGCGTTGCGAATGGTGAGCGGGCCGATGTTCAGCGCGAGAGCGAAGCCGCTCGACACATTGCCCACGGTGATCGTCGGCCCGCCGCCATCAAGCACGATGCCCGTGCCGTTGGTGGCGAACGTGTCCGCCGTGTTGCTCCGCAGTGAGAGATTGCCGCCATTGATCTGCAAAGGAATGCCGCTGATGGCGCTGAGACTTTGCAGCTCCAGCGTGCCGCTGTTCATGGTGAGACTCGTGGGCCCGCTGAGTGTGACGCCGCCCGCCACGACGAGCTTCGCCGCCGAGCTGACGTTCTCATTTTCGATCAGCAGCGCACCACTGCCGAGCGCGCCATTCACGTTCGCATTGATGGTGCCGCCTTTCACGTTCGTGCCGCCCGTGTGTCCGCTCGCTGCGGTCAGATTCACCGTGTGCGTGCTGCTGGCTCCGCCAAAGGTCAGCGTGCTCACCGCTGATTCCGCGATGGCACCCAGCGTTAGCGTTGTCGTCTTGCCGCTCGTGCCCTGGAGCGTCGCATTGTCCGCGAGTGTTGTGGTGCCCGTGATGGTGGTCTTGTACGTGTTGTTCGCCGAGAAACTGAGCACCGTCCCCGAGGCGAGACTTAGCGACGCGAGCGACACCGTTTTTGCAGAGCCTGCGGAACGCCGGTCCACCTCAAGCGTCAACGTGCCTGCCAGTGAAGGCGCGAGTCCGGTCACAAATGTCTGCGCCGCTGATGTGCCATCGCCATCCATCGCGAGGCGCAGTCCGCCATCCGTGACACTCAACGCAGACTCGCCAAACGGACTCTGCAAAACCGTCGGTGTGATGCTCGCACCCGCGCCGAGCGTCGGATACATCGCCTCCACCGTGCCGCCGCCGCTCGCGTTGAGCTGCGAGCCCGCGATCCAATCCGTCGCGCCACCCGTGATGCTCAGATCCCCCGCGCCCGTCTTCGTGATCGTGCGCGCCACGCCGCCGCCGAGGATGGATCCCGTGGTGAGCTTGCCGTTCGCGCCGCCCGCATCGACGACTGCAAACGTCGGGTTGCCCGTGATCGTCAAATTCCCAACCGTGATGCCCGCCGTGACGCTCGTCGCATTCGCACCCGGCGTCACCGTCAGCGTCTGCCCCGCGATGCTCAACGCGCCAAACGTGTGCGTCACACCCGCGCCCGCCGAGGTGCGATCCGACACGAGCGAAGAGTTCGCCGTCACATTCAAAGTCACCGGCCCCGTGAATGTCGTCGCCGAGTTGTTGCGCGCAGATAGCACACCACCATTCAGCGTCGTCGTTCCCGCATTCGCGCCGAGCGCACCCGCCACCGCGAGTTGCAGGGTTCCTGCATCGAGCTGCCACAGCCCCGCGTAGTTGCTCGCCGCACCGAGGCGCACCGCGCCCGGCCCGTTCACCGTGACGAGCGTGTCCGCCGCGCCGCCCGTTAGATCATTCGTCGCATTACCGACGGTGAGCACATCCGCCGAGGTCAATGCGCTCATCGTCACCGCAGTCGCCGCCGCGTTTGAAATCGTGTGAATGCCATTGCTCACCGCCGTCGCCGCCACGCCTCGTAGCAATGCGCCCGAGTTCAGCGTCATTGGTCGGTCCAGCGAGATCGCGCCGATCTCTAGCGTGCCACCATTGTTGACGGTGGTCACGATCGCCGCCGCGCCGAGTGCGCCCGTGTTCGTCGCGCGCACCGTGCCCGCATTGACGAAGACACCGCCAGCAAACGTGTTCGAGGCATTTAAGATCATCGTCCCATCGCCCAGCTTCGTCAGTCCGCCCGGAGCCGTGATCGCCGTGCTGCTCGTCACCGACAAGCCCACGCCGACGGTAATGGAACTCGCGCTCGCCAACGTCAGCCCACCGCCGGTGAACGTGTAGTTGTCGAGAAACGACAGCGACTTCCCCAGCTCGCCCGCGCTCAGCGTGATCGTCGCGCCGAGGCCGAGCGGGAAAATCACATCATCCGCCGCGAGCGGCTCGATGTTCGTGTCCCAGTTCGCAGCGGTGGACCATAGGTTGGTGCCATTGCTGTTGTCCCAGGTGGTGGTGGCCGCGTCAGCGCGGGGCAAAGCCGCCAGCGCGGCCAGGAGGATGAGTGCGAGGTGTAGTGAGTTTTTCATGGGCGTGATTATGTGAGCTGAATCAATGAGCGTGACAAAAGAGACGCGGGACCATCGCACCGCATAAGTGAGTTCCCTTTTTTCGGAGAAATGTTGCACCAAGGCCATCAAAAACATGACGAAAAGCCGCCACGCGCTCCACGAATTGCGATGTTCTCAGTTTGGCGCATCCCCTTTATCCGAGTTCAGCGCTGACGCTGCGGGCTGACGGTTTTATCTCACTGCGGGCGGTGCCTTGACCGAGCGAGTGCGAAGCGGTGCGTATCAGGACAAGATCCCCTTTGCCACGCTGCCATATGTTTGTGTGAGGCGGAAATGGCGTCCGCCGTAGTTGAAGGTGAGCCGTGTGTGATCTAGGCCGAGGAGATGCAGCATGGTCGCGTGCCAGTCGTGGATGTGCATGGGGTTCAGCTCGGCTTTGTAGCCGATCTCATCCGTGGCGCCGTAAGTCAGCCCGCCCTTCACGCCGCCGCCGGCCATCCAGATGGAGTAGCCTTTGTGATTGTGATCGCGGCCGTCACCGCTCTGCGCATACGGGGTGCGGCCAAACTCTCCTGCCCACACGACGAGCGTGTCCTTTAACATGCCGCGCGTTTTCAAATCCGTGAGCAGCGCGGCGATGGGCTGGTCCGTCGCTTCGCAATTCGTCGCGAGCAGCTCGCGCAGCCGGTTGTGATGATCCCAGTTTCCTGGCGAAGCGATCTCGATGAAGCGCACGCCCGCCTCCGCCATCCGCCGCGCGAGCAGACACTGGCGCGCAAACTGATCCTTCCCCTGCCCTATGCCGTAGAGCTTCAGCACGGACTCCGGCTCGCTGCGCAGATCGAGCACATCGGGCACCTCGCTCTGCATCCGGAATGCCAGCTCGAAGGATTGAATCGCGCCTTCGATCTCGGGGTGAAACCCATCGCGCTCCATCTTCCTCTCGTTCAAGCCGCGGATGAGGTCGAGCTGCGCGCGTTGCAGGTCACGCGGCACTTTGCTCACGATGTTTTTCATCGGCGGCCCCGGCGCCACGTCCTTCTTGAACAGCGCGGCATAAAGCTCCGGGAGCTGTGATCCGCCGATGCGTGTGCCCTGGCAGATCGCCGGCAAAAAAGCGCTGCCGTAATTCTGCGCGCCACCATTGTCCGCAGGCGGGTTCAGCGTGATGAAGCCCGGCAGGTTTTCATTATCCGTGCCCAGCCCGTAAAGCGTCCACGCGCCGATGGATGGCCGCACGAATTGAAAACTGCCTGTGTGCATCTGCCCGAAAGCTTGCGCGTGATTCGGCAGGTCGGTGTGCATCGAGTTGATGATGCACAGCTCGTCCGCGTGCTCCGCCAGCTTCGGATACAACGTCGTCATCCACTGCCCTGACTGGCCGAATTGTTTCAACGGATGCACCGGCCCGAACAACTTCGCACCAGCAGAGTCCCGTCCCAGTGATGCCGTTTTCCCATTCCTCGCGATCAGCTCCGGCTTGTGATCAAAGAGGTCCACATGCGAAGGCCCGCCGCGCATCGTGAGGAAGATCACGCGCTTCGCTCGCGCGGTGAAATGCGGCGCTTTCGAAGCCAGCCCACCCTTCGCTTGCGCCAAAGCGGAAAAAGCCAGCCAGCCGATGCCGGAGGACATCGTGGTCAGCATGTGACGACGTGAGAATGGAGGTGTGTTCATGGTTTTGCGGCGGGCTCCAGCCCCGGATCATCGAGATCAAGGCGGTAAAGTATCTGGTTGTAATCGTAACGGGGCGTGGGATGCGCGTGTTTGGCGAACTCCTTCGTGTAAGTGCCCTCGAAGAACAGCACGGGCGATCCGGCGGGCGTGAACTCGGGATGGAGGCGCGGATTGTAGAAGGTGTAGTTCTCGTGCGTGAGCACCTTCACCGCAGT
Source organism: Verrucomicrobiaceae bacterium (assembly GCA_031425215.1). Taxonomy (GTDB): domain Bacteria; phylum Verrucomicrobiota; class Verrucomicrobiia; order Verrucomicrobiales; family Verrucomicrobiaceae; genus JANPIW01. The sequence goes on from JANPIW010000807.1 coordinate 9,592, forward strand.
GCCCCACGGGCCGGTGGGCGTGTCCGCCTCGGCATACCACAGCTCGCCAAAAACAGACGGCTTGCCAAAGCCCTCCATGAAAACGGTGACCCAACGCTTGCGGAAATCATTCCACGCGATGGAGCCGCTGTGTGGTTTTACCTTCACACCATCGGCATCCACCAGCGTCTCCTGCGGCTTGAGCACCTCCCATGTTTTCTCATCCTGCCACGCTTCAAAGGTGGCCGGGCAGCGCAAGGTCGGCAGCGGATTGCCGAAGAGCATCCATTCCTTCCCTTGCGCGTCTTTCCAGAGCGCCGGATGACCTTCAGGCATCGGCGTTTGCTTCGGCACGGCGTCGGACTTCGTCCAGAGGACACGCAGCAGGTCAAAGCGGCTCGTTTCGTCATCCCACACGCACAAACCGGACTCATAGGCATCCAGCGGCGGTTTGATCTTCACGTAGCTGCCGACGAGACGAGGCGCACCCGTCTTGTCCGGCAGGCTGACATATGCGGTGACCCACGTCGGACCGCTGCCGGGCATTTTCGCCACGCCGCGCTGTCTGCCGGTTTCATCCTTGAAATAGTCGAACTTCAAACGCAGCGGCGGCTCCAGTGAGGCGAGCGGGTTCACGTCGGTGGTTGCGCTGCTCATGTCGAAAAGACCGAGCGGGTAGTTTGGCATGTTCGTGTCTCCCCAAGCCCAGAACAGGCGACCGCGATGCACGGCGTTTTGCACGCTGTCACAGCCGTGGATGCCGCTGTCTTTCCAATCGAGATGCTCGCCAAGCTTCTGGCTCTCCGCATACAATCCCGCGCCAGTGAGCCGTCCGATTCGTTTTGCCAAAATGCTGCGCACCACCTCCACGCGCAGCGTTTTCCCCGGTTCGGGCGTCAGACGCACACCGCGAAAACCGAACCCATCCTTCGGCGCATCATAACCATGGCCGATAATCGTGAACCACGTCTGCCGTCCCATCAGCTCAAGCGCGTCCATGGCGATGATGCCAGCGTTGTCGGTGATGAAACTGAGGTTGTGTGTCGTGCGCAGTTCCACGAGCGGCACCGGCCAGCCGCTGCCTTTTTCCACTACCTCAATGCGGCAGGGCTTCACGGCTTCCGCCATGGAGGGCATGACAAGCACCCAAAGAGAGAGAATGAAAAAGCGTGAGCTCATGAGAGGATCAATCGGCGAATCGAAACTCCGCGCTCGCCAGCAGCGACTGGCAGAAGGCAGCCAGCAGCTTGGATTCATCAGTGGAGGAAGTGCGGAGAAACTTTTCGGCAAGAACGATTTCTTGCGCGTCTGGCGTGCGATTGAAGCAGAGCTGAAACGCGAGTTCGATTGGATTGGGAGCTGATTGAATGCGTTTGGCTAGAGCGGCGGCCATTTCCTGCACGAAGGGGCCGTTGAGCATGTACAAGCCTTGCAGCGGCACGTTGGTCACATCCCGGTCACCGGTGACGAGGTTCGGATTTGCGACATCAAACTGCTCCAGCACATCGGGCAACTGATCGCGCATCACGGGCAGGTAAATGGAGCGGCGCTTTGAGCCGTCGAGATCGGGCGGCAGCTTCGTGTTGAAGCCGATGAGCGACACCGACTGCCCTTCCAGCTCCGCGACGAGCGAGCCGGGCCGCCGCGTCATGTCGAGCGCGCCAGACACCGCGAGCATCGAGTCACGAATGACCTCGGCATCGAGGCGGCGGTTGTTGGCGCGGGAGAGAAGGCGGTTGTCCGGGTCCGTGTTTTGAGATTTCAAATTTGAGGTTTCAGATTTGCATCTCTGCCGATAGGACCTCGACATCACGATCTCTTTGATGAGCGCCTTCACGGACCAGCCGCCGTCCATGAATCGGATCGCGAGGTAATCGAGCAGCTCGGGATGGCTGGGGCGCTCGCCGCTGAAGCCGAAGTTGTCCACCGTGCGTACGATGCCGCCACCGAGGAGATGATGCCAGACGCGGTTGGCCATCACGCGCGCGGTGAGCGGATGCTCGCGGCTGGTGAGCCAGCGCGCGAGATCGAGGCGTCCGCTTTGGTCCTTCGGAATCTTCCTGCCAAGGTCGATCACCTCGGGGAAACCTCGCGGCACCATCTTTATGGGGTGCGCGATCTCACCGCGTTCGTAGTGCTGCGAATCCTGTGCCCCTCCCTCCTGCACGCCCATGCACAGCGGCAGCGCACGACCCTTTTCATCGACCGTCTCCAGCGCACCGTCGATCCCGCCGCGCGTCCAGAGGATGCGGATCGCGGTGGTCAGCATTTTGTAGTACTCACCGCTGATGTCGCGGCCTTCCGCTTTTGCTTTCAGCGCATACTCCTGCTGCGCCTTCTCCTCCGCGTCGAGCTGCGCGCGCTGCTCCTTCAATTGCCTCACACGCGCCGGCGTCAGCGACCTGTTGGGAATGAACTGGCCGGGCAGCTCCGGCAGCCGCAGCAGATGCGAGCCGTTGCTGTTCTCCGAGTCGATCCAAGTGCCGAAAAATGTCCGTGTGCTTTTGAAGATTCCCGCCAGCGCATAGTAGTCCTCCATGCTGAACGGCTCCGTCTTGTGATCGTGACAGCGCGCACACGCCACCGAGCTGGCCATCACCGCGCGCGTCACCGTGTCGAGCTGCTCGTCCGCGAGATCCGCGGCGAATTGTTCTTTGCTCATCTCATTCAGCCCCTTCGCGCCCAGCGCGAGAAAGCCCGTGGCGATGAGCAGCCGCGCGCGCTCCGCATCATCTCTCGCGGGCAAAAGATCACCGGCGATCTGCTCGGTGATGAAGCGGTCAAAGGGCACGTCCGCGTTCACCGCGTCGATGACATAATCGCGGTAACGCCACGCGTGAGGAAAGGTCAGATTGGACTCGCGGCCATTCGATTCCGCGAAGCGCGCCACATCGAGCCAGTGACGGCCCCAGCGCTCGCCAAAGCGCGGGCTACGCAGCAGCTCATCCACCGTCGCCTCCATCTTCTCCATCGAAAATGCGGCCGCCTGTTCCGGTGTCGGCGGGAGTCCGATGAGATCAAAATACAACCGCCGCAGCAAAACCACCGGCTCTGCTTCCGGCGCAGGTTTCATGCTGTGCTCCTCCAGCTTTGCCTTGATGAATGAGTCAATGCCGCCCGTGATCTTCACTGGCTTTCGGTAGCTCCAGAATTTCCTTCCCGATACCACATCCACCGGCGCGCGTTCCGCTGCCTTCACCGAAACCTCACGCGGATCAGCCGCGCCAGATTTAATCCACGTCTCAAAATCCGCGATCACGGCATCGGGCAGCTTGGCTTTTTTCGGCGGCATTACCAAATCCGGATCGCTGTGCTTGATCGCCGCGAGCAGCAGACTCTTTGCCGCATCACCCGGCACGACGGCAGCGCCGCTTTCACCGCCGGCGCGAATGCCCTCGCGCGTGTCGAGCATCAGCCCGCCCTTGGATTTGCCCGATTCCGCCGAGTGACACTCGTAGCAGTGTCTCACCAGCACGGGCCGCACCCTGGCCTCAAAGAATGAAAAATCCTCCGCTGCGGCGGTGCTCGTGATGCAGATCAAAAAGAGCAGTCGTGTCATGGCACTTGATTGGATTTGCGTTCGGTGAGCCAGTCGCTCGCGGCATCGGCCGGCCACTGCGCGGTGATATTGCGCACACCGCCACCAGCCCTCCACAGCATCATACGCGGCGTTTTAGTTTTCTCATCCAGCGCGGCAAAGGCCAGCTCGGTGGTGGACTTCCACGATGGAACCGTCTCGCAGTGCCAGCCGGGATGCGGTGCGGAAATGATCTCCGTCCTGCCGTTGCTCACTTCCACGATGGCGAGGGCATCCGTCCCCTCCTCCACCACGGCGATGCGCTTCCCGTCTGGTGATGCCACAAAGAAATTCAAGTCTGCGGGCAGGTCACCCGGCGCGGTGGGAATGGCGGTCACCGCGCCGCCATCCTTTGCGATGAGATAAAGGCGCGGCGCCAGCTCAGGCCCGGCGCCAGCCGCCGGCAGGGTGACGGGCTGGCTGGCAAACAGGACGCGCCCGTCCGGCAGCGCTCGCAGCGTCGGATGCGCGGGCATGATCGCCAGCGCCAGCGTCTCCGCCTCAGGCAGGCGGTCCGGCGCCTCGACTTTCAATTGCGATCCGTCAGGCTGCGCGTCGTGGCGCGGCTTCATCAATGCGCCGTTTTCCTGCAATGCGATGATTCTCCGGATGGACTGGATGCTGTCGTCCCCCTTGCCCATCGAGCGCGTGAAAACGAGCGCGCGTCCGTCGGGCATCCAGTCAAACGCGCCCGTCGAGACATCCTGCTCGACGGTGAGCGAGGCTTTGCCATCGAGCGACATCACCTTGAGATCGATGACCTCGTCAGCGTCGTCACGCAATTCCAGGAAGGCCAGCGCCGCGTGTCGGGGAGACATCCTCGGCATCAACGGCGCGCTGAGCAGCATGCACACGAGCGATTGCGGTTCCGCGCCGACGCGCTCATCCAGCCGCACGACGCAGAGCTCATGCACTTCAAACTCAGCCGCGCCGCCAGCCAGCTCGGCGATGATTTTTTCTCCCTCGCCCAGTTTCCTCAGCACGCGCTCCACTTCGCCGCGACGCGTTTCAAAAAGCACCCGTGCCCCCGCCGCGAGCACCGCCCGCTGCTGATTCGGCGCGGATGAGACCAGCGCCTCAAAACCGCTCAGGTCTTTGTTCAGCGCGATCACCGCCTCCAGCGCTGGCATGACTGCGGGCAGAGAGTCCTCGATCCGTTTGACCTCATCCGCTCGGATCAGTTTCTTCGTCGCCTCCCAGCCCGCCACTTTCCGCGAGCGGCCGCACACGAATCCGGAGCCGTCCGGCAGCCAGCTCAGCGTCAGCGCGATCCAGTCTTTCACCGAGGCGCCGCCGAGCAATGACGCGCTCAGCGTGCCATCCGCGCTCATCAGATGCAGACGGTCCCGCACACGCACCACAGCGCGATCACCCTGCGGCGACCACCAGACGCGCTCCTCCGGGAAGCAGCCGGCCAGTGCAACCGCCAGCACGAGACAGCAACAACGCGCGATGTGTTTCATGGCCGCGCCTCCTTGTCGATGATGTCCACACGCACCACGCGGATGCCATTGCCCAGCGGATCAGGCGACATGCGATACTTTGCCCACGGGCTTTCTTTGCGCGGTGAAACAGGAGTGATCTTCGCCGTGCCGGCATCATCCGGGAATGGCGCGCGCCCCGCAAAGAAGCCGCCAACAGCTGTCAGTGCCGCGAGCAGCATCACAGCCGCCGCCTTCATCCATGACGGCATCGTCCGCCGCGTCCGCGTGATCAAAGGCACAGCAGTCTCACGCGCAGGGACGCGAGAGAGCTCCGGATGACATAGCACCGTCTCGCGCGTGAGCTGCAGCGCCGCCAGAATGCGCGCCGATTCCGCGCGCGCGGCAGGATGCGAGGTGAGATGGGCTTCGAGCAGCTCCGCCACCTCCGACGGCAGCTCGCCCGCATGATGATCGATGACCAGTGAGTGTAGTGATTCCGTTTTCATATTTTATCTGATTCAATGCGATGCCGTACCTCCGCGATGGCGTGATGCAGCCGCGACCGCACGGTGCCGACGGGAATGCAGAGGCTCTCCGCGATCTCCGCATACGAAAGCCCCTGCGAGAAGCGCAGCTCCAAAATCTCCCGCTGCACCGGCTCCAGCGCCGAGATTGTCTCCCGCGCCGCCGCCACGCGCTCATCCGCCGCAGGCGCTGCCACGTCGTTCATCGTCGCATCAAACGGCACGAGGCGCCCCCGCTCCGACCACGCCGCCTGGCTCAGTCGCCGCGCGATGCCAAACAAATATCCACGAGCGCACTGCAACTGCCGCCCGTCCTCCAGCCCGCGGGCCATTTGCAAAAAAGTCTCCTGCACCAGATCCTTCACAGGCCCGTCCCCACCATGCCTCCGCGAAAAATAGCGCGCCAGATCCTCCGCGCTCTCCGTGAAGAGACGTTCGAGCAAGGGCGGATGTCGGGTGCTTTCCACGTTTGAGGGCAGACTCGGGCTGCCTCGCGCAGTCCCGGCAACTCGTAACGTGTCAGTTCACGGGAAAAAGGTTCGCAGAAAGACAAAATATTTTTCTCATCGCTCGAACCTGCCCACGAGCAGCTCGCGCTGATGGATCATTTCTTTGGGAAGGTCGTCGTAAAGATCAAAGTGCAGCTCCTCGGCGGAGAGGATTTCCTGGCGGAACTCTTTGCGATCGACGTGCATCGCCTTTTTGAAATCGTCGGCGGTGAAAATCTCGAGGCCTGCCCAGGTCATTTCATCGTAGCGCGGCATCCAGCCCAGCTCGGTCTCGTGTCCGCGCGCCTCGCCCCGGCAGCGTTTCACGATCCATTCGAGCACACGCATGTTCTCGCCAAAGCCGGGCCAGAGGAATTTGCCGTCGGCGTCTTTGCGGAACCAGTTCACATGGAAAATGCGTGGCAGCTCGCTGATGAGTCCGCGCATGGTGAGCCAGTGGACGAAGTAATTGCCCATGTTGTAGCCGCAGAAAGGGAGCATGGCCATGGGATCACGGCGCACTTTGCCCGTGGCACCAGCGGCAGCGGCAGTCGTCTCGCTGCCCATGTTTGCACCGAGGAAGACGCCGTGGACCCAATTGAAGGACTGAAACACGAGCGGCATCGTCGTGGCGCGGCGACCGCCGAAAATGATCGCGTCGATGGGAACGCCTTCCGCTCGCTCCCAGTTTGCATCGATGGTCGGCGCTTGCCTGGCGGGCACGGTGAAGCGCGAGTTTGGATGCGCGGCGAGGCGGCCGCAGCCAGGCGTCCATTCTTTGCCCTGCCAGTCGATGAGATGCGCGGGCGGTTCCTTGGTCATGCCCTCCCACCACACATCGCCGTCGTCAGTGAGCGCGACGTTGGTGAAAACGGTGTTGGCCGTGATGGTTGCCATGGCGTTGGGATTCGATTCCCACGATGTGCCGGGCGCAACGCCGAAGAATCCGGCCTCGGGATTTGTGGCCCACAGCTTTCCATCCGCGCCCGGACGCAGCCACGCGATGTCATCGCCGACGATCGTGACCTTCCATCCCTGCTCCTGATAATGAGAAGGCGGCACAAGCATGGCAAAGTTCGTTTTCCCGCACGCGCTCGGAAATGCGGCGGCGACGTAGGTCTTGCGGCCATCGGGCGATTCCACTCCGCAGATGAGCATGTGCTCCGCCATCCATCCATCGTCGCGGCCCATGACGCTGGCAATGCGGAGCGCCAGACATTTTTTCCCAAGCAGCGCATTGCCGCCGTAGCCGCTGCCGTAGGACCAGATGCTGCGCTCCTCGGGAAAGTGGACAATGTACTTCGTGTCGCTGCACGGCCATGGAACGTCCTTCTCTCCCGGCAGGAGCGGCTTACCCACGGAATGCAGACACGGCACGAATTCCCCGCCCTCCCCGAGCTGGTCGAGCACGGCGGTGCCCATGCGCGTCATCACGCCCATGCTCACCACGACGTAGGGCGAATCGGTGACCTCGATACCGATGACTGAGAAGGGCGAGCCGAGCGGTCCCATGCAAAAAGGGACGACGTACATCGTGCGGCCCTTCATGCAGCCGGAGAAAAGCGCACGCAGCGTGCTCTTCATTTCGCGTGGCTCGGCCCAGTTGTTCGTCGCACCCGCATCGACCTTGCGCCGGCTGCAAATGAAGGTGCGATCCTCGACCCGGGCCACATCGTTGGGATCGCTCCAAGCCAGGAATGAGTTCGGTCGCTTCGTCGCATTGAGTTTGTGGAAGGTGCCGCGCTCCACGAGCAAGGCGCACAGCTCATCGTGCTCAGCCTGCGAGCCATCGCACCAGCGCACGGAGCCTGGAAGGCAAAGAGCGCGGATCTCCTCGATCCATTGCAAAAGTGTGTCGTGTCGGGTCATGGCGAGGATGGTGGCATGTTTTGAGCAAAAGGATTTGTCTTTTTCGTGGCGAATCTGGACGGATCAGGAGGAGGTCCGCCGGCACAAGCGGATCGCTCAGACTCACGCGATGGCGATTCGTAAGAGCATCCCATGCGGATACTTCCGAAGCCAGTTTCGTGCGGCATCTTTCCACTCCAGGTGCGTGCTCCCATCATCAGAGGCTATGGTGTCGCGTGCTTTTGCGCTGACAATGCTTAAGAGAGAAAAAGCTTGTGGGAATCTTTAAATCATCCATTATCTGCCGATTCCATTCGACCAATGAAACACAAACTATACTTGCTGGACGATCACCCTATCGTGATCGAGGGACTTAAAAAGATACTCGAAGCGCAGGAGGACATGCAAGTCATCGGCAGCTCAGAGGATGCAGCCGGCGCTCTGGCAAACTTGGGCAAGATCAAGCCTGACCTCGTCATTCTGGACATCACCCTGAAGGACCGCAGTGGTGTTGATCTCATCAAAAAGCTGCGCGAGCAATTCCCCGAAGTTCAGGTTTTCGTTTACTCCATGCATGACGAAAAAGTGTATGCCGAACGTTGCCTCCGCGCCGGAGCCATGGGCTATCTCATGAAAGGAGAGCCAAGCACCCGTCTGCTCACCGGCTTGCGCCAGGTCTTGAGCGGCTCCTTCTTCTTCAGCGCCGCACTTCTGGGCAACATCGTCACCGGCGGCAATCCTCGCACCGGCTCGCGCGGCGAGCCGGGCCGGATGCTCAGCGACCGTCAGCTCGAAATCTTCGAGATGGTGGGCCGCGGCTTCAGCTCTCATGAGATTGCCGAGAAACTCGAGCTTAGCGCCAAGACCGTCGATGCCCACAAAGCTAACATCCGTCAGAAGCTCGGCCTCGCCTCCGCGCGCGAACTGCTCATGGAAGCCGTGCGCTGGGTGGAGAAATAGCCGCCGCGATAAATCCCGACCAGAACCAACCACGAACGGCTGATGAGCGCGCAACGCTCATCAGCCGTTTTTTTGCCCTCCTTCCGAGTCACCTCCCGTTTTCTTTTTTCCACGCCGCGAACTCGGACGACTTGAGGAACTCCGCATAAACCGGATCGCCCAGCATTTTCTCACCCAGCGCCACACCGCTCCGTTTTTTGATGGCACGCAGTTCCTTGACCAGTGCGGCAAAATCCTTCTTCATCGCGCAAAGTGTCAGCCGCAGATCGACGAGCTGCGCCAGTTCCGGCTCCAGCTTCTCCGCCGCCAGCACATGGCGTTCCGCACCAGCGATGTCGCCAGCTTTGATGCACGCATTCGCGGCGAGGATTTTCAGATAAGCATCCTCACCCACGACTTTCTGCATGTCGGCGAGGCTTTGCTCCACGCCTTTGAAATCGCCATCGAGATAAAGCAGGTCCACCATCAGCAGGTCGGTGCCGCTGTTTTCTCCGAGGATGTCCTTGGCGCGACGCAGCGCGGCCTTGTACGCGGCCTCGTGCTCCGCGCCCTCCAGATTCATGAGCGCCTGGATGTAGAGGACGAATACCATGCGCTGCTCCTGGAGGCTGGCGGACAGCTTTTGATAAGCGCGGACAGTGTCCTCCGGCTTTGCGGTCCTGGCGTTCCTCATCATCTCCAACACTTCGTCCAGGCCCTCCTGGCCCTTCGCATCACGCAGGCCCAGCAAGCGCGCCGCGATCGGGGCACCACTCGATTGCGGCAGCAGCAGCGCCATCGTGTTTCTCATCTCCTCGGTGACGAGAAACCCGAAAACGTAGGTGTGAGCGTCGATCACCACAAAGCTGTCATCCTTCGGCCGCGCCAGCACGTCGATGAAACTCACCGCGCCCGTGTCCTTCATGATGACCCGCATCGTGATCGCGGGGAAACCGTTTCTCTCGCCGGTCCTGATGCAGCGCGCCTGCTGCCCGGCCATCTGCGCCAGAATGCCGCCCGCGTTTTTTTTCACCGAGCCGAGGAAGCCCTGCCTGAAGCCTGCGGAGGTCGCTTCCGATCCCTCCAGCCCGTGAGTGACACGGTTCAGCATCTCCTCAAAATCCTGCCGCCCGTTCAGCGCCGCGCCCTCGCCTTTCGACGCCTGAGCCGCCAGTTCATGACCAAAGGCCAGGAGCTTCGCTCGCTGCTCATCACTCAATGACGGCGGCGGTTGCATCGCGGACTCGCGCGCTTTCGCCGCTTCCTCCGAAACGCTCAGATATCGAACGACCGGCCCCATCGCGATCACTGCAAAACTGATGGCGAACGCCGCGATCCAGCAGCCGGCCTTTGAATTCTTCGGCTGCGTCGGAACTGGTGGTGGATAAGGCGAGGGCGGGTTCATGGCGTGGATGTTCATCCCCAATTAATCCGGTCACGAAACCTGCGGCAGGTCAGGCCCGTGATGCGCGCCTGGATCATCAGGAGGTAGAACCACAGAAGCCAGCCGAGAGCCACGCTCACAAACGCAGGCGCGGCGAACAGCAAACCATGAAGAACCTGCGACAGCACTTTGATCACGAACAGAAAAACCATCGGCACAAGGTATCCTGGCAGGCACCGCTTGATGGCCGGCACCACATGATGCGGCAGCGCTGTTATGATTGTGCCACTCATGCCCAGCGCGATGCAGCCCATCGGAAAATAGAGCGCGCCCGCAAGGTATAAGAGCTGGGCAGGCAAATCCTCCCTATGGGCCGCCCCTTGCGACAGCGCATACCAGATGCTCGGGAGAAAAGAGAGCGTAAACACGACAGCCATCTGGAGCGCGGGCCGCGCGATGTCATCCATGTAGTTGGAAAGCTCCGGCCACTCTGGCGGCGCGTCTTTTCCGCCAATGGTCGTGCCTATGATGTCGAAGTAGTATGCCGCGAAATAGCCCACGCCAAAAACAGTGGCAGCCAGCCCGATGAAAGGAGCAAACGCACCAACCGTCAGCAGTAACGCCAGCCCCGCACCCGGAACCAGAATCGCCCAGCCGCTTTTGCGCCATGGATACAAGAACGCGTCGCGCATCATGCCCACGATCCACTCGTTCGTGTTCGCATCGGGTTCCAGCCAGGCGTTTGTATCATCCGGCGGCGGCTCGTCTTTCTTCTCTGGCGACGGCGCATGCCAGCCAACGGCTGGCTCGATTATCTTCTCCAGCGATTCGGAAACTGGCGCGATCTCCGGCGCGGGAAGATCGGGCGGTGGTGGGATGAACCCGCCCGCTGCTTTGCCAGGCTCGTTCATGACTTCCGAAAGCGCTCCGGCACAAAGCTCAAGTCCGTCGTCTCATTCACCGCCAGCTCGATCTGCGCGGCGATCACCTCGGGGCGTACGGGCGGCTGGTAGTCGCGCAAGGCGGTGGCGAGCGCGGCCTCGGGGGTTGCGCCGCTTGTTGTTTTCAGCGCGCGGTAAATGTTCACCGAGAGCGCCTCGGCGGCGCCGGGTGTGAGGAGATCAGGAATCTGCGCGCGCAGATTTTGCGGCGCGGCTTCGGGGAGCGCGACGCCGCGGCGTTTCGCGAGCGCTCGGATCAGCGTGTAGCCTTCCTCGGGCGTGGCCGTGGGGAAGAGCGGGATTTTCACATCGATGCGGCCTGGGCGCTTGAGATCGACCTCGACGAGATCGGGGCGGCTCGTGGCGAGCGCCCAGAGGATGCGGCCGCGGTTGCGGCTGTTGCTCATCTGCTCGGCCATCATGCCATAGACGCGACCGCCCACGCCGCTGTCGCCATCACCCGAGTTGCGGCGGCCCAGCGCCTGGTCCGCCTCATCCACGAACACGATGCAGCGGCCCAGCGCGGCGAGGAGGCGGAAGATTTTCTCCAGATTGCTCTCCGTGCTGCCCACCCATTTGTCGCGGAAGTTCTTCATCTTCACCACCGGCACGCTGGCCTCGCCCGCGAGACACTCGACCATGAAGGTCTTGCCCGTGCCCACGGGCCCGCAAAACAAATAACCCATCGGCAGCGCCGCGAGATCACCCTGCCGCCAGAGCGCGATGTCCTGGCGCAGCCATTTTTTGATGGAGTCCTGGTCATGCAAATCATCGAGTGTGCGATCCGGTTTGATGAACTCGATGAGACCTGCCGCGTCTTTTTCGATCAGCTCTTTTTTCAACGTCACCAGATCCTGCGCGCTGAGCGGCTGGCCGCGATGCTGGCGTGTCTGTACGAGTGTCTCGATGCTGTTGAGCGTCGCGCCCGCGAGCGCGGCTGCTGGCTCGGAGAGTTTGCCGGCAAAAGGTTTGAGCGGCACCGGATGCTGCGCGTTAAGCACAGCAAGCGCAGGCTCGATCTCCTGAGGCTGCGGCAGCGCGACTGCAATACGCGCGGCCTGGCCATTCTGCGTGACGAGCGGATGCAGGTCGATGAGATTTTCGACCAGCAGAAACGTGGCGCTGTGATGTGCTGCGATGGCCGGATCGCTGGCCCACTCGCGGAGCTGCCACGCGATGCCGCTCAACTCGTAGTTTGCCCCACCTGGCGACGGCGGCGCGATGAGATCCGCACCGCGCACGATGATCGCTACTCGGATGGATTTTTCCGGCTTGATCTTCGCCAGGTTCGCGCAGAAGCGCAGGTAATACGTAAGCACATGCACCGCCTCGCGCGGTGCGGTGGGCAGCGCCTTGTCCTTCCACGCTGCCCACTGCGTGAAGACCTCGCCGCCTTTTTCCACACGCGCGCCATTGCCCACGTCGTAGCTGAGCACGACATCGAATTTGCCGAGCAAGTTCTCTTTGAGAAACGCCTCCAGCGAATCCAGCCGCGGCTTGTCCCCACCCGTGAGCATGAGATCAGCGACGTTGCCATGCAGGATGAACTGCGAGGCCGCGCCGGATTCGTAGAGTTCGATGAGTTCGGCGGACCAGGATGGCAGAGTGGGCATGGCGTTTTGTGGCTTCGATCCGGGGTTGCGCGTGTGCAGGTCGCTGGCTTCGAGTGAAAGCGGTGTCCGCGCTCGTTCCTCGCTGCGCCACCGCACTCCAAAGAAAACTACTGCGCGCTCATCTCTTTCTTCGGCGGGACGGACTCCGTTTGCGCGGGGGCGGCGCCGGGGATGCTGATGCCTAGCTCGGCGGAGAGGTCGGCGAGGGCCATGTCTTCGAGGGCTTCGCGCTCGGCTTTGTCTTCTCTGAAGGATGTGGTGTCGATGCTGTCCTTTGCGACGCGGGCGCGGCCGGCGGCTTTGGTGCGCTCCTCCTCCACCATGGTGTGCAGGCGGTCGAGCGTGTCGCCGCTGCCGCCGATCTGCGTGAGCATCCCGCTGGCCATCTCGTTCATTTCGGCGAGGGCTTTCTTCATCTTGAGATCATCGAGGCCTTTGCGCAGACCTTCGATCTTCTCGCGCGCGGTCTTGATGGCGGTGTCGCGGGACATGGTCAGCTCTTTGTAGGTCTTGTCGGCGTCTTCGAGCTGCGAGCGATTGTCCACGAGATCGCGGCGCACACGCTGGAGCGCGAGGGCGATCTCGCCAGCGAGGCGTTGGTTGCCCGCACGGAGGTTGGCGGCGGCCTTGGCTTTGAGGTCTTGCTCCTCGCGTTCGAGCCGCTTCACCTGCGACATCAGTTTCTCGCACAGCCCGGCGTGTGCGGAGAGGCCCTGGTTGAATTGCGCGATCTGTTTGCGCAGGTTTTCTTTTTCCAATTCGAGCAGCGCCTCAGGATTGCGCTTTTCGAGGCCGGAGATGAAGAGGCTGAGGAAGCCTCGGACGATGTTGGAGAGTCGGCGGAACATGGTGGTGGTGAGGTGGAGTGTTGGAGTTGTGGAATGATGGAGTGAAGAACTTATTGCCGCACCGCCTTCCGCAGCGGAGGTGGTGATGGGGTGGCGTTCATGCTGCCGGAGAGAAGCGGGGGGGCGGATTCGTCTTCGTCGAGGAGGCCGGTGATGGAGGCGTGGGCGAAGGCTTTTTCGGACGATTGCAGGGACTCGCTGATGCTGTCGATCTGCGAGCTGAGGCCGGCGCTGTCGCGCATGGTCATGCCGACTTCGCAGAGGTGCGTGATCTGCTGCTCGGTCTTTTCGATCTCGGAGCTGACGAGTTCGAGGCTCTCGGCGGCTTTGTCGTAGTTTTCGAGGCGCTCGCCGATGGTCTTGATGCGCTCGGTGATGGAGGTGGTAAGGCGGCCTTCGATTCCTCCGGCGGCTGCGTCGCGCTTTTTGGATTCGGCTAGCTGCTCCTCGGCGGCGCGCATTTCGAACTCAATCTGAGTGCGCTTCGTGGAGGCGAGAAAGCGCTCGAGGCCGGAGCGCTGGTGCAGCAGTTTCAAACAGAGCCACAACATGCGGTCGAGGGATTCGGCGCGGAAATCTTCGGTGCTGTCGGTGTGATCTTTGGAGTCCATGCGACGACGAAGATCGAGCAGCGCGGCGCAGCGGCTTTGCAGATGCTGGAAGCGAGCGAGGTCTTGATCCGTCAGAAAGGATGCGATCTTTTCATAGCGCGCAGCGGGATCCTCGGCAGTGGCGGCGGAGTTTTGCTTCATCAGCGACTGGCCGCGCAGCACGTTTTGAAAGCGCGGCTGGAGTCCGATGTAGCCGAGATACACCAGCTCTGCGGCGGCGAGAAACGGCAGGCACATCTGCGGCGTGCCGCTGAGCAGCGAGATGCCGACGCCGACACTCAGGCCCAGCAAGTGCCAGTGCCAAGTGAAGGCGCGCTTCAATTTTGCTCCGATGGTATCGGCGGTGTTCATTTAGAAGGTGCGGCCCGCGGTATTCGAGATGTCTGCCGTGCGGTTCAGCATACCCCTCGACATTCTCATCGCCGAAATCAAGTGTTTGCCCCCTTGGGCCACAGGGGGCTTCACTTCCGCTCCACGCCGCCAGTGGTGGCCGAGCAGCCGCTCTCCGTCACTGTCACACACGATGGATCGGGAGAGTAAAGCGTAGCAAATGGGCGGGCTTCCGGACAGCTTAAGCCTTCCGGAGAAATTCATGTTCAGGTGTCTGCCTTGACTTTGGTGGTGCTGGCGGGCGCGTCTTCCACTGACACCACCTGCCCCAGTGCCAGCAGTTGCACTCCTCCCTCCAGCGGGAAGATCACAAAGCTGCCCCCTTGGTGCGGCACCCCAATGAACTCTGGATGCTCCACCCGGATGGACCTTCCGTCGCTCATGTGGATGATGAATGGTGTGGTGGCTGCGCTGCGGGCGAAGGCTCGAAGTTCCGCGAGTGATATTGTCATGGGCGATGTTAAACCGCCCGTGGTTCCCAGGCAACACTCCAACCCTGAAAAAACTTACCTGCTGCGCTGCCATGGGTTTCTCCCTGCCGGGTTGTCTCTGCATTTCATACTTCATCGCTGTTGAAAAAGGGGACGGTTATTCGCCATTCGGATTTCCATTCTTCTCAACCTCGACCTTGTCCATCAGCGCGCGCACCTGGCGGACGGAGTCGAGGAATGGGGCCTCGGTCTGCATCTGGCGCGCAGGGCGGTCGGGCGGGGCGACGTGGAGCTGGTGGACGATGGTGCCGGGGGCGCGGCTGAAAATGAAGACGCGGTCGCCGAGATACACGGCCTCGGAGACGTCGTGCGTGATGAAGAAGACGGTGGCTTGCAGCTCGCGCCAGAGGCTGACGAGAAGGTCCTGCATCCGGTAGCGCGTGGTGGGATCGAGCGCGCCGAATGGCTCGTCCATGAGGATGATCTTCGGATGCATGATGAGGCTGCGCGCGATGGCGACGCGCTGGTTCATACCGCCGCTGAGCTGGTGCGGATATTTTTGCGCATCCTTGGCGGGATCAAGGCCGACCTTGGCGATCCACTCGCGCGCGCGGTCGCGGCGCTCTTTCTCGGGGACGTGCGCGCACTCGAGTCCGAAGGCGACGTTTTCCAAAACGGTGCGGTGCGGAAAGTTGGCGTAATCTTGAAACACAAAGCCGCGATCTGGTCCTGGCTCGATGACGGGTTTTCCATGCACGAGCACAGAGCCGGTGGTGGCCGGATGCTGCGGGGCGAGGCCGGCGATGAGCCGCAGTACGGTGCTCTTTCCGCAACCGCTGGGGCCGAGCACGCCGATGAACTCGCCGATGCCGGGATGATCTTCGATTGAGAAGTTCACATCGCGGATGGCGGTGAAGGCGCGGCGTGTGCCGTGGTCGTAGGTCTTGCTGACGTTTTTGAAATCGACGACGAGCGGCAGCGCGCCGGAAGGCGGCTGCACGGGTTTGAGTTCGCACGGGACCTCGTTGGAGGTGAGTTCAAGACGAGCCATGTTTCAGATAGGGGAAGATGTGCCGCTGCACACGCAGGATGAGTTTGTCGATGCCCCAAGCCATGACGCTGATGATGACGAGGCAGACATAGATGTGCTCACGCGGCCCGTTGCGCTGGCTCATGTTGATGAGGTAGCCGAGGCCGTGCTGCGCGTTGATGACCTCGGCGAGCATGATGTATCCGAAGGCGAGGCCGAAGATGAGGCGCAGGCTGTTGACGATATCGGGCAGCGCGAGCGGGAACAGGACTTTGCGAAGCGCCTGCTGTCCCTCGATGGGAAACCAGAGCGCGAAGCCGACGGCGAGTCCGCCGAGAAAGCGGAACCAGAAGCCTGATGACTGCATTTCTCCTGTGAGCGTGAGGGTGGTGTCCTCGGTGAGCAAATGCCAGCCGAACGCCGCGATGGCGCCGTAAATAAGGCCGAAGATCGCCGCGAGCCGCGCGCCTTTTTTCGGTGTGGCGCGTGTGCCGAGCGTGTAGCCGGTGTCGAGGAAGCGGTCAGGCACGGCGAGCACGGCGTTCGTGGTGTCGAAGAGCACGAAGGCGACGGTGGAGAGGAAAATGAACATGATCTTTTGCACCTCATCGAGACCGAACCAGATCATCGTGAGCGGGATGAGCGCGGCGACGGGGACGTTGCGACCGAAGAGGCTGAGTGGTTTGAGGAACGCGTTCACGCGCAAGTAGCTGCCCGCGATGACACCGAGCGGCACCGCGACGGCTGCCGCGAGCATGAAGCCGCCGAGCACACGAGCGAGTGATGTGATGGCGCTGATGCTAAGCTCGCGCTTGAACCAGAGATCGGGAATGGAGCGGAACGTTTCGGCGGGAGATGGAAGCGTGTAGGCATCGAGGATGCGCTGGTCGCCCTCGCCACGCGTGAGGAACCACCAGACGATGAGAACGGTGAGAAGGCTGAGGATGCCGAAGCCGACGCTTTCGAGGAAGCTCGGTGTGTCACGAATGGTGAGGGCGCGGCGGAGGAAAGCGGGAGTTTTAGAGCCGCCACTTTCGCTTTTGAGAGAGATGGATTTGGGGTCGGGTTCCATGGCGGAGGAATGAGGGGTCAGCGCGTGAATCGTAGGACGGGTGTGGCGATAGCCCGCCCGTCTGATTCGGTGATCGATGACGAGGCGGCGTTTTTTGGCAGATGGATGCGCAACTGGCCGGGCGGTTCTGCGAGGTGGATCACTGATGCGAAGTCCGCCTCTAGCGCAGAACACACCCAGCCCACGGACTGAGTGCAATCGTCGGCGCCTTCATTCGACTCGTGGTGTGCCATTGCAGAAACGATGGCGTTTACCATTGTTCCGCTCGTACGTGATGAGGGATTCAAATTTAGGTTCATTGCAATGAATTCGCGCAACTTCGAATCTCAGCGCGGCGAGTTTGCGCCACCTCACTCCAAAGCTCACTCAGGATGCTCAAGCGCGATGACCTTGATCTCCACGCGGCGGTTCTTGGCGTGGTTGTCGGGATCGTTCGTGTCGAAGGGACGATCCCAGCCGATGCCTTCGGTACTGAACTGGTTGGGATTGAAGCTGGGGAACTTGTTCAATATCTCCGTCTTCACTGCAGCGGCGCGATTGTTGGCTAGCTCTTTGACGAGCTGCGCGCTGACCTGGCCGCGCATCGAGCCGTCGGTGTGGCCTTCCACCACGATGTTCGCGCCGCCGTATTGTCCGGCGAGCTGGGCGACCTCAGTGAGCACGGGATCGAGATTCGCCTCGTAGAGCTTCTCGATGTCCTTGCCTTCCTCACGCACGGTCACCTTCTTTCGCAGGTCCCAGGAGTTGGGATAAAAATGTAGCGTGATGACCTTGGTGAGAATTTCTGTGCCCTCGGCCTTCACAGTCTGCACGCTCTTGGGCGCGAAGTTGATCTGGTATTCGTTGCGGCTGGATTTGAACGGCTCCTCTTCGGCGAGCTTCTGGATGATGGAGAAGTCCATCACGTTATCGAAGGGCACCTGTTGCGTGATGCGGTTCATTTTGCGATAAAGCAAGTAGGCGGTGTTCCAGGTGCGCTCGAAGTTCGCAGGGTTGTTTTGATTCAGGAAGAAATCGCGGTTCTCCGCATAGTTGGTGCTGTGCGCGTCGGCCAACATGCCGAGCGTGTCGGCCTCCGGGATGCTGTAGAGCTTCGACATGTGCGCGGCCGCCTGCTTGCGGCCCGCCTCGGTTTTCATCTTCTCCATGCCGGCGAAGATGCCGCGCACGAGGCCCTCGCAGATGTCGGGATGGTCGCGCGCGAAGTCGGCGCGCGCGAACCACACGTCGGCGATGAGTTTGTTCGCCGTGGCGGTGCTGACGAGCAGATGATTGCTCTCAAGCTCGCTGAGATTGTAAATGTCCGGTGCCCACGACACGCAGGCGGCGATGGTTTTATCCGCGCTGAATGCCGCAGCAGCCTGGAAGGCATCCTCGGTGTAAATGAATTTCACATCGCTGGGCTGCACACCGCCGTTCACCAGCGCGTTGAGCACGAAATACTCGCTCGGCGAGTTCTGCGCGAGCACGACCTTTTTCCCGCGCAGGTCGGATACGGTGGGCGATTTCGGGTCCTTCGCCATCGCGCGGCGAAAGACGATGCCGTCGCCGCCATTGGAGAAATCCACCTGCTGAAACACGCGCGGCATGATGCGCGGATCTTTTTTCAGCTCATCCATGAAGAGCGGCAGCATGTCGAGCGTGGCCCAGCCGATGTGCGTCTTGCCCGAGGCGTAGGCGTCACGCATCGCCACCGGATTGTCGATGAGTACCAGCTCCACTTTGAAAGGCTGGCCGCCTGGGGTTTTCCATTCCGTCCCGGCCGTGCCGCCGCCGTTTTGTAAAATGATCGGTGCCCAACCGGCCCACACATTGAGCGCGAACTTCACGCTGCGATCCACCAGTGGCGTGTAAGCACTCGTGGCGGCGATGGGCGGGAGCTTCTCGCTGGCCTTGAAGGTGTACTCCTTCACCGTCGTGGGCACATTCGCATCAGCGGCCTCCACGCCCGTGGTGTTTTGCACGTCATCTTTGCTGATGTTGCCTGGACCTGATCGGTTCGCTTTGGGGAAGATCGTATCACGCAAGCCATAGCCAATGAGGCCGACGACAGCGATGAAGACGACAAAATAAAACAGGGGCTTCGGACGAGGTTCTTCGTTCATGATGTTAGGGATGGTGAGAGTTTGAGCGTGGCGCTGTTTTTTTTTCAGGACGCGCTGACTAGAGACTAGAGAGACTGCGGGGCGATGACAATATCGAAGTTGTTTTGGAACACGCGGATGAATGGCCGTCGCGGAGCCTCGCCTCCATCGCATGGGACAGCTTGCGTCCGCCACCACCTTGCGCCAGTCTCCGCGCTCTCATGTTTCAGGAGCTGTTTGATTATCTCTACCACCAGGCGCCCGTCGGCGGCATCCCGCTCAAGGGTACGGGCATCGTGCTCGGCATCGTGTTGATCGCCAAACATCTGTGGGCCTTGCTCAATGCAGAAGCCACGCAGACTTTTCTGAAACAGTTTCCGCGCAGTTATCCCTGGGGCGCTGCGCTGCTCACGGTGGATTTTGCCTGGGCGATGTTGCTGCTCACCTACATGGACATGGGCGAGTTCTTCTTCCTCCGGAACAAGTTCCTGCTCATCGTGGCCGTCGGCTATGTGCTGGTGATGATTTATGTGAAGGAGTTCCTCGCCGTGCGCGCGCTCGGCGCGCTGATGCTCCTCATCGCCGGGCCCGTGCTCACCGCCGCGTTTCTCCAGCCGCCAGCCAGCAGGCTGCTCCTGCCGGTGCTGGCTTACGCGTGGATCATCGCCGGCATGTTTTTCATCGGCATGCCATTCCTGATGCGCGACTGGGTGACATGGGTCACGGCAAATGCAAACCGCTGGCGCATGGCCACGCTCGGCGGCGCGGCGTATGGCGCAGCCATCCTCGTGGCGGCTGTTCTCTGGTGGTGATTGCTCGGACCACCACGCTTGCAATCGCATCGTCCGATCCTAATCTCGGCGCGTATTCCTCACCCCAACGCACCCCATCATCATGAGCACCCCATCCATCACCGCCTATCTTAAAACCTACTGTGGCTGGAGCGAAGGCGTCCGCGCCATCTTCCGCAAGTACAACCTGCCCTTTGAAGAAAAGGACATCATCCAGAACCCTGCCTTCCGTTGGGAGATGGAGCAAAAGAGCGGCCAGCCCCTGTCCCCATGCGTCGAGATCAATGGCACCATGATCCCCGACATCAGCGGTGAGGAAGTGGAAGAATGGATGATCGCCAACAAGATCGTGCAATCCAGCGATGCCGTTCCCGATGCGCCCATCGACTCAGCTTGCAGCGATGAGCAGCACGCCGCGATGGCACGCGGTCAAGTTGGTGCGCTCAAGTTTGTGGGTTGAGGGTTTCAATCCTCAATCAAACCGCTTCGCCCGCGGCTCCGCGTCGATAGTGTCGCCCGCGCCTGAGCTCGTGACAAACGGGCCGCCTTCCATTGGGGCGGTGCCGGTGAAGGCCACGTCGGGCATGTCGCTGGGCAGGCCGGCGAGGGGAAATTCTTTGCGCAGCGGGAAGAACGGATAGCCCTCCCACATGAGGATGCGGCGCAGATCGGGGTGGCCTTCGAAGCCGATGCCCATCATGTCATACACCTCGCGCTCGTGCCAGTTTGCCGTCGGCCAGATGTCGCTGACCGTCGGCACCTCCTCGTCCTCGGACACACGGCACTTCACGCGCAGATGCTGGTGGTGCGCGTAGCCGTAAAGCTCGTACACCATTTCAAAACGCGGCTCCTCGCCCGTGTGATCGACGCTGGAAATGTCGATCAGATAATCAAAGCCCAACTCGTCGCGGCAGTACTTCAGCAGTGCCTTCACGCTGGAGAGGCTCACGCTGATCGTGTGCTCGCCACGGAACTCCACACTGCCAGTGACACCGGCGGAAAATTTTTGCGTCAACGCTTCTACCATCTGCTTCGCATTCATAAAATCTGAGCACTGAGCACTTTTATTTGTTACGCGAGCTGCTCAATCAGCTCCCGCTTCTGCTCCACGAACGAGTGCTCGCCCTCGATCTTCCGTTGCAGGCGCATCAGGCCTTCGAGCAAAGCCTCGGGCCGCGGCGGGCAGCCGGAGATGTAAACGTCCACGGGGATGAGCTGGTCGATCCCTTGCAGCACCGCGTAACTGCGATACATGCCGCCGCTGCTCGCGCATGCGCCCATGGCGATGCACCACTTCGGCGCGGGCATCTGGTCCCAGATGCGTTTCACGGCCAGCGCCATTTTATAGGTGACCGTGCCTGCGACGATCATCACATCCGCCTGGCGCGGCGAGAAGCGCATGACCTCCATGCCAAAGCGGGAGATGTCGTAGCGGCTTGCGCCCGTGGCCATCAGTTCGATGGCGCAGCAGGCCAGGCCCATCGGCATCGGCCAGAGCGAGTTCTTGCGCATCCAGTTGATGGCGGAATCGACTTTGGTGAAAATGACATTGCCCTCGATCTTCGAATCGTAGGCTGCGTGGGCGGTGGTGGCTTCGGCCATGGGTTTTGGGGGAAAGGAGCGGAAGAAGTAACGCCCGCGTGCGGAGGCGGCAACCGGTTTGTGCGGGGGATCGTGACGAGTGAAATTCAAAGTGCTCAGTTCTCAGTGCGAAGTGCTGAGTCTCCACACTTGTGGCGCGCATTCAGGACTGAGCATTGAGAACTTCGCACTGAGCACTCTCATAAACCGCGCCACTTGCAGTCTCGGACGACGGGTGCCACTGTCCGAGCCAGGAAAAACAACCATGCGCTGCCCCAAATGCGGAAGTTCCGAGGACAAGGTCGTTGATTCGCGCGAGGCGCGCGACGGCCATGCCATCCGCAGGCGGCGCGAGTGCCAGCGCTGCGAGTTCCGATTCACGACGTATGAGATAGTGGAGCGAGAGGAACTGCGGGTCGTGAAACGCAACGGAGTGCGCGTGCCCTTCGACCGCGCCAAGCTCCTCTACGGCATGACCAAGGCCTGCGAGAAGCGCCCCGTGTCCTCCGACATGCTCGAGCAATCCGCCGACGAGATCGCCGACGAGCTGGAGCAGGAAGGCTACCGCGAGATCCCGTCGAGCGTCATCGGCGCGAAAGTCATGCGCCGTCTCGAAGCCATCGACCACGTCGCCTACGTCCGCTATGCCTCCGTGTACCGACAGTTCGAGGACGTGGGAGAGTTCATCGACGAGATAAAGAGCCTCGGCGACCGCCAGCCGCCCGACAAAACCCAGCGCGAGCTTTTCCCCTGACCATGAGCGAAAAAACCATCTTCCAAAAAATCATCGACCGCGAGATCCCCGCGCCGCTTGTCTATGAAGACGCGCACTGCGCCGCCTTCAACGACATCAACCCGCAGGCACCGATCCACATCCTTATCGTGCCGAAGAAACTCATCCCGCGCGTGGGCGAGGCGCTGCCCGAGGATCGCGATACGCTCGGCGCCCTGCTGCTCGCCGCGCGCACCGTCGCTGAAAAGCTCGGCGTGAGCGAGCGCAGCAAAGGCTTCCGCCTCGTCATCAATCACGGCAAGGACGCGGGCGAGACCGTGCCGCATCTGCACATGCATCTGCTCGCAGGCCGCGATCTCGCCTGGCCGCCGGGTTGAGTGTTGCGCGCGCAAAACCAGTGGAATCTGATGACGAAATATCATCTCCATGAAGGCAACAGCCACGCTGAATGAAAGTCGTGGGAAAGAAAGGATGGCTGCCTTTCACGAGCGCCGTCCATACGACAGGGGCCATGAATGGGCTGACGGTGCGCTCAAATGCGCAGCTTACTTCCTCGGGTCATCATTGGTGTTTGGGTTCTTCCACCGCACACACCGGTTTCTTGGACGCCGCATGAGCGCGGGCAGGGAAATGTGATGCGCATCTTGCGACTTCCGCCACGTCGCACTTGCCATCCTCCGCCGCACCCGGCTTAATCGGCGCGCATCCGCCAACCAACCGCATGAGTTTTCTCTCCCGTGAAGCCACCATCGCGCAGCCTGGGTTTTCCCGCTGGCTCGTGCCGCCCGCCGCTGTGGCCGTCCACATGTGCATCGGGCAGGTGTATGGCTTCAGCGTCTTCAACAAGCCGCTCGGCGCAGAGCTGGGAGTGCCTGTGTCGAGTATCAACATGGCCTACCAGATCGCGCTGATAATGCTGGGCCTCTCCGCTGCGGTGTTAGGCAAATGGGTGGAACGCTCCGGGCCGCGCAAGGCCATGGTGGCCAGTTGCGCCTGTTTCTGCGGCGGTCTGGTGCTTGCGGCGCTCGGAGTGAAACTAAAAATGCTCTGGCTGATACTATTCGGTTACGGGTTTGTCGGCGGCATCGGCATGGGGCTAGGTTACATCTCACCGGTGTCCACGCTCGTGAAGTGGTTCCCCGACCGACCCGGAATGGCGACGGGCATGGCGATCATGGGCTTCGGTGGTGGTGCTCTTATCGGCTCGCCGTTGGGGCAGGAGTTGATGAAAAGCTTTTCCGCTGGTGGCTATTCGGCACTCGAAATCTCGGAAGCTACCATCGATCAAAAACTTCTTTTTCTTGTCATAAGGCCGTTCGTGGCGCCTCTCAACGCGTTGGCTCAAGGAACCATTTCTGGCGCGATGCAGACCCTCATCGTCATGGCAACTCTTTACTCCGGCTTCATGCTCTTCGGCGCGTTCATTGTGCGTGTGCCGACAGCCGGATGGAAACCTGCCGGATGGAAGCCAAAGGAGCATGAGAAGAGGCTCGTCACCACGGCCAATGTCTCCGTCGATGTCGCGTGGCGGACGCCGCAATTCTGGCTGCTCTGGGTCGTGCTGTGCATGAATGTCAGCGCGGGCATCGGTGTGCTCGGGCGCGCGGCAGACATGTGCCAGGATATGTTTGGTGTGAGCGCGGCCATCGGCGCGGGCTTCGCGGGCCTGCTCTCCCTTTTCAACATGGGGGGCCGCTTTGTGTGGTCGTCCATCTCCGACCACACTGGGCGCAAGGCGATCTACTGCGTTTATTTCATCCTCGGTGCCGCGCTCTACGCGCTGCTGCCGTGGACGGAGCTGACGCAGAACAAGCCTCTTTTCGTTGCCGCCACCGCCATCATCATCTCCATGTATGGGGCGGGCTTCGCCACCATCCCTGCGTATTTGCGTGATCTCTTCGGTGCCCATCAAGTCGGCGCGATCCATGGCCGCCTCATCACCGCGTGGAGTGTGGCCGCCGTCATCGGCCCCGGTCTGATCAACGGCCAGTATGATCGACGTGTGGCAAACGGAGTGCCAAAGGCAGAGGCTTACAACGGCACCTTTTACCTCATGATCAGCCTGCTCGTCATCGGTCTCATAGCGAACCTTCTCGTGCGGCCTGTCCATGCGAGGCATCACCTCAGAAGCGATCTCGCCGCGTGAACGCTTCACTCGAAACCATGAAGTTCAAACTCATCATCGCCTGGCTTTGGATCGCGATTCCGCTCGCCTGGGGCGTGTGTCAATCCGTGAAAAAATCACTGCCACTCTTCAGAGGTGCGGTTATTTCAAAGGAGAAAAAGTGATGCGGGATCGGCGCTTCTTGTCATCGGCTCGCGGTGTATTATGAATGCCGCGTATGTTTCTGGCACGGCTTTTCATCTTCGGGGTTCCGCTCGCCGCCGCCGGTCTTACCTGGTGGTCGGTGAAGCAGGCGCGCGCGAGCCGCGTGATGCACGCCGATGAGGTCGTGGCCATGCTGCCCGGCGCGCCGCCCGCGCTGCATCCGTTTTTGCCGGCGACGGAGCTGGACCGGCAGCTCATCGATCTCACGCATGAGCCGCTCATCCGCATCGGCCCCGACGGCAAACTCAAGCCGGTTCTCGCGGAGCGCTGGGACTGGAGCGAGACGATGGCGTGCTGGTTTGTAAAAGATGACCTGGCGGCCAAGGCAACAGAGCACCTCCAGAAAGCCGGAACGGAAAAGTGGTCCGAGTGGGGACTCGCGGCAGTGGATGCGAAGGGCGGCGAGGTGGTGATGCGCTTTGCAAAAATGACAAGCGCCGGGCCGGACCAGGTGATGCGGGAGATCGCATCCTTTGATCCCCTGCCTGCGGAGATCGTGCGCGTGGAGCTGCGCGAGGCGGCGCGTCCGTATCACGAGCATTTTCTGGCGAACGCGATCGAGGCCGCGCAAGTGCGCAGGACGTGGTTCGATGGCGACTCGGCCTATGAGATGATCGTCGCGGGCGACACGGCGAAGTTTCTCCAGGAGATCACGAACTACTACAATGCGAAAACCAATCTCCAGCCGCGCGTGATCGCGCTGGATCGCATCCCGGCGCTGCGCGAGCCGGTGCTCGAGATCACGATGCGCGAAGGCATGAGATGGCATGACGGCACGCCGGTCACGGCAGCGGACGCGGTGGCGACTTATCAAATGGTGATGGCGCAACCGTGGCCGGTGCCGAATCGCGACGCGCTGCGCCAGGTGCAGAGCATCGATCTCGTGAGCGCGTCGAAGTTCCGCGCCACGCTGCGCCGCCGCTACGGCCCGGCCATCTGCGGCTGGGTGAACCTGCCCATTCTTCCTGCGGCCTGGCTGAAGGAAAACGCGCCCGATGCCGAGGGCAGAGTTTTCACCACTGCGACACCGCCGGGCGCGGGGCGCTTCGTCATCACGCATCGAAATCTCTCATCGCTCGCGCTCGCTCCGGCATCGGACGGCGCGCGTGCGCGGCGGCTGTCTTTTCTCAGCGGCGCGTCGCCATTCAAAACGCGGCTCGGCTTTGCCACCGGCGCCGTTGACATGTTCTGGCCGGGCAATCAGGAAATCCCGGCGCTGCTCAAGGACACGGGCCTCGCCATTCGCAGCACGGCGCCGCGCAGCCGCCTGCTGGTGATGTGGAATACGCGAGCTCCGGTTCTCGAAGATGCGCGCGTGCGCGAGGCGCTCGGTCTCGCCACAGACAGGCAGGCGCTCATTGAGGTGCTGTTGAATGGTCGGGGTCGCGTCGAGGATGGATTGTTCCAGCCCGCCCTGTGGTTCGCGCAAAAGTTTTCACCGACACGCCTTGATCTTGAAGCCGCTCAAAAACTGATCACCGACGCCAGTTTTCTCCGCGATGTGAGCGGCGTGGCGAAACGTCCAGGACAGGCGCTGGCGTTTGAACTGCTCGTCACTGCGGGCAGCGCGGATCGTGTGCGCCTCGCTCATCTTCTCGCGGAGCAATGGAAAAAAATCGGCGCACAAGTCACCGTCACCGAAGTGCCTTGGAACGAACTCGTTGACGGGCACATGGCGACGCACCGCTTTGACGCGGTGATCTTCGGCCTCGACTTTGAAACCTCGTGGGACCAGTTTCCTTTCTGGCACTCATCACAGGTGGAGAATGGTTTGAACTTCTGCGGTGTGTCAGACCGGCAGATCGACTTGCTGCTCGAAGAGCTGCGCGAGGAGTTTGAACCCGAGCGTGTCACCGCCAAGGCAAACGAGCTGGAGAACAAAGTCCGCGCGTTGCATCCCATGCTTCCGCTTTTCACCGACATGACTCAAGTGGCGGTGCGGCTCTCGGCTCTCGAAAAGGGCGAGCGAAAAGACGACGAGCGCGAATGGTCGTTGCGCGATCTGGTGCTCGATCCAGCCATGGAGGCGAGGGCGAAACCCAAGATCGACATGATCGCGCCGTCGATTGAAACCGTGCTGCCGGTCGGCGTGGAGAAAAAATAAACCTCGATGCTTCCACCACCTCACAGCCGCCCTGCATGGCTCCCGCTGCGATTGTTGATCGTGAGCGCTGCGCTCGCCGTGGCGCTGCTCGCGTGGCAGGGGCGGCCTCCGGCAGAGTGGGGCCGCTTGTTGACGGGTCTGCTAGTCGTGAGCGCTGATGGAAACACGCTCGCGACCGTGATGGGGGAGCGCATGGGATTCACGTTTGCGCTCGTCGAGATGTCGATGCTGCTCGCGGTCGCGCTGGCGTTTGCGGTGGCATTTGTCGTGATGCGCATGGGCTGCGGGTTGCCGCTCGCGGCGGGCTTGCTCGGGAGATTTCTCGCGGCGCTGCCACTTTCTGCCGTGGCCTGGGCGCTGGTGGGTTTCACCATGGGAAAGCACGGCTGGCCCATCGAGTCGCTGCTCCCGCATCATCCCGCGCCGGGACGTGACACAGCCGAGCTGGCGCTGGGCCGCACGCTCTGGTCGTGGGCGCTGCCGGTGTGGATTCTCGCGCTGCCTTTGTTTGGAGAGCTGCTATCTGAAACGCTGGACCGCTTTGGCGTGGTCAGACACTCACCGCTGGTCGCGGGGCTGCGCGCGCGAGGATTGAAAAGCGCCGTGATTCATTATCGACACGTCCTGCCTCAGGTTTGGCCGCGTTTGATCGATGCCATTGAGTCGCTCGGTCTCCTTGCGCTCGCGCTGAGCGTGTTTGTCGAGGAGGCGCTCGGCATCACGGGCTGGGGCGCGTTTTTCGCGGTGGCGGCTAGAGCGGGAGATGTCAATGCGCTCGCAGGCTGCATTTACGCGGCTGGTTTCATTGGCGCTGTGTGGTGTCTGCTCATTGATGTCGCGCGGCGGCTCACCATCGCTCCGGAGCAGGAGAGCATCGCGGTGGCGCTGCCCAAGCGGCGTTCGCGTTCGAGTGTCGCCATTGCATGGCTCAGCACCGTCATTGTTGCCGCGTTCATTGCCTCCGGATTCGGAGGGATCGATTTTGTTGCTCCCGTGGTCGCGCAGGCACGGGCGAACGCGCCTTTTCTGGTCGAAGATTTGAAATGGGTGGCATATGCCAGCGCGGTCGCTGTCGTGCTCGCGATGTTGCGAGGTGTGCCCGCGAGCGTGTGGCGGCTCGCATTGCCGGTACCGCGTTTGTTTTTGTTGGAGACGCTCTGCTGGCACCCCGTGCTGATCGTGATGCTTGCGCTCGCCGCGCCGCTCGCTGGCGCGCCCGCAGGATGGTTCTTGCTCGGGGCGCTCTTGTGGTGCGGCGTGGCGGTCGAGGTGCGCTCGCATGGTCGTGAGATTTATGCCTCGCGGATGGTGGAGGCGTCAGTCGTCGCGGGCGCGTCAAGAATGAGCGCCTGGCGCGCCCATGTGCTGCCTGTGCTCGTGCGCGTGATCGTGTCGGGCGCGCTGCGCGTCGCGGCCACGGTGCTGGTGTGGCATGTGCTCGTCGAGAGTCTGCTGCGCGATGGCTCCAGCGCGCCGAGATCACTGGGCCATGCCATCGCCGCGGCAAAGGACAGCACGCTCACGGAACAGCATTCGCTTCTCATTCCCGCCGTCATCACAGCCATCTGCGCCTTGTGTTTGCGACAACTCAGCCGCATCATCCAGCCCGCGCCGCCCCACTCTTGAAGACACATGGAGACCGCCAGCACACCTGAATCAAAACCCGTCATCGACTCGCAAGCAGGCGGTTCCCTGCTGCGCATCCGCGATCTCACCATCGAGTTCACACGTCACGGCTCGGAGCCTGTGCAGGCCGTGCGCGGCATCAGCCTCGATCTCAAGCGCGGCGAGTCCATCGCCATCGTCGGAGAGAGCGGCAGCGGCAAAAGCGCCACCGCGCTCGCGTTCGCGCGCCTGCTGCCCGAGCCTCCGGCGCGCATCACCGCCACCGAGCTTTTTCTCAACGGCCATGACATTCTCAAAATGAGCGAGCGCGAGCTGCGGAAAATTCGCGGCAAAGAAATCGCCTATGTTTTCCAGGAGCCGACCACCTCGCTGAACCCCGTGCTCACCGTGCGCACGCAGATCGGCGAGGCGCTCGCGCTTCACCGGCCCGAGGTGAAAAACCGCGACGAGGAAATCATCCAGTGGCTTTACAAAGTCGGCATCGTCGAGCCGGAGAAACGCCTGCGCGCCTACCCGCACGAGTTGAGCGGCGGCATGCAGCAGCGTGTCATGATCGCCATGGCGCTGTGCTGCCAGCCGCAGCTTCTCATCGCCGACGAGCCGACCACCGCG
This sequence comes from Verrucomicrobiaceae bacterium, assembly GCA_031425215.1. Taxonomy (GTDB): domain Bacteria; phylum Verrucomicrobiota; class Verrucomicrobiia; order Verrucomicrobiales; family Verrucomicrobiaceae; genus JANPIW01. The sequence goes on from JANPIW010000807.1 coordinate 38,551, forward strand.
CTCGATGTGACGATCCAGAAGCAAATAATAGACCTCCTCGCCAGCCTGCGCACCAGCCTGAACATGAGCGTCGTGCTCATCACGCACAATTTCAGCATCATCCGCGACGTGGCCGACAAAGTGGCCGTCATGTTCCGCGGCAAGATCGTCGAAAGCGGGCCCGTGCGGCAAGTGCTCAACAACCCCAAGCATCCCTACACACAGGCGCTGCTAGATTGCGTGCCCAAAATGGGCGCCAAGAACGCCCGCCTCCGCGCCATCGACTACGATCTCGTGGAGAAGGCCGAGGGATGGGCATAGTCAGGCTCCACAGTGCGCTGCGAGGCGGCGCTCAAGCCTCTGGGAGAGCTGAAGATGGAGAAATGAAACATCGCCTCGCGTGAGCCATCTCGCTCACGGCGCCGTCCGCGCAGGATGTTTTTGATTCGACGCGCCCGCTTCAGCGGATCGGAGAGAAATCCACTGCCTTCATGTAGATGCTCTTCACGCCATCGGTCACGAGAGTGAGCGGGCCGTTTTTCTCAGACTCGGTCTTCGCAGCGATCCAGGCGGGGTCTTCACGGAAGGCTTTGAAGGAGGCGAGGCCGGCGTCCTTGCTGGCGTGCGCGAGGACGTAGATGAGCTTCGTCGCCGCGCCTTTGTCAGCGTCCGTGGGCTGCCAGTAGCCGATGTGCGTCATGCCGTGTTTGGTGAAAAGCTTGACGGTGTGATCGCGAAAGCGGCTGTGCAGCGCGTCGAGTTTGCCTTCAGGCGTCTGATAAATGCGCAGCTCAAACGCGCGCTCGCCACTCGCCGCTCCCGTCGTGATCGCCGCCGAGTAATCCGTCGCTTTCATGAAGATCGACTCAGGCGCCTTGGCGAGAATCTTTCCGTTCGCCTCGCTCGCGGCGCGCGCTTTCTGCCAGTCGGGATCTTTGCCAAAAGCGGCAAAGCTCGCCTTCGCCGCGTCACGGCTCTTGTGCGCGAGGATGTAATACAAAGTCGTCTCGCTGCCATTCTCGACATCGACGGGCACCCAGTAGCCGATGTTTTCGATGCCATGCTTTTCAAAGAGCTTGCAGGTATGGTCGCGAAAGCGCGCGAGGAGATCGGGCAGCTTGCCGGGATTGCAGGTGTAGATGCGCAGCTCGAAAGCACGCGCGTCTTCTGCTGCGTTAGTTGTGGTTGAAAAGGCAGGCAGGCTGAGTGCTGCGACGGCGGAGAGGAGAAGGCGGCGGTTCATGGCGGGCTGAGAGTCGGCACGAGCACCATCCGCGTCAAGCCGCTCGTGGTTGCGTCTGGGTACGTCGGCGATCTTTGACAAGCATCCGCGCGGCGGAAAGGCGGACTGAAACGGCCTGCTCCGCGCGTTCAGATTTACCCACCCGTTTTCCACCCATATGAAAGTTACCATCCTCCTCATCTCGCTGGCATCCATCGTCACTCTCACATCCGCTGCTGATCCGGCGAAACCACAGGCGCAGCCAAAGAAAGAAAAGCCTTTCACGCCCGGCGGCATTTACCGGCAGGGTGACATGCAGCGGCCGCGCCCCAGTGTGATCACACCGCCGACCGCGAGCACGCCGGACAAGCCCGGAACCGCGCCGAGTGATGCGATCATCCTTTTCGACGGCACGGATTTCTCTCACTGGGAGCGCGAGCCACGCAAAGATGATCCACAGCGCGAGGACAAGACGCCGAAGTGGATCATCAAGGACGGCCACATGGAATGCACGCCGAAGAGCGGCGTCATCCGCTGCAAAGATCGCTTTGGCTCCACGCAACTGCACATCGAGTGGGCCACGCCCTCCGAGGTGAAGGGCAGCAGCCAGGGCCGAGGCAACAGCGGTGTGCTGCTCAGTGGCTGGGGCGAGGTGCAAGTGCTCGACTCCTTTGAAAACGACACTTACCCCGACGGCCAGGCCGCCGCGATCTACAGCCAGTATCCGCCGCTGGTGAATGCCAGCCGCAAGCCCGGCGAGTGGCAGAGCTACGACATCATTCTCCAGTGTGCCAAGCTCAAGGACGGCAAGGTCGAGACACCCGCGATGATCACCGTGCTGCACAATGGCGTGGTGGTGCATCACGCCGTGAAGCAGGATCACCAGCATCAGGAGTGGGGCTTCGCGCTCCAAGACCACGGCAATCCCGTGCGCTACCGCAACATCTGGGCGCGCCCGCTGCGCAGCTACGATGAGAGCGTGGGAAAGTGAACTGGCGCGGGCCTCATACCAAAGACTGAGTGTCTAGAGCTTGGCGGAGTCTAATCTCGGACCGCGCAGGAAAGCGCACCGCCTCGAATCAATCACGCCATGCGAAACTTTCCTCATCTTTGCAATCCAACGCGTCTGCTCCACGCCATGCTGGCGGCGGTTTTCGCGCTCATCATTTCTCAAGCCTCCGCGCAAATCGTGCGCGAGACGGTTTTCTTCGATGTGCCCGCAAACATAGCGCTCGATCCCAATCCAGCACCGACGGTACAACTGGCGGCGGTCGTCAATTATCCGGCGGACGCAAACCGCATGACGCTCATCGCGCTGCTTTATCATCCTGATCCGGCGGTGCATGGACCTGGGCCGTATTCGGCGGTGATCGTGCTGCATGGCTCGGGTGGGATGTGGAATGGCGACACGATTGCGAACGGGCCGACATCGCATTTTCAAAAGTGGGGCCAGCTCCTCGCGGGGCGTGGTTATCTGACCGTGATACCTGACGGCTTCAATCCGCGCGGCATCGCCGGAGGTTTTTCAAGTCGCCGCCCGCATCATGACAGCGCCATCGATGACTCGACGTGCTCGCCAAACTACGAACGACCCAAGGACGTGGTCGCCGCGCTCACTTTTCTCGATGCGCGTGCTGATGTGGATCGCGATCACATTGGTCTCGTCGGCTTCTCCCACGGTTCGCAGACGGGCATCAACGCCATCCTCGATCCGTCCGTCGATCTCGGAAATTACGAGGTCGATTACATCAACGCGATGGGCCAGACGGTGGACCTCCCTGTGCCCGATCCCGTGCGCATTCCCGCCGGGCTGCCGTTTCCAAAAGTGTGCGTGTTCTATTATCCCGGCTGCGGACACTTCAGCTACCACGGCTCGCCGAACAGCGTCGCCGCTGGACGCTACATGCCCGACCGCCGCGCGCAGGTCGTCATGTTTCATGGCACGGGCGACTCGCTGATGGGAGTGACTGATGTGAATGCTTCTCCGAAAACCGGCAGCCTCTTCCCCATCAAATTCGTCACCGCGTCCGGAGCGCAAGCCGCGGCGCAAGGCATCGCAAATCCCTTCGTGCATCACCACATCTTTCATCTCGTCGGGCACTCATTCGACGAAACTACCATCGAGCCGCAGATGAACTGGAACACACCCGCCGAGAGCGCGAACGAGAAGGCCAACCGGCTCTCGCAAGACGAGACGCTCAAGTGGCTCGAATTTCGTCTGCATAATCACACGCTCACGCCGCAGCCGGACATCAACAATCCCAGTGGTCACATCGTGACATGGCTCGGACGCGACCGGCTTCGTTACCGAGTGCAGGCCAGCATTGATCTGGCCAACTGGCCCCAGCAAGGCGCGCTCATCACGGGCGCGGGCGCGCTTCTCAACGCCCAAGTCATCATTCCGCTCGAGAACCGCGCCTTCTACCGGCTCGAAGTCGATCCCGTCCCCGCACCTGCTGACGATGTGCTCTACTCCGCGTTCTTTCTGGAGTACTTGGACTTCAGTTATTAAGCCTAAAAAGGAAAGCAGAGAGCCATTTGCAGCCCCTGCCCGGTCGCCTCCGCGCGCTCGCATGTCTGCCGCGAAAACAGGCATTCGGGGCAACTCCGATTGGCGGCAGAGACAAGCCGGACAGAGCACGTGGGGGAGGTTGCTCCAGCCCCACCGTTTGAAAATAATCAGGCACTCTTAATTTTTAATCTTCCCATTTGCCGTAAAATGTGCCAATTATCTGTAATAAGCATATTTGTTGTGGGATTCTGGGTCGAACCCCAGCCCACTAGTCGCGCATCCCGCCAGCCGTCCCCAGCCTTGGTCGTGCCGAGGCCATTTCCATCCCCAAGCCACGGAAGCCGGAATCCCCACTGGCCGACCGAGGGCGGCAGCTTGCCCACCATGGAATGCCTACGGCCCGTCGGCCCCCGCACATGGAATGCCGACGGTTCGTCGGCCAGTCCTTCTGCTGTTTCATTTTCAAACCGCGCTTCCTCAATGATATGAGCGCCATCGCACTCCCATCACCCTCGCTCGCGAAGCACGACTCCCTCGCGCCGCTCGCCGCGTCATCACGCGCGGCTCTCGATCACGACGCATCTTCCACCTCCACTCTCCGGGTCCTCCATCTCTTCAATCGCTACCGCCACTTCGGCGGAGAGGAAGCCGCCGTGCTCCGCATGACCGATGCCATGCGCACCAGCGGCGCGAATGTGGAGGAATGTTTTTTCTCCAGCGAAGGCTGGGAGAAACCCGGCGCGCCTCCGCGATGGAAGCAAGCCCTGCTCGGGTTTTCAAATCCACACTCGCTCGCCAGCGTCCGCGACGCGCATCAGGCGCACCGCAGCAATCTCTGGCTCGCGCATAATCTCCTCCCCGTCCTCTCACCTGCCGTGTTGCGCGAGGCACGAAGGCAGCGCGTGCCGATGGCGCTCTACCTTCACAATTACCGCCCCTTCTCCGTCAGCGGCGGTTTGTGGGCCGACGATTCCCTCGCGCTCGGTGGCTTGCGGAAAAATTTCCTGCGCGAGATCATCGCAGGCGAGTGGCAGAACAGCATCCCGCGCAGCGCCTGGATGGCCGCCGTGCTCCTCACCGCTCACGCTCGCGGCTGGTATCGTCACGTTGATGCCTGGATCGCCGTCTCCGACTTCGTCCGCCAGCGCTTCATCGAAGCCGGAGTGCCCGCGGAAAAAGTTCACGTCCTCGCCTATCCCTTCACACCGAGTGCCACGACACCCGAGCCGCGCCCCGGAAAACATTTTCTTTTCCTCGGCCGACTCACCGTCGCCAAAGGTATCCGCGTCCTCCTGCGTGCCTGGGAGATCACCCGCGCGCAAAGCGATGCCAAGGGTTTCAAGCTCATCATCTGCGGTGAAGGCGAATTGCAAAACGAAGTCATCGCCGCAGCCGCAGCATCAAATGGCACCATCGAATACCACGGCAACGTCACCGGCTCCGCCAAGCAGCAACTCATTGCCGACAGCATCGCCGTGATCGTCCCCTCCATCTGGTGGGACCCCTATCCCACAGTGATCTACGAAGCCTTCAGCGCCGCCCGCCCCGTCCTAGGCGCACGCTCCGGCGGCATCCCCGAAAGCGTCCTTGATGGCGAATGCGGCTTGCTCCACGAGCCTGGCAACGCCGAAGCCCTCGCCCACCACATTCAGCAACTCCACCACAACTCCCACCAATCCCTCACCCTCGGCCAAACCGCCCGCCGCTGGCTGCTCGCGAATTCAGGCGCGGAGTTTTGGTGGCACGGATTTGAGCGAATCACGAATACGATCCGCGAGACATCGAGCCAACAATGACCTTCCTCAACGTCGATCTAGAGATTCAGTCGGTGCATGATCTCAAGCCACTCGCCAGCGAACTCGAAAGCAGAGCTACAGTTCTACGTTGCGGCGAATATTACGACGAGAACTTGCTCAATCTCGAGATTCATCTTCTCGAAGCCGATGCTGCCACCCGGATCAACGATCTCTGCGCCATCATCGAATCACTCCCGCCCTCAAGCTTGCATCTTTGGCAAGCCGCCAGCCGCCGTGAATTCGATGCGGGTTTTGAATCGACTACCAATCAAGAGCGCTTCGCCCTGACGATCCCCGCCGCCACGCTCCAGCGCATGGCCAATCTAAACGCCAGCTTCGCCATCACCATTTACCCACCCGGCCCCGACCTGCCACCTCACCAATCACCGTCCCCACCACCGAGACAACATCCTTGACCCCAGCTTGACCACCTCCTTGACCGTTGACCATCCCCTCACCTCCACTACCCTCCGCGCCCCATTTCGTCATTCTCCATTCGTCATTCCTTTCCCCCCACCGTGTCCCACCTCCATCCCACCGACGACCTCCGCGTCGCTGAAATCCTCCCTCTCATCCAGCCCGCCATGCTCATGCACGAGTGGCCCCTGGGCGAGACCGAGGCCGCCTTTGTCGAGACCGAGCGTCGTGCCGCAGAGGCCATCCTCGCCGGACGCGACGACCGCCTCCTCGTCGTCGTCGGCCCCTGCTCCATTCACGACGAAAAATCCGCGCTCGACTATGCCACCCGCATCGCCGCCGCCCGCGCCCGCCACACCGCCGACCTCCAGATCGTCATGCGCGTCTATTTTGAAAAACCCCGCACCACCGTCGGCTGGAAAGGCTTCATCAACGACCCCGGCATCAACGAAAGCTACGACATCAACAACGGCCTGCGCGGCGCCCGCCGCCTCCTCATCGAGCTAGCCCGCATGAGCGTCCCCGCCGGCACCGAGTTCCTCGACGTCATCACCCCGCAATACATCGCCGACGCCGTCGTCTGGGGCGCCATCGGCGCGCGCACCACCGAGAGCCAGGTCCACCGCCAGCTCGCCTCCGGCCTCTCCATGCCCGTCGGCTTCAAAAACGGCACCGACGGCAACATCCAGATCGCCCTCGACGCCATCGAAGCCTCGCGCGGCTCCCATCATTTTCTCTCCGTCACCAAGGACGGCGTCGCTGCCATCGTGCGCACCAAGGGCAACGACGCCTGCCACGTCATCCTCCGCGGCGGCAAAGCCGGCCCCAACTACGACACCGACGCCATCCGCGCCGTCCGCGACCAGCTCCGCGCCCGCAATCTCCCGCCGCACGTCATGGTCGATTGCAGCCACGGCAACAGCCTCAAAGACCACAACAAGCAGACCCTCGTCGCCGAATCACTCGCCGAGCAGATCCGCGCCGGCAGCCGCAGCATCGCCGGCACCATGATCGAGAGCCACCTAGTCGCCGGCCGCCAAGACGCCAAACCCGGCGCCCCCCTCACCTACGGCCAAAGCATCACCGACGCCTGCGTCTCCTGGGAGACCACCGAGAAAGTGCTGGAGCAGCTCGCGGATGCGGTGCGGGCACGGAGGAATGCATAGACAGGATTACAGGATCGGCGGGATTCACAGGCGCGGCTTTCAAATCGTCACGCTAACAGTTGCATGAGCACCAACCCCGACTTTGAGAAACTGCTCAGCTACCTCGAAAAGCTTCCAGCCATCGACTTGCCTGCTGGCAGAAAATCCATTGCTCATGACACATTCGAAAATGGAAACTGGTGGGTCAAGTTCTCGTTGGACACATCTCACCCTCTCGCATGGCGCCACGTTCAAGAATTGGGCTATGTGTTGAATTATGTGTCAGTCAACGAACGACTGCCGACGGTCTTCATGCCAGTCTCACCACCGCCATACATGAATGGTGGAGTTGAGTTTCTGTCGTGGGTCATCGAATCCACCGACCCAAAGTTTTCGCCAGGCCAATGCGCTGAGTGGCTTGAAGGTAGGCTGCCGCAGCCCGTGGAAGAGTTGGAGCAGTGGAAGACCGATGATGATTGATTTGAGAGTGGCTTGATCGAGACGACGGGCAAAATGAAGGACCAATCATCATTTATTGTTGCCGTCAGCAAGCACGCAGAGACGAAGATCATGCCGGAGGCATAACAGAAGGTAGCCGGTGGTGAAGCGAGGCTCTGCGAGCGAGAACCACCGGATCAACGAAACCCAACCGCGCCCAACTCAAGCGTGCATCCCGGCAGGGATGCCAGAAGCGAACGAACAGTTCCCGCTTCCCTGCCGGGACGCACCCTTGATCGAAGGACCATTCACCTTTCCGATCCGGTGGTTCCGCTCGATGACTCGCTCCACCACTGGCTACCATCCCCGGTGCCTCCGGCACCAAAACCATGAGACCATCTGACGAAAGCATCGCGAGCTTCGTGACCGGCGAGTGGATACCCACCGCGCTCTGCTGCCTCTCCGCGATGGTATTCGGCCTGCTCGGCCTAGCCGCGACACTTCTCCAAGCCTTCGCGAACATGAATCTCCGCTTCGATCAAACAACTCATTGCGTCATCTTTACCGTCGGGTGGACGACAGCCGTCTGTTGCTTTTACACGGCAAATCGCCTCATCAAATACCCGCGCTACAAAAGCCTTTGGTTCGTGCTGATCGCTGGAACCATGATCGCTATCGACTACTGGCTCTACTCGCTCCCCTCCGCCAAAGGCCTCATGCATTGACCAGCAGACCGGGGGTGTGTCGGCGCAATTATTTATGGCCGGGGTGTTGTGGGCGGTAAACCTTTTTTAGTCAAAAAAGGTGTTGGCCGGACCGCCCGGCTGTGTTGGTATGACGGCGGGCCAACCTAATAAGTCAAAACACACAGCCCGG
>JANPIW010000808.1:0-3581 GCA_031425215.1 Verrucomicrobiaceae bacterium
CTCCGCCGCCCACCGCGTCTTCACCACCGCGCCTGCGGCATCAATGCCCGTCAGCCTCCCGCTCACGATCCCGCCATCCGCAAACCAAAACTCCGTCGTCGCATCCGCTCCAGTTTTGTCCGTTCCGTCCGTCTTTCCTCCAAAGCTTACCCGGTCCACAAAAGCCCAAGCCACCGTTTCACCCACCACCAGCTCCTTCTCCGTCGCGCTCACCACCGCGCCCGCGATCACACGCCCATCCGCCAGCTCCACCGACGCGCCATCCTTCACGCGCGCCATCGTCGGCTTCCCATTCCACTCACGCGCGCGCACGGACTCCACCACCAGATCAGCACCCTCATTCGCAATCGACACGCCATCGATGCCCGCGCCGCTCGCAGCCATCTCATCTGTGATCTCGCCCAGCAGTTTCCCGCTCGTGTCGAAAACGCGCATCATCTTCGACTCATCTCCCCAGCACAATCGCAGCCCCAGCTCGCGAACGTCATTCTTCAAAGTCATCAGCGGCACAAAGCGCGCGCCTTGCACGAGCACCAGCTCATCATCCCAAGTCTCCACCGTCGGCCGCACACTCGTGCCTGGATTGCGATTGTTGATTGCGTCTGCCGCAAAAGGATCATTCCCGCGCTGGTTCGATTGCCCACCCTTGCCTAGCCCCAGCGAGAACCGCAGTCGCTCCTTTGACCGCAACTCCACCTCCAGCTCCGTCTTCGCTGGAAATTTTAGCGGCAGATGAATCGCCCGTTTCCAAAACGGCAGCGCAAGCTCACCACCGCGCAGCGCCTTCCAAGTCTGCTGTCCCATCGCCGCACCGAGCTGACCCCAGCCCGCCTCGAACGGCCCGCCATGCACGAACTGCCCGCTGAACGCGCGATCAATCCCGTCATGCACACGCTCCAGCACCAGCACCTCCGCGCGCAGAATGCGCACACTGCCATGGCGTTTTGTCATGAGCGTCAAAGTCTCCGCGTCCATGCCGCCGATCTCACCGCACAACACATCACCGCCCGCCAGCCGCACGCGCCAAGTCGCATCCGTCACCACCGCCTGCTCCGAAAACTCCAGAGACTTCAAGTAACGCTGCTCCAGCACCAGCGGCTCCTTGAAGTACTCCGTCTCAAACGTGATCTCCCCCTCCCGCGCCCCACGCAAATGCCCAGCCACCGACTCCCCATTGCGCCACACGAGTGTGCCTGACGAGGATGCCACCATCGTGAGGGGATCACTGCCTTCATTCTGCGCGGAAGCCGCGGCGAAGGGCAAAAGGGACAAAAAGGACAGAAAGGACTGCCGCAGCGCCCGGATCACCGCGCGCCTCACGCTCATCATTTCTGCTTTCTGTTTTCTCATTTCTGCTTTCCCCCTCACCTCTCGTAAATCGGCAAAAACCTGTAATTCAGCGCCAGCGCCAGCAATGACATGCCCGTGCCATACGCGCCATTGAAGCCGCCGTCCGCGCCTTGCGTCTCCTTGAGTTGGCGGAGCGTTGCCGCGTTCCACTTCTGCCACGCCGCGTAGTCACCCTGAAAAAGCGCCTGCGCCATGTAGTAGCGGTAGTACTCGATGTAGCCGTGGTTCGATGCGCCGCCTTCGAGATCAGACGTGATCCGTTGCAGCGCGCCCTTGTATGCCTCACCATCCTTCTGCCGCGACACCGCATGAGTCAGCGCGCTGATCGCCGAGAGATTCATCGATCCGCCCACCCCTCCGATCCCGCCGCTATACGCCACCGATCCATCCTTGCCCGTGCTGCGGCTCATGTACTCCATCCCGCCATTGATCGTCTCATCCGGCACATCGATCCCCGCGTTCCGCGCCGCCATCAGCCCCATCAAGATCGCACCCGCCACCGACGTGTCCGCGTCCGTCGCATCCGGCGAGTAACGCCAGCCGCCGAACCGCGATTTCTTCTGCGACGTCGCCGCGCACCGCACCGCCAGATCGAGCGCCTGCGCGATGCTGCGCTTCTTGTTCGCCGGCGTGCTCGCGTCCCACAGCAGCGACTCATCCACCACACCGTAAGCCTCCGACAAAGCCAGCATCGCAAAGCCGTGGTGATACATGCTGTTCGGCAAATATCCTGTATTCACATCCTGCTCCGAAATGATCGCCCGCACCGCGCGCCGGATGTTGTTCGCGTAGCGGCCAAAGTTCGGATCATCTCCGCTCGCCAGAAACGCCATCAAGCAAATGCCAGTCACGCCGGAACCTTGATGCTGATCCTGCCAGCTCCCGTCCTCACTTTGACGCGCCGCCAGCCACGCAAGGCCGCGCTCATAAACTTCATCCACCTCCACCGGAACTTGGCCGCCGAAACGCAGGGAGGACTCTTGTGCTCGAATGACGCAGGCCATAAAAAACAAGACCATGATCACCGCAAACCCGAGGCGCAAAGCGCCTCCGTCATTCGTCAATCGACATTCGTCATTCGTCATTCTCATCGCTTGATCCTCACTCTCAAATTCTGCGCTCTGCTTTTGATATACTCCCACTGGCTCTTCAAACCCTTCTCGATCTCCGCGCTCCACACTTTCATCTGCAACGGCGTCAGCACGCTCTTCACCATCTCCTCCGGCACACCTACGACAAACGACCCCACATAATACGTCTGGATCGTCCCCTGGTTCCCATACGTCTCCTCAAATGCCGGCAAATTTTCCTCCGCCACCTTCATCACCGCCGGCAGCAGCTTCGCGTGCTGCTCCGCGCTCAGACGCACCAGCTTGTCCAGACGATCCAGCGCCAGCAGCGCGATGGACTCACGCCGATACGCATCTCGCTCCGACACCGCGCGCTCCCACGCCTCCTTCTCCGCGCCTTGCAGCATCTGCGAAAGCATCTGCTGCCACATCTGCTCGCTCGCAGGCGTCGATCCCGAGCGCCCAAAATTCACCCGCATTTGGCCTCGCTCCATCAGGATCGCGCGCGCCGTGTCCAGCGGCATGTTCTTCACCTGGTTCTCCACATACGACATCATGTTCTGCGCCCACTCATCGAGCGACCTCTCCACCGCGCCCTTCGCGGCGATGCCCAGCAGTCGCACGCTCTCCGGCTTCAGACTCGTCGCGCGCCGCACATCATTGAGCCGCGCCTCCATCGCATCGCGCCGCTTCTTGCGCTCCTCATCAGCGGCGTTCACGAGAAACGCATTTGCCGCCTCCTCCACGCTGCCCGCTGCGCGCACCGTTTTGTTTTCCTCGGCGTTCTCATCCACCTCGGGCATCCCGTTGTAAATGCCCGTGTCCATCGAGTCCTTCTCATCCCACTGACGGCGCTGCGATTCATCAAAGACCGCCTTCACCTCCGACTCTTGCGGCGGTGTGAGCACGCGCGCATAAGCCAGCACCACGCTGCTGCCATCGAAACCATTCAGCGGCGGATTCTCACCAGCCACACTGCCCATCACCTTCTCCATCGCCGTGCGTTGCGACGCCGACAGCATGAACATCCGGTCCATCTCCGTGACAATGAGATGCGTCAGCGCGTCGCGATCCCGTTTCTCACGCGCCGCACAAACCTGCTTCCAGCGCGCTTGCTCATCGGCATTGAGATTCGCACCGAGCGCCATCGTCCACGCGCTC
>JANPIW010000809.1:0-5813 GCA_031425215.1 Verrucomicrobiaceae bacterium
CAGCCGCCGCTGCACCGGCTGCCGCGTCGCCCGCCACTGCGACTGTCAGCGACAGTCCGAAGGGCGAGGCGCAAATGTCCGCTTCTCCCACGCCGCCCGCTCCTCCGCCTGTCATTGCGCCGGTGATTCAGGAACCCCGGGATCCACGTCTCGAGCAACTGGCCGCAGGATTCAAAACCCGCTACGAGGCGGACGCGCAGAAGTCGTTCGCCACCGCGCTCGCCGCGCTGAATCAAAGCTACATGGCCAACGGCATCGCTCGCGCGCGCTCAGCCGCGCAGTCAAAAGGGAATCTCGCCGAGGTCACCGCGCTCGACGCAGAGAAGGCCGCTGTCGAAAACGGTGGCGGCGTGCCAGTGGAGGATGCAGCGGACACGCCCGCGTCACTCAAGGACCTGCGCGCCAAGTACCGCCCCGCTTTGGCAAAAATCACCAACGAGCGAGATGCCAGGGCCGCGCCACTCTACGATCTCTATCTCGGCGCGCTCGATGCCTACGTCGCCGATCTGACAAAGGCGAACCAACTCGACGATGCGCGCAAAGTGAAGGCTCTGCGTGATGACATCGCCACGAGGAAGCCCCGGGCGGGGGCAGTGGCGCAGGCGGAAAGCAAGACGGCGCGTCCTGCGTCGGCATCGCCTACCGCCGCCGCCACCGGCAGCACCTGGAGGCGCGCGGCGTTGTTTCTCATCAACAACGGCGGCACCCTAGCAGCGATGAAAGGCGGAGTGCGTTTCGACATCAAGACGGAGAAAGAAATCCCGACCGGGAAATTCGACATCATCGAGCTGGGCATCGACCGGCTGAACTCCGTGCTCCCGGCGCTCCAGGTGAAGGACACTGAGGCGCTAAACGGCCTGCGTGATCTTCAGCGCGTGTGGGTGCGCCCAAATGGTCCTGGGATGGGCGATTCCGCCTTCGCTTTTCTCGCAGGCAATGATGATCTCTTCTGGCTCAATCTCGAATCCGCAACCGATGTCACCGACGGCCTGCTCGCACATCTCGCTGGCGCGAAGAAGCTCGCCTACCTCGGCATTCAAAATGCCGCCGGTTTTGCTGGCAGGGGATTGGAGAAAGCGCCTTTTCTCAACTCGCTGACTGAGGCGGAATTCCTCGCCTCTGGCATCAGCGATGAAGGGGTGAGGGCGATCTCTCTCTGCAAACAGTTGCGCTACCTCCGCATCACCGCCGGCACCACCACGGACAGCGGCTTCACCGCACTGCGCAATTTGAAAAACCTGGGCAACCTCAACGTCTCCACCACAGCTTTTGGCGATGAGGCCGCCGCCGCTATCTCCGGCCTCAGCGAGATCACTGCTCTCGACCTGACCGGCACCAAGATCACAGATGGAGGTCTCGAGCATCTCGTGGCGCTGAGGAAACTCACCTCGCTCAACATTGCCAGCACCGCCGTCACTGCCGATGCCGCCGCCGCCTTTCAGAAAGCGCTGCCGCAATGCCGTGTCTCGCGGTGAAAGAAACTGAATTGTCTCTTGCCTCGCATCCGAGAGAGAGGATACTCACGCCGGATTTTTCCGTGGTGCGCGCTAAGAATACCTTGCCGCTCGCGTTTATTTGCCTGACCGGCTCGCCGCACGGCAGTCCGTTTCAACATTTTCCCTCACGCATGAGTACCGTTCAAATGACAATCACCACCTCGAAGCAATCGAGAGGCTTGGGATTGTCCGCGCTCGCCTGATGTTCCGCCCGAGAACAGTCGCGCCATGCAGTGATCTGACTTTGAAAGTCCGCATTGGATTTTCACACCCCCAAACCCCACCCGGAGGTATCCCATAAGCACCCCCACCCATAACAACGGATTCATCAACAGGCCCTTCGCGAACCTCGGTTCCGGCGGCCAGGCAAACCGCGCGCCGCAAACTGGAGGTGGTCCGCCTCCAGCCAATCGTCCGCCGCCTCAGGGCAATGGCGCTCCTCCGCCGAGCAGGCCGCCGGGTCAGGTTGGAACGGGCGCTCCGGTTGTCCGTCCGGCGGGAGGTCCGCCATTCAACAGACCGCAAGGCAGCGCGCCATATGGAAATCGTCCCGGCGGCAGCTACAACAACAACCGCCCCTCGGGACGCTACGTCGATCAGACGCGCGTGAACGAGCGCATCCGCGCGCCCAAGGTGCGCGTGGTCGATGGCGCGAATGATCACCAGCTCGGCGTCATGGCCACGCCCATCGCCATCCGCATGGCCAAGGATCGCGGCCTTGATCTCGTCGAGGTCGCGCCCAACGCCGATCCACCCGTGTGCAAAATCGTCAACTACGGGAAGTACAAGTACATCCAGGAGAAGCACAAGAAGGAGGCGCACAAGCATCACAAAACCACGAAGGTGAAGGAGATGAAGTTCCGCGTCGGCATCGATCCGCACGACTACCTCATCAAAATGGTTCACTGCGAAGAGTTCCTCTCCGAAGGCCACAAAGTGCGGGTCCAGCTCCAGTTCCGCGGCCGCCAGATGGCTCATCAGGAGCTTGGCTTTGAGCTGGTGAAACGCATCAAGGCTGACTTGCTCACCATGGCGCATGTCGATTCCGAGCCGCGCCAGGCCGGACGCAACATCAACATGCAGCTCTCCCCGCTGCCCGAGCGCCAGCGCGTGCGGAAATTTAAGCACGTCCACAAAGGCGAGCTGATGGACCCGGATGAAAACCATCCAGAAGAGGAGCAGGATCTTCACCCCGAGGATCACCACGACGACCACAAGGAAGCACCTCCCGCACCGCCAGCGGCCGAGACTGTGCCCGCCGAACCCGTGAAGAGCGAGATCCCGGCTTAAATCGGTCATCTCAGAATGGAGCAGAAAAAAGTGCTCAGTGGTTCCAGCCGAAAAACTGAGCACCGAGCACTTAGCTTTTCACCCCACCAGCTTCATCACCTGCGCCCTCTGCACAGGCGGCTTGCGGTGAAACGCATCCTCAATGGCGCGCGCGAAATCCCCGTCGCCCGCGATGCCGAGGTCCTCTGCCAGCCGTTGCTCAAAGCGATGCACGAGCGCGGCAGTCGGCTCCTTTTCAGCGAGGTAATTCAGCGCCTTGCACAGCAGCTCATGAATGGCCGGTAGGGCCGTGTCATGCTCCACGACCTGCATGATGAGCTTCACAAAATAACTCGCCGCCAGCACCCGCGCGTAGCTCGCGCGCAGCCCCATGCGCGCGTCCGTCCATTGCGCCTCCGCCAGAGTGTGCAGATCGCCCGACTTCGCGCGCACGAAACGGACATCGGCTGACACGAACAAATCCAGCCGGCCCACGAAGGGCGATCTCGGCCTCAACGCGCCCTTTGCCATCGTCTTGAACACCCCTGTCTGCGGCCCGCACCACGTCACGATCAGGCTCGTCTCGCGGTAGAGCAGTCTGTCGATGAGAATGGCGTTGGTCTTTTCCATCGCGGTGCGCGCACTACATGCCGCCGGCCGTGTGATGCAAGCGGGGAACCCGGCTCCCCATCACGTCCACGCATTTCGGTTTGCCGCCGTCGTCGCGTTGCCCTACGATGGCACACTGATGATTTCACACCGCCACCGCTGGCTGAGGATGATGCGCGCGGGATTTGTTTTCCTGGGCGTGGCATCGCTTGGATGCGGCCACGCACCCGCACAGCAATCCAAAACCGCCGGCAAAAAGAAACCGGCAAATCCCGCCGCGCTCATCGAGGCGCAGCGCGCGCTAGGGGACGGACTGCCCCAGGTCGCGGCGGTGAAGGCGGAGCGCTTCCTTGCCCTGCCAGGCCTGAGCGCGGAGGACAGGCTGGAGGCCGCCACCATCGCAGCGGAAGGATGGGTGCGTGCTCGTGAAGGAGCGCGCGCCATGAAACTCCTCGACGCACACAAGTCGCACGACCAGCTCTACTGGCGCGCGCAGGCCCAGGTGCTCACTGGCGATTTGATGTCCGCCGCTGACACCTTCCAGCGCTACGCTGACAATCCGAAAGCCCGACTGCGCGACCACGCCCGCCTTGCGCTAGCCTACGTTCACATGACGGATGGACAGGACACCGCCGCGCGACGCGAGGTTCGCGAATTGCGCGAGAGCAGCGATGAGGAGGTGTCCCGCAGGGCGCGCCTGCTTTACAATGAGCTGGAGCTGCTCATAGACCGCAGCGAGACCGTGATCAGACGCCTCGCCGACGAGACGGGCGGCAAGAGCGGCGACGTCCAATTCATCCGTGCCAAAGGCTGGCTCCGTCTCGGTGACGCAGCCAAAGCGCACGCGCTCCTCGTCGATCTGCTCGCCCTTCCCGGCCTCGGCTCGCGTCTGCACGACGCGGTCACCGTTTTGCTCGCGGAGGCGTTGATGGCGCTGGAAAAACCTGACGAAGCCCGCCAGACACTCATCACTTTCATCGACAAGGCGCGCGACAGCGGCCTGTGGATGGAGGCGTTCGATCTCCTCGCCACCGTGCATCGGGCGATGCGCGAAATCGAAGTCTATCCGCTGACAGCCAAGACCTGGGCCGACGACGAGACGGCCCCCGAGCGGCGCGGCTTCGCACTCTTCCTCATCGGCTCCAGTCTTCACGCTGCGGGCAAGGACAAGGACGCCCTCCCGCATCTCGACACCCTTTTGCGCGAGCATCCGTACCACCCGCGCGAGAGCGAGGGCATGCGCATCGCCATGGAATTGCATGGAAAAGCTCGCGCCGACGCGCGCGTGCTGGAGCTGGCGCGCACCTGGCGCGAACGTTACGGCGGCGGCGGTGAGTCGCTCGTCGATTTCATCACAGGCGGCATCTTCTTTTCCCGTGGCGACTTCGAGCAGGCCCTCGAAGCATTCGGCCGCTCCGCCGATCTCGCCACCGATCTGGCCGAGCGACGCAAGGCCCTCTACAACGCCGCCCTCGCCGCCGTGAACGCCGGCAAAACCGTTGCGCTGCACTCCCTCCTCGGCCAGCTCCAGTCCGTCGGCGGCACAGCGCCCGCCGCCGCAGGCGCAAAAAAAACCTCCGCATCAGCGGGCGGCGCCGGAGAATCAGCAGCGGATTTTCAGCTCGATCAGGCGCTCCAGGCCGCTGCGCAGCGCAAAACCGACGCCCTCACGCTGTTGCAGGCCTTCCTCACCGCGAACCCTTCACACCCTCGCTTTGTCGAAGCAAAACTCGCCGCCGCCGAGCTGAGCCTCCTCGACCTGCCAGCGCGTCCCAAGCAGGCCACCGCCGATCTCGCGACCATCGAGACACGCGCCGACCTCAATGACAGCACGCGTCAGCGCATCGACTACATCCGGCTCTGGACGCGCGAGGCCGAGGGAAATCTCGCCGAAGTCGCCGCCATGGGCGCGCTCTTCTTGAAGAAGTGGCCGCAGTCGCCGCTCGCCGATCAAGTCGGCATGAAAGCAGCGGAAGCCTATTTCCGCCTCGGCGACTACGCCAACGCGCGCAGCCAGTTCGAGCAGCTCGCTCGTGATTATCCCAAGTCGCCCTTCGCCGAGACCGCGCTTTTTTTTGCCGGCAAATCCGCGATGGAGCTGCTCACACCCGAGGGATTGCAGAGCGCCATCAGCATCTGGAGCGAGCTTGCCGAACGCGAAGGCCCCATGGCGCTCACCGCACGCGTGCATCAGGTGGAGGCAAAAAACCGTGAAGGCAAACCCGGCGAGGCGCTCGAGCTGCTCGATGAACTTTTGCGCGAGAAACTCTCGGATGCCACGATGCGCTTCGAGCTGGAATGCCAGCGCGTCGATCTGCTCACATTATTGGGCGTTACAGAGCCAAAGCTTCTCGTCACCGCCATCGAAGCCGCGAGCAAGCTCGCCGCCATGCCCGGACTGCCCTACGCATCGCGCGCCCGCACCGGCTGCCAGCTCGT
>JANPIW010000810.1:0-3703 GCA_031425215.1 Verrucomicrobiaceae bacterium
GCTGTTCCTCATCTCCATGGTGCAGGACAAAGCCAATACCGCCAAATGGCTCATCGTCCCCGACATGATGCGCCCCATCACCACGCCGCTCGATGCGGTGAAGGCAAAAGAAGAGACTGCGGCCGGCGGCACCACCACTGCGCCAGCACCAGCCACCGCGCCCGAGCCGACGAAGAAAGGCAAGTGAGCACAGGCGCGGCCTCGGTGCCGTGGATTGCTCGTCCAAGCCTCGCTTTCATTTCTGCTTCCACCCTGATCGAGTTGCGATGCAGTGCGCGTCACGCAGATGACTACCTGCTCGCTAAGTTTCTGATCCCAGCATTTTCACACGGCTGGCAAAACAAACTCCGCCATGTAGTCTCCTCCCGTCGTGCGT
This sequence comes from Verrucomicrobiaceae bacterium, assembly GCA_031425215.1. Lineage (GTDB taxonomy): Bacteria > Verrucomicrobiota > Verrucomicrobiia > Verrucomicrobiales > Verrucomicrobiaceae > JANPIW01. The sequence goes on from JANPIW010000810.1 coordinate 377, forward strand.
TTGATCTCCCTCTGGCTCCTGCTGGCAGTCGCGGGCGCCTGGTGGGGTGTCCGGCGGCTGGATGTGGACGTTGACATTCTCTCCCTGCTGCCCGCTGATGTGAAAGAGGTGCGCGGGCTGCGGCTGATGCGCGAGCATTTCGAGTCACAGAATGACGTGATCATTCTCATCGAAGCCGAAGATGGAGCGGCGGCTGACTCGGCGGTGAATTTATTGAAGCAAGCCTCCCCGTTTGAACATGCGCGCGTGATCAACGGGGTGCCGGACATCAATCAGGCGGCGGCCGCGCTCGCGTGGACAATGCAGAACGCGCTGCCGGAAAAGGTGCGCGCGTTTGCAGAGCGTCTGCGGAAAGAGAATCTCCCCGCGCATCTTGAGCGCGTCACCGAGATCCTGGCCACCACGCCTGACGCTGCGCTAATGCAGCGTTTGTCGTACGATCCACTCGGCCTGATGGAGTTTCTCAGCGACGGCGACCTCTCCTCAATGCTCGACGCGGGCACGCTCGCGGGCATGGAGCGGATGCGTCTGCTGCGCCTGCTGCCGCCAAGCGAGATCACCGGCTACAAGGAGGCTGTCGCGTGGCTGGATCATCTCAAGCGTGTGGTGGGCGGCATGCCTCTCGGGCCGGATGTGAAGGTGCGGTTCTCCGGCGAGATTGCCTTCATGGCCGAGGCTGGCGGCGGGATGGAGCGCGATCTCTCATCCACCATCGGCGCGAGCATGGTGCTCATCGCGCTGCTGTTCTGGATCATGTACCGCCGCGTGATGCCGTTGCTGTGGATCACGCTGATTCTTTTCATCGTACTCGGCATCACCATCGGCATCGGCACGGTCATCCTTGGCGGCATCAATGCGATGAACCTCGGATTTGCCGCCATCGTGCTGGGCCTCGTGGTGGATTACGGCGTGCTGATTTACCAGGAGAGCGCGGGACATGAGGCTGGTGGTGCGGCGGTGCTGCGCGCGAAGATCAGCCGCAGCATCATCGGTGGTGCGGTCAGCACGGTCGCCGTGTTCTGGCTGCTGTGCTTGAGCAGCTTTCCCGGACTTCGGGAGATGGGGCTGCTTGTCGGCATCGGCGTGGCCGTGGGCGCGGCGGTCATGATCACGACATTCCCTGCCATCGCGCTGCGGCATCCGCTCGGGGAGCGCCGTAGCCGGCGGCGTGAGCCTGCGGCGTCCCGTGTGAATGCCCAAACGCTCAGCCTCTTCTTCGCGCTCATCATCATCGTGGTGCTGACATGGAAAGGCATGCCAGCCTTTGACGGCACCTCCGCGCCGCTGCGCTCGCGCGACAGCGAAGCGATGGCGGTGATCAATGACCTGGAGCGAAGGAGCGGCGGTGATGACGCGCGTCGCGCGCCGCTTCTCGTCGTGGCGGAGACAGCGGACGCTCTGCGCTCCAAGTCCATCAAAGGCGACCACTGGCTTCCGCTCGTGTTTCTGCCGGATGACGCGGCGCAGCGTACCAATCGCCCGGTGCTGGAGGCGCTCTCGTCCAGCAGTGAGAAAACGGCGCGGGATCTCGACGGGAGCGGGTTTGAGCCAGAGTCAGCGCGATTGTTTGACACGACGATTGCCCATCTCAGGCAGGCATTCATTCATCCCTGGCCGATGGCTCTTGAGCAATCGAGCGCGCAAGCCTCGATCTCGCGTTTCGTGAGCATGAGGCCGGGTGCTGCGGCGGTGCTCGGGTGGACGAATGATGGGGCGGGTGAAAGTGACGGGAGTGATGTTTATGTTCCGAGCTGGTCGCGCCTCGGCGGAGCGCTCGCGAGCGTGGCCATCCGCGACGCGCTGATGAAGATGCTGCCGCTCGCGCTCATCTTCCTTCTCGTGCTCTTCATTGTGCTGCGTTCCTGGCGCGATGTCCTGCTCACGCTGGCGGCGATGATCGCGAGCTTTGCAGCGCTTTTCGCCATCATGTCCCTCTGCGGTCTGAGCTGGAATCTCGCCAGCATCGCCGCCATCCCCTTGCTCGTGGGCACTGCGGAGGATTACGCCATCCACATGCTCGTGGCCTTGCGGCGCGAAAGGGGCGATGTGGCGCATGTCCGCGAAACCACAGGCCGCGCGATCTTGTTTTGCGGCATTTCGTCCAGCATCGGCTTCGCCAGCCTGATGTTTGCCACGAACGGCGGCATCTCCTCGCTCGGTCTCGTGTGCGCGCTCGGCCTGCTGCTGATGACGCTGGTGTCGCTCATTCTGCTGCCGCGATGGTGGTCACTCATGAATCGCGCGGGGCGCGTATCAGCGGCGGAGTAACGTCTGCCGGTCTCGATGCAGCCGTTCATCCACCGCCTGTTCATCCACCGCCTTGACACTGGATGCGAAGTGGTGGACAGCGCCGCTCGGATGAATGAAAATGCGCGCTTCTTTCTCCCGGAAACGTAAACCTCACGCCTCAACATGACACATGCATTGAAACCCACAGTTTATCTCGCCCTCGCCACAGCGGCTCTTGCCAGCCTCGTCTCGTGCAGTTCTCCGGGCGGCTCAAACAACCAGACTCAATACCTCGACGCATTCGCTCCGGGCACAGTGCCAGGCGGCATGCCATCCGGGCACCTCACGGACGCCGTCTCCTACTGGGATGGCGATGGTATCAGCGGACCGCCAAGCGTCGTGATCGATCTGAGCGATCAGAAGGCCTACTTCTATAAAGGCAGCACGCTCGCCGGGGTATCGACGCTTTCGACTGGCGACGAGGGGCACGCGACTACGACGGGGAGATTCAAAATCACGGAGAAGGATCCCGATCATCGCTCCAATCTCTACGGCGACTTTGTGGACAGCGCCGGCAATGTGGTGGTGAAGGACGTGACCGCCGGCAAGGACAGGCCCCCGCCCGGCACGCGATTCCTTGGGTCGGAAATGACGCACTTCATGCGCTTCAATGGCGGGACTGGAATGCACAAGGGCTACCTCCCCGGCTACGCGGCTTCGCACGGTTGCGTGCGAATGCCCGCGCACATGGCGGAGATTTTTTTCAACAATGTCTCGCTTGGCACGCCCGTCACGGTGCAGCATTGATTCCAGCGCGCCATGCCTGAGCTGCCGGTCGAGATCGACGTGAATGATGTCAGCGCGCTGCTCGGTGGCGCTGCTGGCGCGATGAGACTGATCGACTGCCGCGAGGATGATGAGTGGGACATCTGCCACATCGAAGGAGCGGAACTGCTCCCGCTCAGTCGTTTCGGCGACGAGGTGGATGCGAAGCTCGGCGATCAGAACCAGCGGCTCATCATTTACTGCCACCACGGCATGAGATCACTCCGCGCCGCGAGCTGGCTGCGGCAGCAAGGTTTCGCCAGTGCGCAGAGC
>JANPIW010000811.1:0-4533 GCA_031425215.1 Verrucomicrobiaceae bacterium
GCCGTCCGGCAACTGCTCGACTCCCCGTTCCATTTGCTCGAACGCCTTGATCAGAAATCCGCCTGAGCCACATGCAAAATCCGCGACTACATCGTAGCGCTCATCCACGCCACGCGCGATCCCGGAACGCTCGCACCGCACCTCAAACTACTGATCCGCTGCGGCGCCTCCCCGCGCGGCACCATCAATCTAGCCCTGGCCGCCAAAGCCCTCGCCTTCCTCGAAGGCCGCAACTACGTCACCCCGCAAGACGTGAAGAGCCTCGCGCCAGACATCCTTCGTCATCGTGTGCTGCTGTCTTATGAAGCGGAAGCGGAAGGTCTGACGAGCGAGGATGTGGTGAGGCAGCTTCTCGACAAGCTGCCGGTGCCTTGAGCCGCTTGAGACATCCTCATGCCCACCGCCACTGACAACGACATCCGCCTCGCCCGCATCCTCAAGCGGGTGCGCCGCATCGAACTTATCACGCGCGGCATGGTGAAGGAATCCCTCGGCGGGCAGTATCACTCGCGCTTCAAGGGACAGGGCATCGAGTTTGATGACTTCCGGGAATACCAGCCCGGCGACGATGTGCGCTTCCTCGACTGGAATGTCACGGCGCGCATGAACGAGCCTTTCATCCGCAAATATGTCGAGGAGCGGGAGCTGACCGTCATGCTCCTCGTCGATGTCAGCGGCTCGGGCGACTACGGCAGCGCGGAGGACAGCAAACGCGAACGCGCCGCCGAGATGGCCGCCGTGTTTGCATTCTCGGCCGTTCAAAATCAGGACAAGACCGGCGTGATTCTTTTCTCCGACCAGATCGAGCAATACCTCCCCGCGCGCAAAGGAGCGCCGCACGCGCTGCGCATCATCCGCGACATTCTCAACATCCAGCCGCGCAGCCGCCGCACCGACATCAAGCCCGCTCTCGATCTCGCCATGGAGCGCATCGCCCACCGCGCGCTCGTCATCGTCGTGTCGGACTTTCTCTCGGAAAAAAAAGACTGGGAGAAATCGCTCCGCGCCGTTGCCGCAAAGCACGACGTCGTCGCCGTCCACATCGTCGATCCCAAGGAACTCGACCTTCCCAATGCAGGACGCGTATGCATCGAGGATCCGGAGACTGGCGAGCAATTCATCGTCAACACATCCCATGCCGCGGTGCGCGAAGCCTTTGCCTCGCGCATGGCAGCCGTGCAGGTCGGACTGATCCAGACCCTGCGCAAGAGCGGCGTGGAGCGCATCAGCGTCGAGATGAATCGCGACTATGTGCCAGCGCTCAAATCGTACTTTCGCGCTCGTCGAAGGAGGAAGCGCTCGTGATAGCGCAAAGTTTCCCCCTCCAGATTCCTCAGGTGGACCAGGGGCAGCAAGGCGCGCCCGAGCCGGTGCCGCTGCCGCATCCCGAGATACCGCCGCCTGTGGAACTGCCATTCGAGATGCCGATGTGGATGCTCATCGGCATCATCATCGGTATCCTCGCTCTCATTGCGCTGGTGGTCTGGCTTTTGTTTCTGCGTCAGAGCGCCGCGCCAGCAGCAAGACGCGATCCGTGGCGCACCGCGTTCCGCGCGCTCAAGGATTTGCAGGCGCGCGTCACTGCTCTCACTCCGCAGGAGGTTGGGCATCGCGTCTCGGAAATCCTGCGCGCTTATTACCTCGACCGGTACTCCATACCGGCACCCTATCGCACCACGCCCGAGTTATTCGAGAGCGCCGCCGTCTCGCAGAGCGCCCCCGTCGCGTGGCGCGAGCGCTTTGAACCGATCGCGGAGCGCTACGATGAGATTTCTTTCGCACCCAAACCAACCACGAGCGCCGAGGCCGCGTCGCTCGTCGAGAGCGCGCTCGGCAGGCTCGAGGAGGAGCGCGTATGAGCATTCCGTTTTTGCCCGGCTTTCAATTCGCAAACCCTTGGTGGTTGCTGCTGCTGCTTTTGCTCCCGCTCGCCGCGTGGCTCCGTGGAAAATCGGGCCGCGCTCCGGCGGTGCAGTTTCCAGCCGCCTCGCTGCTGCGTGATCTCGGCACGCCCGCGCGCTTCGCCCGGGGCGGATTCTTCCTCGGTTTCATCCTCGCCAGCCTCGCCGCAGCCATCATTGCGATGGCGCGACCACAGAAGGTTCGCACCTACGACGAGGTGAAAACTGAAGGCATCGCCATCGCCCTCACCGTCGATGTCTCGCGCTCCATGCTCATCGAGGATTTCTATATCGGCGGCCGCCCCGTGAACCGTCTCGTGGCTGCCAAGCGCGTGATGCGTGATTTCATCCGGGGCCGCACCAGCGACCGCATCGGCATCGTCGCCTTCTCCGGCGCGCCGTATTACCCCTGCCCCATCACCCTCGATCACGAGTGGGTGGAGACGAATATCGAGCGCGTGCAGATCGGCGTCATGGAAGACGGCACCGCCATCGGCTCCGGCATCGCAGCCGCCGCGCGCAGGCTCGATCAGCAGAAGGCCCCCAGCAAAGTCATCATCCTCCTCACCGACGGCGCGAACAACTCCGGCAAGCTCAGCCCGCAGGACGCCGCCAACCTCGCCTCGACCCTTGGCATTAAGATTTACACCATCGCCATTGGCACTCCCGGCGTTCACAGCTTCATCGACCTCAACGGGCAGGTCGCCACCTCCGGCCGCCAGGAGTTCGACGAGGCCACGCTCCAAGAAGTGGCCCGCATCGGCAACGGCACCTTTTACCGCGCTCAAGATTTGCAGGCGCTCACGGAGATTTTCAAAACCATCGACGAATTGGAAAAAACCGAGATCAAAAAGAAGAACATCGTCGAGACCGACGAGCTGTATCACTGGCCCCTCTACGCCGCCCTGCTCCTCCTCTTCCTCGGCCTGCTCATCGGCCAGATTATTTTGCGCGGAGCGCCCGAGGCTGCGGCGGCAGCTTGATGAGGTTTCCGCGAAAGCCAGGCACACGCACCGCCATTGTTCTTGCCTCCCCGCCCCTTCCTGCTAGATACACGCCGCCATGCCAAAACTGCAATACACCACCACGGACGGATCCGTCGGCGAGGTCGAGCTGACCGCCGAGCGCCTCACCGTCGGCCGCGCTGACGACAACAGCATCGTGATCCCCGACAACTCCGTCTCCAGCCATCACGCCGAGATCTCAAATGAAGGAAGCGCCTGGATGCTCACCGATCTCGGCTCGACTAACGGCACCAAAATTCAAGGCGAACGCGTGGAGGCCGTGAACATGTCCTCGACGCGTTCCTTCACCCTCGGCTCAGTCGATTGCGTGTTCGTCGCTGACGCACCCGCCGCGCGTGCCGGCGGTGGCGCAGGCTGGGACTCGCCCGCGCGCTCCAGCACCGTTTCATCCGGAGGCTACGCGGCGCAGCCGTATGATCGCTCGCAGCGCGCCGGATTCGGCCCGCACAAAAAGGTGAAGGACTCGCAGCGCGGGATGCTCATGCTCCTCGGTGTCCTCGGACTCGTGGCCTGCGCAGGTGCCGTCGCCATGTTCATGAACATGGGCGCATAAAGTGGTGCAGGCTTCCAGCTTGCAGTCCTGATCACGCAGCCTCGATGGTTGCGTCATTGCTTGTTTCGCGAAGAAGAGAAAGACAAAAAGACATGCCAAATACGATTGTAGTGGGTGCCCAGTGGGGCGACGAGGGCAAAGGAAAAATCGTCGATTACATCACCGACGGCGTCGATGTCGTGGTGCGCGCCGCAGGCGGCAACAACGCCGGGCACACCGTCATCAATGGCGGACAAAAATACATCCTCCATCTCATCCCCAGCGGCATCCTCTGGCCCGGTAAACTTTGCGTCATCGGCAACGGCGTCGTCATGGACCCCCTCGGACTCATCGAGGAAATCAATAAACTGCGCGGTCAAGGCGTGCGAATCGAGCCGGACAACCTCCTCATCAGCGAAACCGCGCACCTCGTCCTCCCTTACCACAAAGCCCTCGACCGCGCCCGCGAGGCAAAGCGCGGCGACAAAAAAATCGGCACCACCGGCCGCGGCATCGGCCCCGCCTACGCCGACAAAGTCGAGCGCGGCGGCATCCGCTGCGTCCTGCTCAAACAACCCGACGTGCTCGCCGCCGAGCTGACCGAGCGCATCCACACGCACAACGAATTCCTCGCCGCCGCCGGTGTCGAACTCGTGCCCGTCGAGGAAACCGTAAAGCAAATTCTTGCCGCCGCCAAAATTTTAGCACCGCACGTCACGAACACCACTGTGCGCCTCCACGCCGCCATCCGCGCCGGCAAGAGCATGCTCTTCGAAGGCGCGCAAGGCACCTACCTCGACATCGACCACGGCACCTACCCCTTCGTCACCTCGTCAAACACCACCTCCGGCGGCGCATGCACAGGCTCAGGCGTCCCGCCGCGCCTCATCGACCGCGTCGTCGCCGTCGCGAAAGCGTACACGACACGCGTGGGCTCCGGCCCATTCATCACCGAGAACGAAGCCATCGGCGACATGCTGCACAACATGGGCCGTGAATACGGTGCCACCACGGGCCGCGCACGTCGCTGCGGCTGGTTGGACTCCGTGCTCGTGCGTTACGCCGTCATGATCAA
>JANPIW010000812.1:0-15102 GCA_031425215.1 Verrucomicrobiaceae bacterium
AGGCGGAGGGCAAGGCGGAGGGCAAGGCGGAGGGCAAGGCGGAGGGCAAGGCGGAGGGCAAGGCGGAGGGCAAGGCGGAGGGCAAGGCGGAGGGCAAGGCGGAGGGCAAGGCGGAGGGTGAGGCAAGAGGCAAGGCCCAGACGCTGTCGCGGATTTTGCAAAAGCGTTTTGGCAGCTTGCCGAAGAGTGTGGTGACTCAGATCGAGCATCTCGATTATTTACAACTCGAGCTGCTTGAGGATTGTGTGCTTGATCTGCCGGGCCTCCCTCATCTCAGCCAGTGGCTGCGGAAATCGAAGCGGCGCTGAGGCATCGCTTTTTTTCCGGCGACGGTTCGACGGGCTGATTTGCGCGGAGGGCATTGAGCGCTGGCAAGTCATCCGCATCTTCGCCTGCATGAACGCCAAAGCCGTCCGCATGTTGATCCTCGCCTGCGCGATGTGGGGGCTGAGCTTTCCGGCGATCAAGGCGCTGGCGCTTTCGCAGGCGGCATCGCTGCCAGACGCAGGCACCTGGTTTCTTTCCACGGCGACGATGGTGGTGCGGTTCTCTGTCGCGGGTGTGCTGGCGCTTGTCATCACACTCATCGCGCGAGGAGGTGTGCGCATGGTTGGGCGCGAGATCGCGCAGGGCATCGGCCTTGGAGTATTCGGCGGACTCGGGATGCTCGTGCAGGTGGATGGATTGGCGCACACGGAGGCATCGACCTCGGCGTTTCTCACGCAGGGCACGGTGTTCTTCATCCCGCTGGTGAAGATGCTCTGGCATCGACGCCTGCCACTGCCACGGGAAGCGGTGTGCTGTCTCATCGCGCTGGCCGGCATCGCGATTCTCTCGGGCTTTGATTGGCGGAGCTTTCAAATGGGACGCGGCGAGGCGGAGACGCTGGTGGCGGCGCTGCTTTTCACCGCGCACATCCTGTGCCTCGAAGTGCCCGCATTTCGTGGCAACGACGCGCTCAAGGTTTCCGTCGTAATGTTCGCCACCATCGCCGTGATGTGCCTGCCGCTGCTATGGATCGTGGGCGACGGATGGAGTGCTGCGGCGCAGTCGTTCGCACAGCCGTCATCGTGGTTCTTCCTCGCCATCCTCATCGGCCCTTGCACTCTGCTGGCCTTCATGTGGATGAACTGCTGGCAGCCACACGTCAGCGCGACAACGGCCGGGCTGATCTATTGCCTGGAGCCGGTGTTCACGAGCGTGTTCGCGTTGTTTCTTCCTGGCTGGCTGTCTGCGATGAGCGCTCTGAGCTATGCGGACGAGAAGGTAACCACCACACTCCTCACCGGAGGAGGTCTGATCTTGCTGGCGAATGTGCTCATGCAATGGCCTGGCACGAAGACAGATGTCGGGCCGCTGAATGAGCACGGCGTTTAGCCAGTCGGCTCTCTGCTTTGCTATCTGATCTCTTCGAGCTTCTCCACATACCAGCGCTCGGAGGTGAAGCGGTCGGTGAAGTCGTCGCTTACATTCACGTTGCGGGCTTCAGTTGGCATCGTGGCTTCGGGGATGAGGGAGAGGCGGTAGGTTTTTCCTGGCGATGCACTGGCGGGCGGCTGGAGCTGTTTGTTCTTGAAGGTCCATTGCAATGCGAGCCAGTCGGCGGCCTTGAACTCGCCGCTGACAACGCGCTTGAGCTTGTACTCAGCGACGTGCAGCGCATTGAGATACGGCGCGGCGTTTGGATCCTGGTTCTTGGACTTCGAGATCAGCTCGGCTTCGATGACGATCTGCTGGCTCGTCGCTGGTGCCGCAGCGGTGCTGCCATCGCTGGTGCGTGTGTTGAACTCGACTCGCTCCCAGGTCACTCCGGCATCGCGAGCAGCAGCGGGCGTGAGGAGGAGATCGCGGCTGGCGATGATCCAGAGCACGAGTTTCTTCCCGCGCACGTTGTCGTCGGAACGGCGTGCAAGCTCGCGGCGCACATCGGTGGCGCCGCCACCATTCGCGGTGATGACATCAAGGCGCTGGTTGAGGATGACGGCGAGCTTGTGCGCGAGGCCGCCACGGATGCGTGTGCTTTGCGCCGCCTCGTCCTCGGTGGCAAAGCCGAGTGAGGGATCGTCAAAGATGTTCACGAAACTGTCGCCGAGGAGCGCGAGCGGAGATTGATCGCTCGGATCGAGGCCGGTGCGCGAGACGATGAGCGCTTCTTCCTCGGGGAAAACCCACTCGGGCGCGGCGAGATCGAGCAGACGCACGAGGTCGCCCTCGCTGGAGCGGTCGGCGGGGCGTGCGTCGATGAGCTCGGAGACATCGGCGGGTTTCACTGCCTGCGGGTAGCTCTTCTTGATGTGCTTCGCGATGATCTCGGTCATGGCCTCCATCGCGTCGGGTGTCCAGTGCGTGTCCTGCTGGAGGAAGATTTGCTTGTGAATCTTCATGTCCCACATGGTGGCGGTGAGATCGAGCACGTCGATACCGGCTGCGCGAAACTGGTCGTACAGCGCGAGCTGGTCGCGATGCAGGAGCGGCTTTCTGATGAGGCGGGAGACAAACTCTGGATAAATCGTGGCCTTCCCTGGCACAGGCACGAGCAGAAGAGGGATGCCGCGCGACTTCAACTGCGCGGCAAACTCCAGCACCACATCGCGCGCCAGGAGCGAGGGCATCCTGCCCTTGTCATGCAACGCGGGCGACACCGCATCATGCCGCATCGGTCCTAGGCCACGCAGCGCGGTCAGCTCCGGCTGGTAAAACAACCAGCCTCCGCCGCCGACGTGGGTTTTGCGATTGCCCTCCCTCACGACGCTGGTGAGGAGCATCTGCGCAAACTGTCGCGTGCTACGGGAATAGGTGGCGTCATCAAGCCCGCGCTCCAGCCAGCGGATGTGGCCGGTGATGGATTTGTCCTTCTCGCTACGCGCGCCCGGATCAAACGAAGGCGGGGCGAATACGTCGATCCAGAAAGCGCGATGGTTTCCCGATGAGGATAGCCGCATCGCGTGATCGACAAGCACCGGCCCGAGCACGAGAAGCACGAACACGCCGATGACGCGCCATGCCTGCGCGCGGCTGATTTTGAAATCAGTGGCGGAGACGAGATGCGCGTCAGAGATGTGATTTGTGTCGGGCATGTCGGCTAATCAGAATTGGAAATAAAGAAACGGGCTGTGGCCGCGCGTGAACATCATGGCGACGGCGAGGATGAAAAGCGCGATGCCGATGAGCATCTTGCCCCAGGTGAGGCGCGCGAGGATCGTCTGCGTGTTCGGCATTCCCCACGCGGCGGCGGCGCAGATGAGGAAGTGGAACAGGTCGAAGTTTCCTTGCAACTCCGTTTGCAGCAATGTGCTGGTCGGCACGAGAGCGGGGCCTTTTCCGAACATGATGGCGAGATAGCCGAGGGCCACGTCGAGATTCTCGGCGCGGAAGAAAACCCAGGTGATGAGCAGGATCGCGAAGGTGAGCAGCACTTTCATCACACGCGGCAGCGCGGCGTAGAGCGCGTTCTTGCCCATCAGTCGCTCCAGGCTGAGCATCGCGCCATGGATCGCGCCCCAGATGACGAAGGTCCACGAAGCTCCGTGCCACAAGCCGCCGATGAGCATGGTGACGATCAGATTGAAATGGGTGCGCACAGCGCCACGACGACTGCCACCGAGTGGGATGTAGAGGTAGTCGCGCAAGAACGAGGAGAGCGACATGTGCCAGCGTCGCCAGAAATCCGTGATGCTCACGCTCTTGTAGGGCGAGTCGAAATTCTCCACAAATCGGAAGCCAAGCATCCGCGCGAGGCCGACGGCCATGTCGGAGTAGCCGGAGAAATCGAAGTAAATCTGAAACGCGTAAGCCGCCACGCCAAACCATGCGTAGAAGGCCGAGAGCGTCCCCGCGCCCGCGCCGAATGATCCATCGGCAATGACCCCCATCGGATCAGCCAGCAGAATTTTTTTCGCGAGACCGAAGCTGAACCGTGTGAGGCCGAGAGCGAAACCCTCGACTGTGTGATCCCGTCCGCGCATCTGCTCCGCGATCACGCTGTAGCGCACGATGGGGCCGGCCACGAGATGCGGGAAGAGCGAGACGAAACACGCGAAGTCGATGAACGACTTCGCAGGCCGGGCGTGACCACGGTACAGGTCGATGCAGTAGCTCAGGCTTTGGAAGACATAGAACGAGATGCCCACCGGCAGGACGATGTGCCTGATGAAATCCGGCGGCGTGATCTCGCCCCAATGCATCCAGCGCGCGATGCCTCGCGCGCTCTCGACGGCGAAGAGGCTGTACTTGAAGAACGCCAGCATCGAGAGATTCGAGACGACCGAGAGCGTGACTGCCAGCTTCTTGCGCCGCAAGTTGTCACCCGCGCCTATGATCATGCGGCCCAGATTGTAATCCACCGCCACGGTGCCGAGCATGAGCAAGACGAACCACGGACTCCACCAGCCGTAGAAAACCAACCCCGCGCAGGTGAGAAACACATGCCTCATCGTCGCACCGACACCGCGCCAGAGCAGCAGGTAGTAGATGCCGAGGACCAGCGGCAGAAAGTAGAAGATGAAAATGTGCGAACTAAAAACCACGCGCGCGAGTTGGCAGGGAAAGGGGCCGGATAATGAGCAGACGTGCCGCGCGCCGCAACCTTATGCGTTGAGAAATAGTGCTTGGCCTCCACGACGCGTTCTCGCATACTGGCCGCCTTGTCCTATGAAACACTTTCGCTTTTTTCTCGCTCCAGTCGCCGCCATTGCTCTACTCGGTGCCTCCGATCTGTTCGGATTCAGTCCAGATGTCAGCGCGGCGCTCACTCGGCAGTTTGGCGAGGCGCAGCTTGCGAATGTCGTGCTCGCGCGCGCCAAGGCCAGCGAGGCTGATCCGGCGAGCTGGTCTGTTTACTCTCGCGATCCTTATCGTCCGGGCGAGATCGTGCGCGCCATCGTGACGAACAACGGCACCGCATGGAGCGCGGCACCCGCAGGCACGGGCGATTTGCTCAAGCGCACTCCGACGAAGAATCTTGATCTCAAGCGCGTGAAGTTCGACTCCAAGGCCGCGCGCTTTGCCGCAACGCAGGCGGCAGGGCTGGCGAAGTCGGGCTTCGCCAAGGTGGAATACCAGCTCGCGGCGAATGAAGTGACCGGCTCGCCCGAGTGGGGCCTCGCGCTGCAAGATGCGGCGGGATACGAGGTGGGCTTCTGCGTGGTGTCCGCCGAGACGGGCGCGGTGGTGTCGCAGGACTGGACGCCGAAGAATGATCCCGCCGTTTCAGCATCGACGCCGAAGCCCACCGATGGCGAGGTTGCCGCAAAAAAGGTGAAGCAAAAAGCACGCAAGGCCTGGGACTGGACGGAGAACGCGGGGCGCGAGACGAAGAGCTTTTTCAAGGAGCTGTTCAAGCGCGGAAACTAACTCCCGTTCTCATCGCGCCGGCGGCGCCCAGCCGAAGACTTCGTCGCCGGGGAAGAGCTTGCGGTGCGCGGGGGTCTGGTTGCCGAAGTCAGCGATGACGCGGCCATGATCGAAGTTTGCCACGCGGAGGTCGGCGTAGATCCGGCCGTCCTCGTCATAGAGCACATGGAGTGAATCGTGTAGATCAATGCGTGGGGCAGTTGTTGCGGGGCTGATGACGCAAAACTTCCATGTGTCATTGATCGCCTGGATGTGACCGAGTCGCTGATAGATGAGGGCTTTGGGTATCTTGGTGAAATCGATGCCGGCTAGTTCGGGCGGCAGTGATTCTCCGGTGCTGGTCGTCCAGTAGTTCGCGTTGCTGCTCACAGGTTCGGATGATGGCGTTGGTGCTGCAACGAGCTGGCTCTGTATTCTCGCAGGAGCGCGTGTGCGCACGACTGGGACAGTGGGCTTGATCTTGGTCTGGAGCTTTTGCAAAACGGCGGGCACCATGCCGAAGACTTGATCGAGCTTTCCCTGGCTGGTCAGCTCATGCACTTCCATCACCTCGTTGTCGCTGTTGCGGATTTTCTTCACCGTCATGCGGTACTTGCTTTCCTCGCCCACGAGATTGAAGGCGATGATGAAATCGAGATCGGTCGGTGCTCTGGAGCTGGTGGCGGTCGTGCTGCCGAGCATGGGACCGTCTTTTTTCTTCGGCTTCAGACGTGGTGAGGACGGCTCCATCTGGAAGACACGGTAGTCCCCCTTGCGCAACATGCCGGCGGTGATGCTGTCGGAGAGCGCCTGCGCGATATCGGGCCGCGGCTTGCCATCGACGGCGACATCGCTGGCCATGACGGCGACTCTGGCGCGCTCTGCCATGACGATGGTTTCCGTGGGCGCGGCGGTGACGAGATCCGGCAAGGCACTGAGCGCCAAGGCTGCTGCCGTGTTGAGGATGAGGCGGTTTTTCGTGTCCATAAGCTGCGGAGTGGGACATGCAGAGTACGTCATCCGTTGAGCAGATGGAAGACTTATTCCGTTAAATCACGGGTGCTTTGGAATTGCGGGGCACACCCGGTTTGCACACCGGGAACGCGCATGGTAGCCTCGTCGCTGTGAATCTCTCCGGACCCTTCCATTCCCTGGCTTTTGCCTTTGTTGCCTTGTTTTGTGCCGTGTCGCTGCATGGCGCGGATTATTTTGTCTCTCCCGCAGGCAATGACGCGGCCAGCGGCGCGAAGGGCCAGCCTTGGCGGACCATTCAGCGCGCTTGTGATGCGATGAAGCCTGGGGACACCGCGCATGTGATGGCTGGCACTTATCTGGAGAAGGTGCAGATGCGTGTGTCCGGGAAGAGTGGCGCACCCGTCACCTTGCGCGCTGAGGGTGCTGTGATCATCAGCGGCAGGGGAATCGAGGGCGAGAACATCATCCTCATCGAAAATCAGAGCCATGTGCATGTGACTGGCTTTGAGATCCGCGACAATCTGAAATGCCGCGACGGCTCGGGCATCCGCGTGCAGGGGGCGTGCGCCGGTGTGGAGCTGCGGGGCTGCCGCGTGCATGAGATCAGGGGCAAGGACGCGATGGGCATCACAGTTTACGGCAGCTCGGAGACGCCGATCACCGGCCTCGTCATCGACGGCTGCGAGGTTTTCAACTGTGATCCCGCGAAGAGCGAGGCTGTGACGATCAATGGGAACGTCTCCGGCTTCCAGGTCACGAACAATTTCGTGCATGACGTGAACAACATCGGTATCGACTTCATCGGCGGTGAGCAATGGCTCGCCAAAAATCCTGCCAACGTCGCGCGTCAGGGCCTGTGCAAAGGCAATCGTGTCGTGCGCTGCCGCTCATCATACGAGGGCGGATACGCCGCCGGCATCTACGTCGATGGCGGACGCGACATCATCATTGAGGACAATCTGGTGAGCGAGTGCGACCTCGGCATCGAAATCGGCGCGGAAAACAAAGGCACCATCACCTCCGGCATCATCGTGAGGAACAACCGCATCCTCCAAAACGACAAGGCCGGCCTCGTCTTCGGCGGCTACGAGAAGAGCGCGGGCCGTGTGCAGAACTGCGTCTTCACAGGCAACACCTGCTACCGCAACGACAAGCACAAGGACCGCAACGGCGAGCTGTGGATCCAGTGGGCCTCCGACAACAAAATCACCGGCAACACATTCTGGAGCGGTGCGGATGGCACGCTTGTGCAGGTCGATCCCAATGCCGGAACCAACACGCTCGACAAGAATCGCTATTTTTCGGACGCCGGAAACGACGGCTGCTTCTTCCTCTGGCGCGACCAGGATGTTGAGGGTTTCGCCGCTTGGCAGAGAAAATCCGGTCAGGATGCTAACTCTGTTTTCTCCCAACCGGAGATACAACTGCCGGCGGTGAGGTAGCGCGCATCAGATGACCTTCGAGTTCGCCACTGCTACGCGCATCATCTTCGGCTCCGGCGGCCTCGCGCAGATCGGCGGTATCGCGCGTGAGCTTGGAGGGTCGGCACTTATTGTCACGGGTCGCTCCGTTTCGCGCGCCACGCCGCTCGTGGCACTCTTGGAAAAGAGCGGCATCGCCACCGCGGTCTTCTCCGTCAGTGGCGAGCCGACGCTCGACACCGTCACGCACGGCATCACCACTGCGCGTGAGGCGCATTGCGATCTCGTCATCAGTTTCGGCGGCGGCAGCGCCATTGATGCGGGCAAGGCCATTGCAGCAATGCTCACCAATCCCGGCGAGTTGCTCGATTACCTTGAGGTCATCGGACGCGGCCAGCCTTTGCAAAAAGCCAGCGCCCCGTTCATCGCCATTCCGACGACCGCCGGCACCGGCGCGGAGGTCACGCGCAACGCTGTGCTCGGCTCGACGGAGCATCGCGTGAAAGTCAGCCTGCGCAGCGCGCACATGCTTCCACGCGTCGCCCTCATCGATCCCGCCCTCACGCTGGGACTTCCGTCGGATATTACCGCCAGCACCGGCCTCGATGCGCTCACGCAATTGCTCGAAGCCTTCGTTTCCTCGCGGGCGAATCCCTTGACCGACGCCCTGTGCGAGCATGGCATCCGCCTCGCAGCACGGTCGCTGGAGCGCGCCTTCACGCACCCCGATGATCTCGCCGCGCGCGAGGACATGTCTCTCGCGGCCATGCTCTCCGGCATGGCGCTCGCAAACGCAGGCCTCGGTGCTGTCCACGGTTTTGCCGCGCCCATTGGCGGCATGTTCAGCGCCCCTCACGGTGCGGTGTGCGCCGCGCTCCTGGCGCATGTTTGGTATGCAAATCTCAAAGCCATCGAGGAACGTGGCACCGACGATCAGCACTGGCGTTTCGTCCGCGCCGCTCGCGCGCTTCTCGACAATGACCATGCCGACGGATACGACGCGCTCATCTGGATCGAGCGTTTGTGCGAACGGCTGAAAGTGCGGCCGCTTAGTCACTTCGACGTCACCGAGAAAGACGCCGGCGAAATCGTGAGCCGCGCCGCGCAAGCCAGCAGCATGAAGGCGAATCCGGTCACGCTTTCGCCGGACGAATTGAGCGCCATTCTCGCCGCCGCCACGACGGGCACATGGATTGCCGACGAGTCATCGGCCTTCGATCGCTGATGGTCTGAAGAACGCATTCACCGGCAGCCCCATCACGATAAGCATCAGGCCCAGCAGCGCCTCAAGCCTTGAGTTGGAGAGCGTGTTCACCAACAGAGCGATGGTGACGACAATGAAGACCCAGCGGAACGACCGGATGGCCCAGAGCTTTGTAATCGCGCGGCGCGTCCGGCATGTTTCTCCGCAGCCCAAGCACAGCCAAGGTCGTGGCACCGTAAAAAACCAAACAGGCCAAGACGACGTAGTTTTTTATCTGATCCAAAACGATCCCGCGCGGGCCATCGGGCTCGGGCAGGATGGCAGAGACAATGAGTGGCGGCCTACTTTGTGCGCACTACAAGCACGCGGCGGTCCTGCTGCAGCTCAGGCTCGGTACCGTTAGGGTAGCTTGGAAAGCTTTCCCCATACCCATGCGCGGTCAACATTCCCGGTGGGACACCGTAGTTTAGCGTCAGCTCCTCATAGACCCGCTTGGCACGCGCCGCAGAGAGTGACATGTTAAATTCATCGGTGCCCTCTGTGCTCGTGTGCCCTTCAATGTCAAAGGTCGCGTCCGGTGCGGTCTGGGCGACTTCACGGATCACACCTGCGACTTGCTCGAGCGCGGCGCGTGATTCAGCGTCCAGTAACTCGGCCGTTTCTACCACGAACAGCACGGGAACGGTCACATAGGGAAGCTCGCGCGTTTGGTTTTGTTCCTCGACGATCACGACGTTGCGCTCTGCTTGGTAAACCCGCCGCGGCCGGCCCGGGGTATCAACGACGGTCGTGGTTTTCGTGGTCGTCAAGACCTCAGCCGGAGGGGGTGGAGCGGCGGGTGCAGTCGTAATCACTGTGGTGCGACCGGGCGCGACCATGATTTTCGGAGGTAAGGACAACTGGCGACGTCCCACGACCGGATCAAAAGCGCGGCCAGGAGGAACGCCCATGCCAGGGCCTCGGGGCGGCAAAGGGCGAGACGGGGGGATGCGGGTAACGCCACCGGGTCTGCCGGGTGGTGGCACCTGGGGAGGCCCAGGGGGATTTTGGGCATGAACAGCGATCGGGGCGGTGCAGAGTGCAAGGAGAAGAGCAAGCGTGGTTTTCATCTGGTGCTAGTTATGTGGTTACTCTTGCAACGGGTCGTGCTCCACTCTCGGCTGTATCGATCTCGGCTTTTTTGTTCCCCCCGCATCACCGCGCTCCCGAGGTGCGTGCAGCGGTGTGCGACCGCAGTGGGGGCTGTTATCCGTCCCGACGATGGCGCGGGTCGAAAAGCCATCGCCGGCATGAGAAACAGGACGAATGAGTGAGCAAATCTTGGCTTTGTCGTGAGCGATCCTCGAACGCGTGACGCAGTGTCCGGCAAGCAAGGTGGATGAATTGATCCTGGTGCCGAGAACATGACCATGGCGAGACGACGAATCGTCGGCGTTCCACGATCGGCGCAGGTTACAGCCCCCTTTACTTTTTCACCTCGACTCCGCCTTCTTTTGCCACATCGGCTTTCTTCTTCTGCACGGCAGCGGAGGCAACTTCTTCGAGCTTGGGGGCTTTGCCGCCTTTCTCGACGAAGTGCAGCGCGACACCGTTGATGCAGAAGCGACGGTCGGTCGGAGTGTTGTAGCCTTCTTTTTCGAAGACGTGTCCGAGGTGCGCATCGCAGCGTTTGCAGGTGACCTCGACGCGGTGGCCGTCGGCGTCGCGTGTCTCCTGCACGTTCTTGGCCTTCGACTGATCGTAGAATGATGGCCAGCCGCAGCCGGAGTGGAATTTCTCGCTCGAAGTGAACAGCTCCACGCCGCAGCAAACGCAGTAATAAGTGCCGTCGCCCTGCTTGTTGAATTTCTCATACTCCGCGCCGTTGGGCCGCTCGGTGCCTTTTTCGCGCGTGACGTAGAATTGCTCGGGCGTGAGCTTCTTTTGCCACTCTGCTTCGGTCTTCACCACGGCGGGCTTGGTTGTTTCCATTTTCTTATCGGTGCTGGGGGTTTTCTTGTCTTCGGAGCGCAGGGTGATGAGGGCGCACAGCGCGCCGAGGCAGATGAGGAGTGGGATGGTGGGCTTCATGGTTTTACGAATTTCAAAACGTCTGAGGCGCGTGACATGTTGCTTATTCCCGCAGTCTCACGCTCGTCACTCTCCGCGCAGATCGTAGCAAATGATGCGCTCGCTCTTTTCATCGATGTCCTTCGCCTGCTGGGAGACGTAGAGCAGCCCGCGACTCAGCGCGGGGAGCGACCAGGTGTTCTGCGCGTAGAAAAGCTGCGTGCGGTCGAGGATGCGGCAGCCGGTTGGTGAGAGACCGAGCCACAACAAAGAGCCGAACTCTCCGAGGCACAAAAAGCGGCCATCGACTCGCAGCAGACTGGCGCGCAGGATCGATTGCTTCATGCCGGGACGGTTGAAACGTTTGCCGAGGAACTCGTCCTCCCACTCGATGCGCTCGCTCCATTTCTCCGTGCCGGTCTCCGCATCGACGCAAACGAGCCGCGAGTTGTCCTCGCGCTCGCCGTCGATGCCGTAAAGATGGCCGTCGAGATGGATGGGATTCATCCAGTGCATAGCAAACTTAGCCGACTTCCACACCTCCTTCGCTTTAAACTTCTCATCATACTCCACCATCACGCCCCCGTGCGGACGGCCCTTCGGATACACGGTGCTGATGAAGGCGCGGTTCTTCTCGGGGATCACGACGGGCGATGATCCTGCGGACTGGATGTAATCCTCATCGCGCCATGCGAAGCGGTCGTGGAGTTCGCCGCTCGTCGGATCGATGCACATCAAGCCGCCGATGGCCGGATCACTCTCGCCGCCTGCGTAGATCAGCACCTTTGTCTTGCCGTGCAACGTCGCGGGAATGGGCGACGCGTAGCTCGCGCCCCATTCGTCCTCGATTTTCCATTTTACCTCGCCGCTGCGCAGATCAAACGCAGCCACGCTCACACCCTTCGTTGCCAGCTTGCGTCCGCGATCACGATTTGAGTCCGAAATGTCGAACTTCGCCGCCTTGCCGCCGACATTGAGGATCACCTTGCCCTCTATAATCAGCGGCGTGCCACCCGCGCCAAAGAAATCCTGCGGCACGTTGTATTCCGCTCGCAGATCGTGTTGCCACAATATTTTACCCGACGCCACATCGACCGCGTGCAGCATGGAAGTCACGCCATACGCCACCACCACGCCATCGCTGATGACCGGACTTCCTCGCGGCCCGGAGCTGAAACCGTAGCGATCTCTGTAGCTGATCGGATACTCCACCGACCAAAACCGCCGGCCCGTCTCGCGTTGCAGGCACTCCAGCACCTCCTTGCCATCCAGCGCGTGGAAGCTCACTAGAAAATCCCCGCCGATCGCCGGAGTCGTGTAGCCCTCGCCACGCGAGCATTCCCAGACTTTCGCCAGCTCCCTCGCGGGAAACTTCGCCAGCAACCGCGTCTCGGGCGAGACCGCATCATGCGAAGGCCCCAGCACGCGCGGCCAGTCTGACGTTTTAGCATCCGGCGCGAGAGCCTTTGGCGCGGCATGAAACGTCAGCCTTTCAAAAAGCTGCGGTTCCCCGGCGGACAAAGCAGACGAGATGGCGGCGGCCAGAGTGGTGATGAGCAAGGAGCGCATGAGCCCGGAGGCTAGCCAAGTCATCGCACGATGCCAGCGTCATCCGGTCCAATGATTGACACTCGCGAGCCTGAAACGTAATCTCGCCGCGCCATGAGCGCGCTCACCCACACCCACGAACCTCCACGTCTCCCGCGCAAGGACGTGATCTACCCGGAGGACGACGGCAATCCCATGTCTGACAACACACTCCAGTTCGAGTGGATCACCACCTTGCACTTCGGATTCCTCGCTCTCTTTGCCAATGATCCGAACGTCTTCGTCGCCAGCGACCTGCTATGGTATCCCGTCGAGGGCGATGCGAAAACGCGCGCCGCACCCGATGTGATGATCGCGTTTGGCAGGCCCAAGGGAAATCGCGGCAGCTACAAGCAATGGGAGGAGGAGGGCATCGCACCGCAGGTCGTGATCGAGATTCTCTCTCCTGGAAACCGGCCGATCCAGATGATCGAGGAGCACCGCTTTTACGAGCAGCACGGCGTCGAGGAGTACTTCATCTACGATCCCCAGCCCGGCGAGGAACGCCTCGTCGGCTACCTGCGCAGCGGTGATCACCTTATGCTCCTCCCCGACATGCAAGGCTGGATCAGCCCGCGCGTCGGCGTGAAGTTTGAGCTGGCCGACGGCAAGCTCATCTGCACCCGGCATGACGGAAAAGTTTTCGAGCCGTACCTCGACGTGATGCTCCGCGCCGAAGCAGAGGCCGAGCGCGCAAATCGACTTGCCGCTAAACTCCGCGAGCTGGGCATCGACCCTGCTTCGATTTGATCCACGCTTGTTTCTCCATGAGAACCCGCCGCAGTCTCCTCCTCGCCGCCACAGCCATTGTCATCAGCTCCTGCACAAGCTGCCCGTTCGAGGGCGCACAAAAAGGCAAAGTGCATCACGCCGTCTTTGTCTGGCTCAAAAAACCCGGCGACGCCACCGACCGCCTGAAGCTCATCACCGCCGCGCGCGACCTCAAGCGCGACATCAAAGAAGTCGAGACCCTGCTCATCGGCCATATGCTCCCCAGCCCGCGCCCCATTGTGGACTCGACCTACGACGTCGGTTTCGTCATGCGCTTCGCAAACAAGCAGGCGATGGACAGCTACGAGCAAAATCCCATCCATCAAAAAGCCGTGAAGGAAGTGCTCATGCCGATGGTGAAAAAGATTCAGGTCTATGACTTTGTGGCCGAGTGAATCATGATCTTCAAAACCATCGTCTGCGCTTTGCTGTTTTGGCTGTACGCGATCAGCATAGCGCTGCTCGACGACATCGCTCTCAAGTTATCCGAGTTCATCAGGCTTGGTCACGGACCGGGAGGTGCAAGAAATCTTGGGAGGCTTGCTGACTGGGCTGGCGGTTCACCGGAATTATCGGCAATCGTGTGTTTTATACCGATGCTCTTGACCCAACTAGCTTCGATGCTGCGACGTCAACCGGCATCCACGCATTCGTACTTGGCTTGTGTCGCCCTTGGAGTCGTCTGGGTAATTCAATTGCTGGCCGTGGGTGTCATCATGAGCATGTCATACCTCATGGGAATGCAGTACCATGGTTATCTTCCATTATGTTGCGCCGCAGCCTTCGTCGTTTCGTTCGTGGGGTTCGAGATCGCCAGCCTGAGAATGGCCCAACGCAGGATTTGAGGTGAGACTTTGACCGCAAGACTTAACGATCTGGCTCGTACTCTGCTCGCTTGGTTTTCAAACCTCGCACCCCGGCCTCAACCCCCTCACGATGGTCTCATGGATTCCCTCCTCCAAGCTTCACGGCGCGCTCGTTCTCGGGTGCTTCGTCGGCATCGCTTTGGCTGCGCGCGGCGCGCCGTTTCCGGCGGAGCAGATTGAGTTCTTTGAGAAAAGCGTGCGGCCTGTTCTCGCGGAGAACTGTTACTCATGCCACGGCGCGGAGAAACATCAGAACGGCCTGCGGCTGGACTCGCGTGACGCCGTCATCAAAGGCGGCGACTACGGCAAGGTGGTGGAGCCGGGAAATCCCAATCCATCAGCCAGCAAACTCATCCGTGCGGTGAAGCACATGCCGGGCACGGAAGCGATGCCGAAGAAGGGCGACGCGCTGCGCGCAGATCAAATTTCAGCGCTGGAGAAATGGATCGCTCTCGGTTTGCCATGGCCCGAGGAGAAAGCGGTGACCTCACACACGGAGAAAGCGAACTGGAAGACGCATTGGGCATTCCTGCCGGTGACAGGGGGTGGCAGCGCGGGGATTGATGCGATCATCGGCCAGAAACTCAAAGCCGCAGGACTGGATTTTGCGCCAGCGGCGAAGCCAGAGACGCTCGTCCGCCGCCTCTACATCACTCTCACGGGACTGCCGCCGACCTTTGATGAGATGCGCGCGGCCCTCGGCGCATCGGATGGGAAGAACGGGAATTACGCGGCTGTGGTGCAGAGCCTCCTGGTCTCACCACGCTACGGTGAGCGCTGGGCGCGGCACTGGCTCGACGTGGCGCGATACTCTGACACGGAAGGCTACACCGCCGGTGGTCGCGACAACCGCTATCCTCACGCCTACACCTACCGCGACTGGGTGGTGAAGGCACTC